>VGDH01000079.1 GCA_016869835.1 Alphaproteobacteria bacterium
AAAGAAACCTCCCGCTCAGCGGAAAGCCCACCCATCAACACCGCCACTTTGGAGACCACCCGCCCGGATGTTCCCGCCATGTTTACTGCCTCATCCCGGGGGTGTTCCCCCGTGGTCGTGTTATTCGGACGCGCGTTCGCCCACCCGCATGATTTCCCACTCTAGCGTGATACCGCGCTGTTGGAAAACCTTTTTTCGCACTTCCTCCCCCAGATTTTCCAAATCTGTGGCCGTCGCACCCCCTATGTTGATGAGGAAGTTCGAATGCATCGGGCTCATCTGAGCCCCGCCAAGGGTCGCGCCCCGCATCCCTGCCTCATCAATCACCTTCCAGGCCTTGAGATCATTCACGTCATCGGCGCGGCCGGTCGAGGAAAACCCGGCCGGATTGCGAAAGGTCGAGCCCGCGCTGCGGTCCTTGGTCGGCTGGCTTGCATCGCGCTTGGCGATCTGGTCGGCCATCCGGGCCTCAAGCGCGGCCGGGTCTCCCTTGGCGGCGCGGAAGGTCGCCGAGACGATCACCCAACCCTCGGGCAGGGTTGACGACCGATAAGCCAGGTTGAGGTCGGCCGCCGCGATATCCCGCACCTTACCCGCCCGCGTGACAACCCGCACCGAGACAAGGTTGTCGGCCACATAGGCCCCATAGCAGCCAGCGTTCATCTTGACAGCCCCGCCGATGGAGCCGGGAATGGTGCGCAGAAAGGTCAGGTCCAGCCCCGCCTCGGCCGCCTTCTTCGCCACATGCGCATCCAGCGCCGCCGCGCCTGCCGTGACAGTGTCGCCGTCGATCTCGATCCCGTTAAACCCCCGCCCCAGCCGGATCACCACGGCGCGGATGCCGCCATCGCGCACGATCAGATTGCTGCCGACCCCCATCGGAAAGACCGCGATCGACGGATCAAGCCGGCCCAGGAAATCGGCCAGATCGACCTCATCGGCTGGCTGGAACAGCCAATCCGCCGGCCCGCCGACGCGCAGCCAGGTCAGATCGGCCAAGGGCCGGT
Organism: Alphaproteobacteria bacterium; assembly: GCA_016869835.1. Taxonomy (GTDB): domain Bacteria; phylum Pseudomonadota; class Alphaproteobacteria; order Rhodobacterales; family Rhodobacteraceae; genus Tabrizicola_A. Next base: position 1,008 of record VGDH01000079.1, read on the forward strand.
TCGGGGTCAGCGTGCCGCGCACGGGGGGCAGGGTCTGGGTCATGGGTCTGGAATACCCAGATTTGCGATCTTGGGCAACATGGGCAGCCCTAGACGAGGCGCCGCTGGATCCAGCGCCAGAGATAGACCAGCGGCCGTCGCAACACGGAACCTGCCGCAACGAGGAAAACCGGGGCGTGAAGCGCGCCGTTGGTCAGGCCAAGCCAGACCAGGATCGGCAGGTCCACGGCGATCAGCTTGTAGGCGTTCGACCAGTGCTGATCTTTCGACGGCAACATCCCGACCACATTGGCAAGGATCAGCCACACAAGCGCTGCGATCAGGGCCAGGGTGGCACTCATCCTTGCGGCCCCTCGTCCCCTGGTCCCCGGTCACGGCGGCGAAAGACCGAAAGGCCAAGACCCAGACCGAAGGCAACCGGCAGAACCGCCGCAAAGGGCACGGCGAAATAGGGCGCAAAGCCCAGCTAGGCCAGATCACCCGGCGCCCGCTCCCCGGACAGGGAAACCATCGCGAACATGATCGCCACAAAGCCAAGCCCAAAGCCAAGCGGTGCCAGCAGCAGCCCCTACCATCGCCGGTGGACCCCGCCCCAGATCGCATATGCCGCACAGCAAAGCCAAAGCACCGCTGCCAGACCGAAAAAGACATCCTCGCTCATGCCCGGCCCCTGCCAGGCTGCGGAAAATGTCCATTTTCCGAACCGATTTCTGGCGCAGAAATCGGGCGGCTCACGCCGCCTGCCCCACCAGCTTGCCCGGAAGCGCATTGGCCCAGGCGCTGATTGTCCCCGCCCCCAGGCAGACCACCATATCGCCGGGCCGCGCCTGTTCCTTGACCAGTCGTGCAAGATCGGCCTCATCCATCAGCGCCCGGGCGTGGCGATGGCCATGGGCGATCAGCCCGGCCACCAGATCATCGCGGGAAGCCCCCGCAATCGGGTCCTCTCCCGCCGAATAGACCTCGGCAATGGCCACCACATCGGCCTCGTTGAAACAGGTGCAGAACTCTTCGAAAAGGCTAGACAGCCGGGTATAGCGATGCGGCTGATGCACCGCGATGATGCGGCCCTTGGTCGCCTGCCGCGCGGCCTTCAGGACAGCGGCAATCTCGACCGGGTGGTGGCCGTAGTCGTCGATGATGGTTACGCCCTTGACTTCGCCGACCCGCGTAAACCGCCGGTTCACCCCCGAGAAGGCGGCCAGCGCCTCGCGGATTTCGTCCTTCTTCATGCCCAGATGCCGGGCCACTGCAACCGCCGAAAGGGCGTTCGACACGTTGTGATCCCCCGGCATCGGCAGCGAACAATTTTCAATTTTCGAACCTTCTGCCTCATTTTGAAGCAGGATATCAAAGTAACCAACGCCATTTTCGAAACTAAGGTTCACAGCTCGTACATCTGCCTGGGCGTTGAAGCCAAAGGTCACCACCCGGCGGTCGGCCACCTTGCCGACCAGCGCCTGCACCTCGGGATGGTCGGTGCAGCAAACAGCGAGCCCGTAGAACGGGATGTTCGACACGAAATCGAGGAACCCTTTGCGCAGGGCGTCAAAGCTGCCCCAATGCTCCATATGCTCGGGATCAATGTTCGTGACGATGGCAATGGTCGCGGGCAGACGGTTGAAGGACCCGTCGCTCTCATCGGCCTCGACCACCATCCATTCCCCCGCCCCCGCCCGCGCGTTCGAGCCATAGGCGTGGATCACCCCGCCGTTGATCACGGTCGGGTCAAACCCGCCCTTGTCCAGAAGGGCGGCCACCATGGTCGTCGTCGTGGTCTTGCCATGGGTCCCGGCAATGGCGATGTTGGATCGCAGCCGCATCAGTTCGGCCAGCATCTCGGCCCGGCGCACCACAGGCAGATTGCGACGGCGGGCCTCTTCCAGTTCCGGGTTGCCCTTCTTGATGGCCGAGGAAATCACCACAACCGAGACATCCGCGCCGATATTGGCCGCACTTTGCCCCTCAAAGAAGGTTGCGCCCAGTTTCACCAGACGGTCGGTGATCTTCGATGCCTTGGCGTCCGAGCCCTGAACCCGGTAGCCCAGCGTCATCAGCACCTCGGCAATCCCCGACATCCCGATGCCGCCAATCCCCACAAAATGGATCGGCCCCAGTTCCAGCGGCAATTTGGTGGCGTTCATCAATCAACCTTTCCTGCAAGACCTTCAACCAGCGCAACAAGCCGCTCGGTGGCATCGGGGCGCCCCTGCCCAAGGGCGTTTCGCGCCATGGCCTCGGCCGTGCCAGGCGCGCCCAGAATGGCCGCCATCTGCGCGGCCAGCGCTTCGGCGTCAAGCGCCTTTTCCGAAATGAGCACCGCCGCGCCCGCCTCGACCAGTCCGCGTGCATTGGCGGTCTGGTGATCATCGGTTGCCGCGGCAAAGGGGATCAGGATCGCCGGTCGTCCGATCACCGAGATATCGGCGACCGATGAGGCGCCCGAACGGGAAATCACCAGCTGCGCCTCGGACAGGCGGCGCGGGATATCGGCGAAAAACGGGGCCACCTCGGCAAGGATGCCCGCCGCCTCATAGGCGGCCACCACGCGGTCAAGATCCTCGGGCCGGGCCTGTTGGGCAATACGCAGGTGCCGGCGCAACCCTTCGGGCAGGCGCGCCACCGCCTCGGGCACCACATCCGACAGGATCCGCGCGCCTTGTGAGCCGCCGATCACCACCACCGACATCGGATAGTCGCCCGGCGCGATATAGCCCGCGCCCGCCCGCTCCATCACGGCGGCGCGCACCGGGTTTCCGGTATGCTCGCCCACCACCCCGGCGGGAAGCGTCGTGGGCCAGGTGCCGCAGGCGACCCTGTGAACGCGGGGCGTAAAAAGCTTGTTCACCCGCCCCAGAACGCCGTTCTGTTCATGGATCATGCGCGGATGACGGGTCAGAAACGCCGCCGTAAGGGCTGGAATGGTGGGATAACCCCCAAAGCCCACCACGACGGCGGGCCGTTCGATGACCATCCGGGCCGTCGCCCCCAGAACGCCGCCGAGGATGCGAAACGGCACCGCAAGCTTTGCAAGTGCCCCACCGCGCGCAAAGGTGGCCGAGCCCGAGACCACCACCTGCACCGCCTGCGGAAAGCCCCCCGCATAGCGCGCGCCCCGGGCATCCGTCGAAAGCTTTACCCGCCAGCCGCGCGCGATCATCGCCTCGGCCAGCGCCTGGGCCGGAAACATATGCCCCCCCGTGCCCCCGGCCGCGATGAGGAGCAGGGGCGCGCTCACCGGCCTCTCCGGAACACATCGGACATCTGGCCCTGCGGCCGGCTGCGCGTCAGCGCCAGAAGCATCCCCACCGTGATGCCCGCCGCAATGACCGACGAGCCGCCATAGCTGACAAAGGGCAGCGTCATGCCCTTGGCTGGCAAAAGCCGCACCGCAACGCCCATGTTGATCATCGCCTGCACCCCGAAAATGCACGCCAGTCCCGTGCCTGCGAGCCGGGTGAACACATCGCGCTCGCGCGTCAGCCGGTAAAGCGAGCGCACTGTGATCGTCATGTAAAGCGCGATGATCACAAGGACGAGCACAAGGCCATATTCCTCGGCTGCGACGGCAATGATGAAATCGGTATGGGCATCGGGCAGGGTCCATTTGACCTGCCCCTCACCAACACCGACGCCAAAGAAGCCACCCTCTTGAATGGCATTGGTGGCATAGCCAAGCTGGCTGCGCGGATCGACATCCGATGCCAGAAAGCCGTTGATCCGGCGGGCAAAATGTTCCGACATGTTATAGGCGGCAAAGCCGCCCACCCCGACCATGGCCAGAATGATCGCAATCAGGACCATCGGCGCTCCGGCCACGAAATAGATCACGCCCCAGCCAAAGAGGACCAGCATCGCTTGCCCGAAATCGGGCTGCATGGCCAAAAGCCCCACCACCGTCAGCGCCACCCCAAAAGAGATGAGCCGTCCCGGCGGGCCGTTCAGGTCATGGGCTGCGGCGATCAGCCAGGCAGTCAGGATCATCAGGCCGGGTTTGAGGAATTCCGAGGGCTGGACCGAGGCAAAGCCCAACGAGAACCAGCGCACCGCGCCCTTGCCGAAATCGGTGCCCAGAAAGGGCAAAAGCGCAAGCGCCACGAACGAGACCAGAAAACCCAGAACCCCGATCCGGCGGATCATGTCGGGCGACATCATGCAAAACAGCACCATGACGACCATGGCCACGCCCCCGAAGAAAGCCTGTCGCTGGACATAATGGAACGGGTCAAGCCCGTTGCGTTCGGCCAGAGGCACCGAGGCGGCAAGCCCGAGCAACAGCCCGATGGCAAAAAGGATCAGGATCGCCGTCAGCGACCATTTGTCGATTGTCCGCCACCAACGGGGAATGACAGGCTCGGACACCCTACCGGGCATGGAGCCATAGACCATCTCAGTCATGGGAGTACCGCCTGTTGAACGCCTGCTCGAAACCCGCCCGGGTTGGCCCCGGATCAGATGGGACCAGCTTAACCAAAGCGCAGGCGTTTGGCCAGAAGAAAGGCGCGGGCGATTGCAGGGCGCGCTGAGGCATTCAGATCAGGCGCCAATATCAGGTGCCCGGTGCCGTTTGCGCCCCTTCGGCCTGCCGCGCCTTCATCGCGCGAAAGCGGTCTTGCGCGGCGGCGGGCCATTGCAGCTTGGCCTGATAATAGCCCTCAAAGGCCGGGACATCCGGGGCCAGCACCACCCAAGGCAGCTTGCTGGCGGTGTAGATGTTCACGTCCGGCGGGCAATGTCCCGGTTGGTCCAGCGTGCCCACCCGCACAAAGGCCATCAGCCGCCCTGCCCCGCCAAAATGGCTGAACACCACCACCTTGCAGTCGGGACAGCGGATCAACTCCTGGCCCTTGCCGCTGGCCGAGGGGACGAGGTCGGTTTGCGTCTCGCCCGTCACAACCAGGCGATCCCGCTCGATCAGGGCATTCAGCGCAAAGGCGGTTCCGGTCTCGCGCTGGCACCAGCTGCAATGACAGCCATGGGTAAACAGCGGGAGGTCCTCCAGCCGATAACGCAGCTGGCCACAGCTGCAGCCCCCAGTGAAGCCATCCTCCGTCTCAACCACCGGATCGCCAGCCATGGCCACGCCTCCTTGCTGCCCTTACAAAAGCGCCTTCACACGCGCGACGAAATCCTCGCCGCGCTTTTCGAAATTGGCGTATTGGTCGAAACTCGCCGCCGCCGGGGCCAAAAGGACCACATCCCCCGGTTCGGCCTCGGCCGCTGCGCGCGCCACTGCGCGCTCCATTGTCTCGCAGATCTCTTGTGGCAGATCGCCGATCTGCACCGCAAAATCGCGCGCCGAATGGCCGATGAGATAGGCCTTGCGCACCGATCCCAGATGCGGCTCCAAGCCCGTCAGACCGCCCTCCTTGCCCATGCCGCCCACGATCCAGCGGATATTCTGAAACGCCTGCAACGCCTTGGCGGCGCTGTCGACATTGGTGGCCTTGCTGTCATTGACGAACTTCACGCCGTTCCTTTCCCCCACCAGTTGGCTGCGATGCGGCAGACCGGCAAAGGAGTGGAACGCCCCTTCGATCATCTTGGGCGCAATTCCCACCGCACGCCCCGCCGCATAGGCGGCACAGGCATTCTGGTGGTTATGCGCGCCGGGCAGGCCCGCCACGGCGCGCAGGTCGATCGAGGCCATCTGTTTGCCGCGCCGCCATTCGGCCAAGAACCCCTTGCGGGCAAAGACCGACCAGCCGAAGCCTTCCAGCTTCTGGCCGGAAGAGATGCGGATCACCCGGTCATCCTCGGGGGCCATCGACAATTGGCCCGCCATGAACCGGCCCTCCAGCTCATCCACCCCGATCACCGCGCGATCGGGGCCGCCTTCAACAAAAAGCCGCCGCTTGGCGGCAAAATAGCCGCCCATCCCGTCGTGCCGGTCCAGATGGTCGGGTGAAAGGTTGGTGAAGACCGCCACATCCGGCGTCAAGGCACGGGCAAGCTCGGTCTGGTATGAGGACAGTTCCAGCACCACCACCTCGCCATCCTGCGGCGGGTCGATGGACAACACCCCCTTGCCGATATTGCCCGCCATCTGCGTCGGACGCCCGGCCACTTGCAGGATGTGATGGATCAAGGCCGTCGTGGTGGATTTGCCGTTCGATCCGGTGACGCAGATCACCTTGGGCGGGGTTTCGAAATCGTCCCAGTCGCGGCTGCCGAAGGACCGGAAGAACAGGCCAATATCATTGTCCACCGGAATCCCCAGCTCCATCGCGCGGGCGATCACCTTGTTCGGTTTGGGGTAAAGATGCGGAATACCGGGCGAGGTGATCAGCGCCGCCACCCCCTCAAGCGCCGATTGCCGGGTCAGATCGACACAGGCAAAGCCCGCCGCCTCGGCCTTTTCGCGCGCCTCGGGGCTGTCATCCCAAAGCAAGGGCTCGGCCCCGCCCGCCACCAGCGCCGCCGCCGTGGCAAGGCCCGAACGGCCAAGGCCCAGAACCGCGACCTTCCGGCCGGAATAACCTGTGACGGGAATCATGCTGTGCTACCTTTCTGAATTGCGCGCCAGATTGCACCGAGGCCCCGGGCCGGTGCAAGCCGGGCCACGCCCCTTTGCCGCCGCCCCGCTTTGCGTTATAGCGGCGGGCATGAGCCAGAACCCCCCGAACCTCCGCCCCGATCTTGCCCCGAAACCGGTCTTTGGCACCGACCGCCGCGCGGGCCAGCCGACCATTGGCATGGTGTCCTTGGGCTGCCCCAAGGCGCTGGTGGACTCTGAGCGCATCCTGACGCGTCTGCGCGCCGAAGGTTATGCGATTTCGCCCGATTACAAGGGGGCGGATGCGGTAATCGTCAACACCTGCGGCTTTCTTGACAGCGCCAAGGCCGAAAGCCTTGAGGCGATTGGCGAGGCTTTGCGTGAAAACGGCAAGGTGCTGGTGACGGGCTGCCTTGGGGCGGAACCCGAGTATATCACCGGCGCACATCCCAAGGTGCTGGCCGTGACCGGCCCCCATCAATATGAGGCGGTCTTGGACGCCGTGCACAAGGCCGTGCCGCCCGCGCCCGACCCGTTCATCGAATTGATGCCTGCGACAGGCGTGAAACTGACCCCACGACATTACAGCTATCTGAAGATTTCCGAAGGCTGCAACCACGCCTGCAAATTCTGCATCATCCCAGACATGCGCGGCAAACTGGCCAGCCGCCCTGCCCATGCGGTGCTGCGCGAGGCCGAAAAGCTGGTGAATGCGGGGGTGCGGGAGCTTTTGGTGATTTCGCAAGACACCTCGGCCTATGGGGTGGACCGCAAGCATGACCTTTCGCCCTGGAAAGGTGGCGAGGTGCGCGCCCATATCACCGATCTGGCGCGCGAATTGGGCGGCTTGGGTGCTTGGGTGCGGCTCCACTACGTCTACCCCTACCCTCATGTGCGCCAACTGGTGCCCTTGATGGCCGAGGGGCTGGTCTTGCCCTATCTCGACATCCCCCTCCAACACGCCCACCCCGACACCCTGCGCCGCATGGCCCGGCCGGCGGCGGCCGCGAAAACCTTGGACGAAATCGCCGCATGGCGGCGCGATAGCCCAGATATCGTGCTGCGATCCACCTTCATCGTCGGCTATCCGGGTGAGACGGAAGCGGAATTCCAGACGCTGCTTGACTGGATGGACGAGGCGCAACTGGATCGCGTCGGTTGCTTCCAATACGAAAACGTCGCAGGCGCCCGGTCAAACGACCTGCCCGACCATGTGCCTGACGAGGTGAAGCAAGAGCGTTGGGACCGGTTCATGGAAAAGGCCCAAGCCATTTCCGAGGCGAAACTGGCGGCCAAGGTGGGTCAGGTGATGCAGGTGATCGTCGATGAGGTCGACGACGAAGGCGCCACTTGCCGCACCAAGGCCGATGCTCCGGAAATCGACGGGAACCTGTTCATTGATGAAGGGTTCGAGGGGCTGAACCCCGGCGATCTGGTGACTGTGACGGTGGAAGAGGCGGGGGAGTATGATATGTGGGGGCGGGTAACCGGAGTTTGACGCAAACTCCGGACCGATTTCCGGCGCAGAAATCGGGCTGACCCGACGGGTCAGCCGGAATTCGCGCCGAATTCCGGTTCGATTTCCGCACCGGAAATCGCTACTTCTTCCCCTCCAGCGCCGCGATCCGCGCCTCGAGCGCCGCGTTCTCTTCGCGCGCTTTCTGCGCCATCGCGCGCACCGCGTCAAACTCTTCGCGCGTCACGAAATCGCGGTCGGCCATCCAGCGGTCGATCAGGCTTTTCATCGCCGTTTCAGCTTCGGTCTTGGCGCCTTGGGCCACGCCCATGGCGTTGGTCATCAGCTGGGACATGTCGTCCAGAAACTTGTTGCCCGGTTGCATCGCGCTCTCCATTCCGTTTCGCCCTATATGGTCCGACCGCGCCCCCACCGCAAGCCTGCCAAAGATTGACAAGGCTCGTCCCCTGCCGGACAAGACGTCACAGCAAAGGCAGAGCGCATGACCTACATCCCCTTTCCCGACATCTCGCCCGAGATCTTTTCCATCGACAATGGTCCGGTGACGCTGGCGCTGCGCTGGTATGCGCTGGCCTATATCATCGGGCTCGTTGTGGGCTGGAAGCTGATCGTGCGCATGATCACCACCCCACGGCTTTGGCCCGGCGCGGCCCCGGCGCGGCCCGAACAGTTCGAGCGGCTGCTGACCTGGGTGATCGTCGGCGTCATCCTGGGGGGGCGCGCGGGATATGTGCTGTTTTACGACCTTGAAGGGTTCTGGCCCGATCCCATGCGCATCCTGCGGGTTTGGGAGGGCGGCATGTCCTTTCATGGCGGGTTCCTTGGCGTGGTGGTCGTCGGTATCCTCTTTTGCCGGCGGGAAGGCATCCCGATGCTGCCCATGGCCGATCTGATGGCGGCGGTGGCGCCCATCGGCCTCTTTCTTGGGCGCATCGCCAATTTCATCAATGCCGAGCTTTGGGGCCGCCCTACCACCCTGCCCTGGGGCGTGGCCTTTCCCGGCGAGGCGGCACAATCCTGCGCCACCGCCGATCTGCCCTGCATCCGCCATCCAAGCCAGCTTTACGAGGCGGGGCTGGAGGGCCTGCTTCTACTGGTCCTGTTCACCTACCTGATCTGGCGGCGCGGCTGGTTCCGCTTTCCCGGCGCGATTGCGGGCCTTTTCTTTATCGGCTACGGCGCGGCGCGGTTCCTTGTCGAGTTCGTCCGCCAGCCCGATGCCCAGTTCGTCACCGATGCAAACCCGCTTGGCCTTTATCTGCACCTTGGCGGCTGGGGCCTGACGGCGGGCCAACTCCTAAGCCTGCCGATGATCCTTGCCGGGCTTTGGGTGCTGGCGCGGGCGCGGCAGGGCCTGCACAAGGCATGACCGCGCTGCAGGACATCCTGATCCGGCGCATCAGGCAGGAAGGGCCTATGACGGTGGCCGATTGCATGGCCGAATGTCTCATGCATCCCGAACACGGCTATTATACCACCCAAACGCCCTTTGGTGCCGCGGGCGATTTCACCACGTCCCCCGAAATCAGCCAGATGTTCGGCGAGCTGATCGGCCTGTGCCTGGCGCAAAGCTGGCTGGATCAGGGCGCACCCGCGCCCTTCACCCTGGCCGAGCTTGGCCCCGGTCGCGGCACGCTGATGGCCGATATCCTGCGCGCCACCCGCGCCGTGCCGGGCTTTCATGCCGCCCTACAGATCCGGCTCCACGAAGGCGCACCCGCGTTGCGCGCCCTGCAGAGCGAAACACTGCGGGGCTATCGCCCAGCTTGGGTTGAAAGGATCGAAGCCCTTCCCGACCAGCCGCTGTTTCTGGTCGCAAACGAGTTCTTCGACGCCCTGCCCATTCACCAATACGAAAACCGCGCCGGGCTTTGGCATGAGCGGCGCATCGGCCTGCAGGGCGACAGCCTCGCCTTTGGCCTGTCACCCGACCCCACCCCTTCCGCCCCCGATCCGCGCTTTGCCGCCGATGGGCCGGGAAGCGTGGTCGAGACCTGCCTGGCCGCGCAGCCCTACAAGGATGCCATCACCGCCCGGCTTGCCCGCCATGGCGGGCTGGCGCTGATTGTCGATTACGGCGGCTGGCGATCAAAGGGGGACACGCTACAGGCGCTGAAATCCCATGCTTTCACCGACCCTCTGGCCGAACCGGGCCGCGCCGATCTGACCGCCCATGTCGATTTCGAGGCGCTGGCGCTGGGTTGGCCGCATCACCGCTATACCACCCAAGGCGCGTTTCTGGGCGCGCTTGGAATCGCGGCACGGGCGGCGCGGCTGGCGCAATCCCTGACCGGCAGGGCGCTGGAAAATCACCGCGCCGCGCATCACCGCTTGACCAGCGAGGCCGAAATGGGTTCGCTGTTCAAGGTGCTGGCCCTTCATGGCCCCTCGGCCCCGCCGCCGCCCGGTTTTGACTGAATGCCCGAAAGAGGCCGATGCTGGAACTCATTACCTCCGATGCCCTTGCGCCCCGTCACGGCTTTTTCACCCGCAAGGGCGGTGCTTCCTCGGGCATCTTTGCCGGGCTGAACTGCGGCACCGGCAGCAGCGATCAGGCCGATATCGTGGCGATCAACCGCGCCCGGGTGGCCGAGGCGCTGGGGCTGGATGTGGCGGCACTGGTCAGCGTGCATCAGGTTCATTCCCCCGATGTGGTGACGGTCACCGCCGCATTTGACCAAAAGCCGCGCGCCGATGCCATGGTCACCGCCACACCGGGCCTTGCGCTTGCGGTGCTGACCGCCGATTGCCAGCCGGTGCTTTACGCCGATGCCAGGGCCGGGGTGATCGGGGCGGCCCATGCCGGCTGGAAGGGTGCGCAGGGCGGGGTCTTGGAAGCAACGGTTGACGCCATGGAGGCGCTTGGCGCCCGGCGTGGGCAGATCAGCGCCGTGATCGGCCCCTGCATCAGCCAGACCGCCTATGAGGTGGGTCAGGAGTTCTTTGAAAGCTTCACCAATGACGCCCCCGAGGCCCGGCGCTTCTTTGTCAACGGCAACGGCGACCGCTATCTGTTCGATCTGCCCTCCTATGGCCTGTGGCGTCTGCGCGAGGCCGGGGTGGGCCATGCCGAATGGACGCGCCAATGCACCTATCGCGACCCGGCGCGATTCTATTCCTACCGCCGAACCACCCATGCGGGCGAGGCTGATTACGGGCGGCAGATCTCGGTCATCCGGCTGTGATCGGGGCAAGACTGCGGCAGGATTGCCCGAGGATTGCCACATGATTGGAAACAATGCGTAGGGATTGTTTCCGAAGCCCCGGTTTTCTTCAGGAAAATGCCACCTGTCCGGATCGGCGGGCTTTGCCACAATTGCCCGTCTTGCCGGCCTGAAAAATCTGGATCTGCCTTTGGTCAGGCCAAATCCCTGCCGCAAAGATTGGCAAGACTGGCGTCAAGGTCGGATCACAGCCGACGCCCGAAGATCTGGAGCAAGACCATGAAGAAAGACCGCCGCTGGATGAAATCCGTGATCGCCGCCTCGAACGAGGTGCAGGTCACCCTGCCCTGGGCGCGCGGTACTCGCCACCGTCCGTCCGCGATGAAACCGGCCGAAAAGCCCGCACCGCGCACCCAAGCCGCGCGCTGAACCGCCATCCCCCACACCATTCAGGGCCGAGGGGGCAACCCCCGGCCCTTTTTCTTTGCCCGACACCCGCCATCCTGACCGGCGACGCCCCTTGGCGAATCAGATCGGGCAGCCAACCGGGGCACATTGTTTTCGCCGCGAATGACAATCCGCCCTCTGACATGAAGATCGGGGTGCAAGCCTACCCAATTAAGGATAAATTTTGACAGGAGGTCCCGATTGCGCCATCTGCTGCCTCACAGATGTCCCTCTGTGAAAACGGCGGTGGCGGCGCGGTGAGACCTGAAGGCACCCCCCATCGCACCGGATCGGCCCGAACGGGCCATCCCAAAACGCGCACGGTCAAGGCCGCCCCGGTGCTCCTCTGGCACCATCACGGGGCGGCCTGAGTGCTTTTGGGCTTGCGCGTTTTTGGCCAAAGTCGGGCCAGCCCTGCCGCGCGCCCTGCGGGCACGGTTAAAGCCGCATTATCCACCGGCGGTCGAGGAGTGCATGCAATGCTCGACGAGACGCGTCTCAGGCGTTTTTCGCCAGCCGCGCCTCAAGCACGTCAAAGGGCAGGCCCGGCTCATCCTTGGCGCAGCGGATCACAAGGCTTGTCTTTACATTAGCGACATTGTCGGCCTTCAACAGCTCTTCGGTCAGGAAGTTCTGGAACGAGGACAGGTCGGGCGAGACGCATTTCAGGATGAAGTCGATCTCGCCGTTCAGCATGTGGCACTCGCGCACCAAGGGCCAGGCGCGGCAGCGGGCCTCAAAGGCCGAAAGATCGGCCTCGGCCTGGCTGGACAGCCGGACCATGGCAAAGACCGCCACTTCAAAGCCCAGCTCGCGGGCATTCACATCGGCATGATAGCCCTTGATGAACCCCTCTTCCTCAAGCGTGCGCACCCGCCGCAGGCAAGGCGGGGCCGAGATGCCCACCCGGCTGGCCAGTTCGACGTTGGTCATGCGCCCATCGGCCTGCAATTCGGCAAGGATGCGGCGGTCGATCGGGTCCAGCTTCGAGGCGGCCATCAGTATCTCCCTTTTGGACTGCTTATTAGGCGCAAGGGCCACCATGCGCAATAATGTTTCGCACCTGCGCAATTTTTCGCCATGCTGCCCAGACGCCAAGGGGTTTCGCGTGCCGCGCAGCGGGCCTATATGGGGGCAAGCAAGATTCCGGGGGACATCATGGCCAATACCAAGCATACGCGCGTTCTGATCATCGGCTCGGGCCCGGCGGGCTATACCGCCGCCGTCTATGCCGCCCGCGCCATGCTGAACCCGGTTCTGGTGCAGGGGCTGCAACCCGGTGGCCAGTTGACCATCACCACCGAGGTGGAAAACTGGCCCGGCGCCACGCATATCCAGGGCCCTGAGCTGATGGTGAACATGCAGGCCCATGCTGAGGCGATGGGGGCCGAGGTGATCTCGGACTACATCACCAGCCTTGATCTGCAACACCGTCCCTTCACTGCAAAAGCCGACAGCGGCACCACCTATACCGCCGATGCGGTGATCCTGGCCACCGGCGCGCAGGCCAAGTGGCTGGGCCTGCCGTCGGAAGAAAAGTTCAAGGGCTTTGGCGTCTCGGCTTGCGCC
>VGDH01000080.1 GCA_016869835.1 Alphaproteobacteria bacterium
CCTCGGACAGCCAGTACAAATCGCTCATGATCCCTCCCCACTTTGGGAGTATGAATCACGCCGCGAGCCCTCGCTCAAGCAGATTTATAGGTCCTGACCGTAGAGCACGACATCGACTCGCCTCCAAGTCATTTCTTCCTAAACGTAGCACGGAAACGTTCACCGCTCGTTAATGTTCGCTGGCATTAACATCGTGCTCATTAGTGTCAACACCAAGGCTCATCTACGTCACCGCTCTGGCACCAGAATTTCGCGTTTGCCGACGTGGTTCGCGGGCGTGACCACGCCTTCTTCCTCCATCTGCTCCACGAGACGCGCGGCCTTGTTATAGCCGATGCCCAGTTTGCGCTGGATATAGCTGGTCGAACACTTGCGCTCCTTGGCGACAATTGCCACCGCCTGATCATAAAGCGCATCGTCCGAGGCGTCACCGCCGCCCAGACCCAGCACCATGTCAATGTCATCGGCCTTGTCATCTTCGGGACCTTCGACAACGCCCGACATATAGCTGGGCGGGCCGAAGGATTTCAGGTGGTTCACCACCTCTTCAACCTCTTCATCCGACACGAACGGGCCGTGAATACGGGAAATCCGCCCGCCACCCGCCATATACAGCATGTCGCCCATGCCCAAAAGCTGCTCGGCCCCCTGTTCACCCAGAATGGTGCGGCTGTCAATCTTTGACGTCACCTGGAAGGAAATCCGGGTGGGGAAGTTCGCCTTGATCGTGCCGGTGATGACGTCCACCGAAGGGCGCTGCGTGGCCATGATCAGGTGGATGCCCGATGCCCGGGCCATCTGCGCCAGACGCTGGATGCAGGCTTCAATCTCTTTGCCCGCCACCATCATCAGGTCGGCCATTTCGTCAACGATCACAACGATATACGGCAGCGACACCGGCGCAAATTCTTCAGTTTCAAACACCGGATCGCCGGTTTCTTCGTCAAACCCGGTCTGAATGGTGCGCTTGAACATCTCGCCCTTGGCAAGCGCCTCTTTCACGCGGCCATTGTAGCCTTCGATATTGCGCACGCCCATCTTGGACATCTTGCGATAGCGCTCTTCCATCTCGCCCACGACCCATTTCAGGGCGACGACGGCCTTTTTCGGATCGGTCACAACGGGCGACAAAAGATGCGGAATGCCGTCATAAACCGACAGTTCCAGCATCTTCGGGTCGATCATGATCAGGCGGCATTCCTCGGGCGTCAGCTTGTAAAGCAGGCTCAGGATCATCGTGTTGATCGCCACTGACTTGCCCGAACCGGTGGTCCCGGCAATCAGAAGGTGGGGCATCTTGGCAAGGTTGGCCACAATCGGATCGCCGCCGATATCCTTGCCAAGCGCAAGCGGCAGACGCAGGTTGCTGTCGCCAAAGTCGCGCGCCGAAAGGATCTCGCGCAGCACCACCTTTTCGCGGTGCACATTGGGCAGTTCGATGCCAATCACCGTGCGACCCGGCACGGTCGAGACGCGCGCCGACAGGGCCGACATCGACCGGGCAATGTCATCGGCCAGACCGATCACCCGGCTGGCCTTCAGGCCCGGCGCCGGTTCCAGCTCATACATGGTGACCACCGGGCCGGGGCGGACCGAGACGATCTCGCCCTTTACGCCGTAATCATCCAGCACGGTTTCCAGCATCCGCGCGTTTTCTTCCAGCGATTCATCTGAAAGCGTGTGGCGCTGGATCGAAGTCGGATTGGTCAGCAAGGACAGCGGCGGAAGCTCATAGGCCGGGGCGGTGTCTCCGAACCGCAGGCGCGGCTGCGCCTCGGCCATGGCGCGGCTCGAGGGAGCGACCGGCTTTTTGGCCACATGCTGCACCACCGGGCGGCGGTCCAGTGTCACTGGCATCACACGCTGCGGGGCGATGTCGTCACCGGCATCTGCATCTGCATCGCCCTGCGAGTCCAGATCCGCCTCGAAAAGCGCGTCGTCCTGGTCTTGCTGATCGCCCGCATGAAAGGCGTCTTGGGCAAAGGCATTGGTCACCGGCGGCTGCGGCGGCATTGCGGCAGCCTTGCCCGGCGCGGCGGCGCCCAAAGCGGCGGCTCTCAGAACTGGCGGTTCGGCCCACAGGCCCGGGGCGGCCAGGGGCCGGGTATTGGCGATCAGCGGCTCGGGCCCGCGCGGGCGGCTCAGACCCGGTTCGCGGCGCTGGATGGCAGCGGCAATCGGCGAGAGCGTTTCTTCCGGCGCGCGGGTGCGGGCGCGGATCACGCTGGAGATGCGCGCCTTGATGCGGTCACCATCGGGCATTTCATCCAGATCCAGCCCCTCGGCCAGCACCGGTTCCACCAGTTCGGGCTCTGGCTCGACCACGCGGCGCAAGAGCGTGGGCATGCGCGCCAGAAGCCCGACCTTTTCACGCGTCGGCGCATATTGCGGCGCTTTGGCCAGCGGTTCGCGATAGCGCGCATCGGCCCGCAGCCCGGCCGGTTTGCCAAAGGCGGGCGGCGCGGCTTCGGCGGCCGCATGGCGCATCATGTCGCGCGGGGCGGCCGCAGCCATGGCCGGGCCCGTGGCCGACATGCGGCGACGGTCTTGAAAGGCGGCTGCGGCACGGGCCGTGCCCTGAGCCCCTTTGCCCGCAGCGCCCAGTAGGCCGGAGTAGGTCAGCACAAGGCTTCTCACCAGAAATGCGGCCATGGCCCGCAGTTCCGAGATGTTGAAGCCCATGACAAAGGCGGTCAGCACCACCAGCACCGCCCCCGTCGCCAGTGATAGAAGCTTAAGCCCGAAACCCGCGCCCGCCGGGATCATCCCCAAGGCCGCGCCCACCACCGTATCGCCGAAAAGCCCCCCCAGCCCAAAGGCATGGGTCCATTCCGCCCCCGGAACCAGCGTCGCGGCATGGACCGAGGCAACGGCCACCGCGATCACGGCAAAGACCATACGCCCCAGCACCCGCTCGGCCCCGCGATGGCTGACAAAACGCGCGCCCCAGGCGATCAGGATCATCGGAACGGTCCAGACCCCCTTGCCCACAATGATGACCAGCGTCGAGGCCACAGCCGCGCCAAAAGCGCCCAGCGCATTGGAAATCGGCTTGTCCGAGGCCACCATCCGACCCGGATCCTGCGGCGAGTAGGTCCAGAACATCACCGCAAAGGCCAGACCCAGCCCAATCAGCGCCAGCCCGAACAACTCGCGCGAGCGGCGCTCCAGCATGGCCTGCGTGCCCTGGTCCAAAAGCGGATCGCGCTGCCTGATCTGATAGGATGCCATGTCTTACGCCTCACCCATAAAGACAGTCGCGAAGCTGGGTCAGCCTGCGCTGCATTTCTTCTTTTGGGGCCACAAGGGCGACCCGGATGTATCTCTTGCCGGGGTTGTCCCCGCCAGCGTCCCGCGACAGGTAGGCACCGGGCAAGACCCGCACCCCTGTTTCACGCCAAAGCTTCAAGGCCGCCGCCTCGCCGTCGTCTACCGGCAGCCACAGGAAGAACCCGCCTTCGGGGCATTGAAAACCCTGCAAGCCGCTGAAAATCTGATCCACCGCGCGGAACTTTTCCTGATAGAGCGCCCGGTTTTCCGTCACATGGGCCTCATCGGCCCAGGCCGCCTCGCTGACGCGCTGGATCGGCAGGGGCAAGGGCGCGCCGGCAAAGCTGCGCAGCTTGCGCATCTGCGCAATGCCCTGCACGCCACCAGCAACAAAACCCGACCGCAGGCCCGGAAGGTTCGACCGTTTCGACAGCGAATGAAAGCTGAACACCCGCTCGGGGTTGGCCCCGACCTCGGCCGCGACTTCAAGCGCGCCGGGCGGCGGGGCGGTGCGCCAGACTTCCGAATAACATTCGTCGGCAAAGATCACGAAATCATGTTTCTCGGCCAGGGCCAGAAGATCGCGCCAATAGGCACGGCCCGCCACTGCGCCCTGCGGATTGGCGGGCGAACAGATATAGGCCACCGCCACCCGGTCCAGAACCTCGGGCGGCAGGCTGGCATAATCGGGCAGAAAGCCGCCTGCGGCCGTGGCCGGAACATAAACCGGTTCCGCCCCCACGGTCAGCGCGGCCACGGCATAGACCTGATAGAAGGGGTTCGGCATGAGCACGACCGGCGTCTTGCCGCCCTTCTTTTCCGGGCAGAGGGCGATGCAGGCGTTGAACAACCCCTCGCGCGTGCCGTTCAGCACCATCACCTGATCTGCGCTCAGCCGCGCGCCATAGCGCCGTCCGATCCAGCCGGTAATGGCCGCAAGCAGTTCGGGCGTACCGTCATTCGGCGGATAAACGCCAAAGCCCGCCAGATGCGCAGCCAGAATGGGACCTACGAAATCGGGCATCGGATGGCGCGGCTCGCCGATGGTCATGGCAATGGGTTCGCCGCCGGGGGCATACGCGTCCAGAAGCTTCCGCAGACGCGGAAACGCATAATCCGGCAGGTTCGAAAACCGCTCAGGAAACGCCATTCGTGCCTCAATCTTCGGGGTCATGTCGCCCCGTTTGCAGCAAGATTAGCGAGCAAGCCCGCCCCGGTCCAGAAAAACCCTGTGGTTTTCGGTCGCGCAGGCCACAAGCTGTTGCTTTTTCGTCCCGTTTTGCGGCAGGGCGGCAGCCCGCCCCTGCCCGCAAGCCTCAGGCCAGCGCGCGTTCTGCCGCCATGCCCAACCGCAACAGCCGATCCTCCTGCATCGGCCCGGCCATAAAGCTGATGCCGCAAGAAGGTTCTGCTGTCGGCAGGGTCAGCGCGCAAAGCCCCATCAGATTGCCGATCCGGGTATTACGCAGGGACAGGATATTCTCGCCGACATAATAGTCGAAATCGGTCATCAGCCGCTGGGCATCGGGTGGCAGGATCGCCGAGGTGGGTAAGATCACCGCGTCATAACCGGCGGTCAGATCGGCCCAAAGCGCACGTACCACCCGCAACCGCCGCCAGGCCGCGACATAGTCGGCCGCCTTGATATCAGCGCCCGAACGCACGCGCTCCAGAATCCGCGGGAACATCTTTTCCGGTGCGGTTTCCACCGTTGGGCCCCAGATGCCATAGGCTTCGGCAGTGACAAGGATCGTGGTCAGGCTCATCGCCTCAGCCAATTCCGGCAGCCCCCCGCGCGAGATCTGCGCCCCCGCCCGCGCCAGCCGCGCCAGCGCATCGTCAAACCCACGCGCCGGGCGGTCGCGCAGATCGTCAAGCGCAACGCTCTCCAGCACCATCAGCCGGGCCCCCGACAGGCTTGTGCCGTCCAGATCCGGGGCGCGGCGGTTTTCCATCGCGGCCAGAAGATGGGCGCAATCCTCGACCGAATGGGCAAGGGGGCCGACGGTGTCGAAGGTCTCGCACAGCGGCACGACCCCGGTCAGAGGCAAACGGCCCGCCGTGGTTTTCAGACCCACGAGGTCATTCCAGGCCGCCGGAATTCGCACCGACCCGCCGGTGTCCGACCCGATCGCCGACGGGGCAAGGCCAAAGGCGACCGAGGCCGCCGCCCCCGAGGACGACCCGCCCGAGACCGCCTTTTCATCATTGATACAGGGGCTTGTGGCCGTCACCGGGTTCAGCCCCAGCCCCGAAAAGGCCAGCTCTGACATATGGGTCTTGCCCAGACAGACCAGCCCCTCTCGGGTGGCCGACGTCAGGACGGCGGCATCGGCCTGCGGCACCCGCCCCTTGAGCAGCGCCGAGCCCGCCTCGGTCTCCACGCCCACGGTGTCGAACAGGTCCTTCCAGCTGATCGGCACCCCGTCAAGCAACCCCTTGCGCTGGCCGGTCTTGGCGCGGCTGGCCGCCCCCATCGCCTCGCCCCGCGCCCGCACCGGGGTGGTGCGCGCATAGATGCGCGGCGACAACGGATGGCCCGCGATCTTGTCAAGAAAGAACTCGCACAGTTCCACCGGGTTGATGGTGCCTTTGTCGATGGCGCGCCCCAACTCGGCTGCAGTCATGTTGGTCCAGGTTTTCGACATCGGTGCCTCCGTTTATGGCCCACGCTAGCGGCAAGGCGGCGCATGGACAATCGCGCGTGCAAGGCCATATTGGGGGGCATGGAACATGATGCGGATATCCTGATCGTGGGGGGCGGGCTGAATGGCCCGGCCCTGGGGTTGGCCTTGGCCCAAGGCGGCCTGCGGGTGACGGTGATTGACGCCCGCCCCGCCCCGGCCCGCGCCGAAACCGGGTTTGACGGCCGCGCCTATGCGCTGGCGATTGCCTCCAAACGGCTATTGTCGGCAATCGGCGTCTGGCCCCGGCTTGCGGCAGAGGTGCAGCCAATCCTGCAGATCAAGGCCAGCGATGGCCGCGCCGGCCAGGGCCCGGCACCGTTTTTCCTGACCTTCGACGCAGCCGAGCTGGAAGAGGGGCCCATGGGCTTCATGGTCGAAGACCGGCGGCTTTACGCAGCCTTCCTTGCCGCCATGGCCGAAACGCCGGGGCTTGCGCTGATATCCGGCGAAAGCGTGGTGGCGCAAGAGATCGACGCACAAGGGGCGACGGTGCGCCTTGCCTCGGGCCGGGTGCTGCGTGGCCGGGTTCTGGTGGGCTGCGATGGTCGCAGCTCGGGCACAGCCGAGCGGGCCGGGATCCGGCGTCAGGGCTGGGGCTATGGGCAGACCGCCCTTGTCACCGCCGTCCAGCATGAGCATGACCATCAAGGCATCGCGCATCAGTTCTTCATGCCTTCGGGGCCTTTGGCCATTCTGCCCCTGCCCGGCGGGCATCACGCCTCGATCGTCTGGAGCGAGACAGACGCCGTCGCGGCCGAAATCCAGGCGCTGGATGATGCGGGCTATCTGGCGGCCCTGCGCCCACGCTTTGGCGATTTTCTGGGCGAGATCACGCTTGCCGGCGCACGGTTCACCTATCCGCTGTCGCTGACCCTTGCCGATGCCTTCGTCAAACCGCGGCTTGCGCTGGTGGGCGATGCGGCGCATGGCGTGCATCCGATTGCCGGTCAGGGGCTGAACCTGGGTTTTCGCGACGTGGGCGCCCTGGCCGAGGTGCTGATCCTGGCCGCCCGGCGGGGTGAGGACGTCGGCGCGGTCGATGTGCTTGAACGGTATGAGCGCTGGCGCCGGTTCGACAGCACGACGCTGGCCCTTGGTATGGACAGCGTCAATCGGCTGTTTTCAAACGACAATCCGATCTTGCGCGCCGGGCGGGATCTGGGTCTTGGCCTTGTGAACGCCCTGCCCGGCCTGCGGCGGCGCTTCATGCGGCAGGCCGCGGGCCTGCAAGGCGAGGTGCCACGCCTCTTGACCGGCCGGGCAATCTGACCCCCCCTCCTCGTTGGGCTGCGCCCCTCGTCGGGGGTCGCGTCAATCTGCGGCCAAGAGCTCAAGACAGGCCTGGGCGAACTGGCGCTTTTCCTCGTGCATGTCCGCGATGCGCAGATCTGCCCTGAACTGCTCAACGGCGATGCGGCGCAGCGCGGGCCATTCGGCCTCGCTGGCATCCCCCTTGTAGTCGGCGATCCACGCGCTTGCCCTGAAATCAAGATGCCCTTTGCCAGCCATGAAAGTCTCCTCATCGGTTCAACAAGACCGATGTGGTCGCAAAGGCCGGGCTGGCAACCCCCCGGGCCGCACGACCCACCCGACGCGCACCAGGCCGACGACGAGGAGGGTCAGTCGATCTTGCGCGCCTCCGAGACCAGCATCACCGGGATGCCATCGCGGATCGGATAGGCCAGATGGGCCGCCTTCGACACCAGCTCCTGCCGCTCGGCATCATAGCTCAAGACCGCCTGCGTCAGCGGGCAGACCAGCGCCTCAAGCATGCGGCGGTCCGTCTCGGTTTCGGTCATTGCAGGACCTCATCGCCATTGCCCGACCGCAGCGCAAATTCCAAAAGCGTCACCAGCGTTTCGCGCCGTGTCACCAGCGAAGGCGCTTCCAGAAGCGCCTGCTTGTCCTCGGGCGAAAAGGGCAAGAGCATCGACAGCGCATTGACCAGAAGCTCGGGCTCGGCCTCTTTCAGACTGTCCCAATCGGTGCCCAGCCGCTGATGGGTGAAATAACGCGACAGCCGTTCCAGAAGTGCCGGGCGATCGAGGGCCGGATCATCCTCGGCCGGGCCGGTGTCGCGGGCAAAGGCCGACCAATCCACCTCGGCGCGGCGAAAGGTGGTAAAGCCCTGCACCTCTTCGCGCAGCCGGAACCGGCTGATCCCGGACAGCGTGATCATGTAGCGCCCGTCCTCGGTCTCTGAAAAGGCCGTCACCCGGCCCGCGCACCCGATGGTACAAAGCCGCTTCTCGCCCCCCGGCGCCTCGCGCAGCTGGATCATCCCGATCAGCCGCGACGGCGTTTTCAGGCAATCTTCCAGCATCGCCAGATAGCGGGGTTCGAAGATATGCAGCGGCAGGCGCGCCCGGGGCAGCAAAAGCGCACCGGGCAGAGGAAACAGCGGAATGATCTCGGGCAGGTCAACGGTTCTGGTCATGCCCATAACATAGTGCTGTTTTGCCTTAGGCAAAGATCATCGACGACAGGCGGCGACGCCCAGTCAGAACCACCGGATCCTGCGGCTTCAGCGCGTCGAAAATCGTGAAAAGCTGGGTGCGGGCGGCCCCGTCGTTCCATTCCCGATCTAGCTTGAACAGGTCCAGAAGCGTATTCACCGCCCCCTCGACATCGCCTGAGGCATGCAGCGCCGTGGCCAGATCGAACATCACCTGACGGTTGGTAGGATCCTTGGCCAGCGCCGCGCGCAGCTCGTCCAGCGGGCCGGCCTTGGCGGCCTGACGGGCAAGCTCAATCTGGGCGCGGGCGGCCTCGACCTCTTTCGACTTGGCCAGCTCGGCCGGGGCATCGGCCAAAAGCCTTTCGGCCTCGTCCAGATTGCCCAGCGCCAGATGGGCGCGGATCAGCCCGCCATAGGCAGCAGCCTGCGCCGGATCTTCCTCGAGAATGGCGGCAAAGGTCTCGGCCGCATCGGCCGCCGCCCCCTCAGCCAGCATCTCTTCGGCCGCTGCCAGCGCATCGGCCAGCCCGCCATCAGTGCTGCCACCGCTCAACTTGGCCAGACCTTCGATGAATTTCTTGATCTCCGAGCCCGGGATCGCGCCTTGAAACCCGTCAACCGGCTGGCCATTGAAAAAGGCATAAACCGTGGGAATCGACTGGATCCGCAGCTGCCCTGCCAGCATCTGGTTCTCATCGACATTGATCTTGACCATGCGCACCGCGCCCTTGGCCGCAGTCACCGCGGCCTCCAGCGCCGGGCCAAGCGTCTTGCACGGCCCGCACCAGGGCGCCCAGAAATCCACGATCACCGGAACCGTGCGCGACGGTTCGATCACGTCTTGCATGAAGCTTTGCTCCGAACCGTCCTTGATCAGATCAACGGTCGCTTGGGGATCAGGGGTGCCGAACATGTCCGTCCTCTCGGGAAGTCTCTTCCGTCCTATATGCGCCGCTTGGCGAGAGATTTGAAGGGGTCGCCCATGCTTTGCCACCACAGGATCAACACCGCGCAGGCGCTTTACCTTGGGCTCAGAGCCGCTTAGCCTGCGCAAACCCCTGGAGGCCCGAATGACCCTGATCCTGTGTTTTGGCGACAGCAACACCCATGGTACACCGCCGATGCGGGCGGCGGGGGACTATGCCCGCTTTGACGCCACCACGCGCTGGCCCCGCCGCCTGGCGCAGGCCCTGGCGTGCGATGTGGTTGAAGAGGGCCTGCCCGGTCGCACCGCGCATTTTCCCGACCCGGTGATGGGCGCCCATATGGATGGCTGCGAGGGGTTGAAGATTGCGCTGGCCAGCCATGGGCCGATCGACTGGCTGGTGATCATGTTGGGCACCAATGATGTGAAGGCCCGATTTGGGGCCAGCGCCGCGCAGGTGACGGGCGGCATTGCCGCCCTTCTCGACATTGCCCAATCGGCCGAGATGCAGGCGCGTCACGGCGGCTTTCGCGTGCTGTTGATCTGCCCGCCGCCGGTGCTGGAACAGGGGCCGCTGGCCGACCAGTTCTTTGGCGCGCGCGCACGGTCGCTGGAGTTGCCGCCGCTTTACAAGGCGCTGGCTGTGGCGCGCGGGGTGGCTTTTCTGGATGCCGGGCAGGTGATTGCCGTCAGCCCGCGGGACGGCGTGCATCTTGAGCCCGGCACCCATGCCGTGCTGGCCGATGCCGTGGCCGAAACCTTAAGGGCCGAGATGTGACCAGCCGCAGCGCGCGGCCAGCGCTTCGACCGAATGGTCGGTGCCGACCGCCATCGCCGCGCGCAGCCCGGCAGAGCGGCGGTTGCGCCAATGGTCGCGCATCAGATGCAGGCCGGATCGGCTGATCTTGGTGATCGGCGTGCGCAACGGCAGTGCGCCCGCCCATTTGCGCTGCATGAAGCGATAGGCGGCATCGAAATCGGCGCCCAGTGCGCCATGATAGCGGTCATTGTGGATGCAGGGCAGCGCCCCGGCATAGGCCCCCAACCCCGCCGCGCGGGGGGTCTGGGCGATATCGGTGCCATACATGTGCCAGCCCGGCAGCCCCTCATCAAAACGCAGGCCCGAGGCGCGGCGCAACACGATCAGCAATTCGTCAAAAGATTGCACCGGCACCGGGGCAATGGGCACGCGCCCCACGATCATGCCCAAGGACGACGACCAGACCGGACCGACCGGCGCGCCATCAAGACCGATGCCAAAGCTGCCAAACACCGCCCAATCGGGCGGCAATTCGGCCAGCCGGGCGGCCAGCAGTCGCTCCCATCCGGCGGGGAGATAGACATCGTGATGGGCAAAGACCACAACCGGGGCCAAGGTGGCATCCAAAGCGCGGTTATAGGCAATTGCGGCCGAGGGGGCGTCGCGTTCGACATGCAGGGGCAGGCTGTCCAAAAGCGGCGAGCGGCCAAGATTGGCCGCTAGGATCGTCTCGGAATAGCTGGCGCAAACAAGGGCGATCTCGCTCATCCAGCGGCCTCGCGGAAATGGGCGGCAAGCGCGCTGGCCTGATGGTAGATGTCGTGGCGTTCCAGCACCCGGAGGCGGGCGGCGCGACCCATTTCAGCCAGACGCGCGGGCGGCATCTGCGACAGGGCATGAATGACCGTGGCCAACGCCATGGCATCGCCCGCCGGAACCGTCCAGCCCGCATAGCGGTTGACCAGTTCCGGCACCCTGGCGATGGCGGTGGCAATCACCGGCCGGCCATTGGCCATGGCCTCCATCAAGACCATCCGCAACCCTTCGGCAAACGAGGAAAGGATCAGCGCCTGCGCCGCATCCAGCGCGGCCCGCACCCCAGCCTCATCCTGCCAGCCGGTCAGGGTGATGCGGGGGCCAAGCCCGTATTTGTCAATCAACCCCTTGATCTGACGCCGCAACTCGCCGTCGCCCACCAGCGTCAGGTGCAAGTTTGGCAGGGCGGGGGCGGCAATTGCCTTCGCCTCGATCAACAGGCCAAAGCCCTTTTGCGCCGAGAACCGGCCAATGGCCACCAGATGCGGCCCGCCTTGCGGCAGGGCGATCGGCCGCAACGAAGGCGCGCGGCTTCTGGCCTGTCTTGCCGCGCTTCAGGGGCGCGTGCGGCGGCTGGTCTATGTCGATTCGGGGTCAACCGACGGATCGGTGGCCGCGGCCACAGCCGCCGGGGCCGAGGTGGTGGCGCTGGACATGGCGCAGCCCTTTACCGCCGCGCGGGCGCGCAATGCGGGGCTTTCGCATCTGGCCAGCGATCCGCCGGACTTTGTCCAGATGGTCGACGGCGATTGCGCGCTGCAACCCGGCTGGATCAGCGCCGCCCTTGCCGCTTTTGCCGCCCATCCCGCCGCCGTGGTGGTCTGCGGCCGCCGACGCGAGCGTTTTGCCCAAGCCTCGGTCTACAACGCTTTGGCCGACCGTGAATGGGACACGCCCATCGGCCCGGCCCGCGCCTGTGGCGGGGATGCGCTGATGCGCTATGCGGCGGTGCAGGCGGTGGGCGGCTACGATCCTGGCCTGATCGCCGGAGAAGAACCCGACCTTTGCCTGCGTCTTCGCGCCAAGGGCGGCGAGATCTGGCGCATCGACGCCGAGATGACGCTGCATGACGCCGCCATGACTCGGTTTTCCCAGTGGTGGCGGCGCGCGGTCCGGGCGGGCCATGCCTTTGCCGAAGGCTGCGCGCGGCACGGGTTTGACCATTGGGGCCTGGAAACCCGCCGCGCGCTGATCTGGGGGTCGGGCCTGCCCATGGCCATCGTCCTGCTGGGCCTCTGGCACCCGGCGGACTGGCTTCTGGCCCTGGCCTACCCGGCACAGGTGATCCGTCTGGCGCAGCGCGGCGGCTGGGCCTAGGGCCTGTTCAGCGTGATCGGCCAGTTCGCCGAGGCGCGGGGCGCCCTGGGCTTCTATGCCAGTCGATTGCGCGGGCAGCGGCGCGGGTTGATCGAATACAAGTGACGCGCCAAGGCGATCAGCGCACCGCTTCCATCACCGCATCGCGCATCCGGCAATCGCGGATCACATCCTCGCCACAGCGGCGCGGCGTCAGCTCTTTGGTCAGGCAGATTCGCGCCTCCTGGATCATCCCATCGGCGCAGGTGATGGTGATCTGGTCGCGCCGAAGGCCGGGGTTGGCCTCAAGAAAGGCTTCTTCAACGACAAGGGCCGGCAGCCGCACGTCCTTGCGCAGCCCGGCAAACACCAGCGGAAGGGTGATCGCGTCAAGCGCTGCGCGGGCGGTGGTGTAATAGTCCTCGGCCGACAGGCCCAAACAGCGGCCATGCTTTTTCCACTGGTAAAACGCCGATCCCGCCCCGCCGAACACATCGGCCACCGCCGCCGTCTGGCCACGCGACGGGTCGCGCCCGACCGTGCGACAAAAGGCCGGCCAGCCGCGCTCATACTGCGGCCAAAGCCCATGCGCGACCCAGGTGATCCCGCGCCCCGGATCGCATTGCGGATCGCCCCGGTCATCGCCCTCCCGCGCGCACCAGTTGGCCGACCACGACAGCGCCAGCACATAGTAATCGAAATCCCCGGCCTGCTCACCATCGGCCCGCACAGGTGCGGCAAGGAACGGAAGGGCAAGTCCAAGCGCGGCCGACAGCACAAGGTTACGCATTTTCCCTTTTCCTTTACCCGAAAACCACCTATATCCCTGCCAGTCTTTCCCGAAAACGAGGAGATCGCGGCCCCGGCCGCAGCCGTTTTCCCGGCACGGGAAAGATTTGTAAAGGCCCCGGCGAATTCGGGCGCAAGCGAAGAGGATGGACCGATGTCGAAACCTTTGATGGCCAAGGCCACGGCGGTTTGGCTGGTGGACAACACCACGCTGACCTTCAAGCAGGTTGCCGATTTCTGCGGCCTGCACGAATTGGAAGTGCAGGGCATCGCCGATGGCGATGTGGCAACCGGCGTCAAAGGCTTTGACCCGGTCGCCAACAACCAGCTTGACCCCTTCGAGATCGAGCGTGGTCAGGCCGACCCGCTTTACAAGCTAAAGCTCAAGTTCAACGCCGCCGCCGTGGGCGAAGAAAAGCGTCGCGGCCCGCGCTACACGCCGCTGTCCAAGCGGCAGGATCGCCCGGCGGCCATCCTGTGGCTGGTGAAATTCCACCCCGAACTCTCGGATGGCGCGGTGGGCAAACTGGTGGGCACCACCAAGCCCACCATTCAGGCCATCCGCGAACGCACGCATTGGAACATCAACAACATCCAGCCGATCGACCCAGTCGCTCTTGGGCTTTGCAAGCAGTCCGAACTGGATGCCGCCGTGCAGGCCGCCGCCCGCAAGAAGGCCGCCGAAGGCTCGGTCATGTCGGACGACGAACGCCGCAAACTGGTGTCGACCGAACAGTCGCTGGGCATGGCGCCCGAGGCCCGCTTGCCATCGGGCTTCGAAGTCTTTGGCGAGGATGGCGGCGATGACAAACGCTCGGCCGCCGATTTCTCGGATGCCGACAGCTTCTTCAACCTGCCCGACAATGACGCCGACGACGACGAGGGTGACGACGATCCCCGCCGCTAAGGCCCTTTGTCGCAAGGCTGTTCACAATTACAGGGGCGCAAGGACAAAACCTTGCGCCCTTTGTCTTTTCTGACCTATTGTCTCGCCCAGCGCCACTGTTTCAGGCGCTTGGCCTGCCCCCTGAAAAGTGGTCCTCCCTGAGGTATGGTTTTTGAGCCATTTGGAGGATGAAGGAATGCCCCAGAAGAAGCACAAGCCGGAGGAGAT
>VGDH01000081.1 GCA_016869835.1 Alphaproteobacteria bacterium
CAAGAATGTCGAACGCGTGGGCGATCATGCCACCACCATCGCCGAACAGGTGATCTACATGATCACCGGAACGCTGCCGGGTGATCCGCGTCCCAAGGTTGATGCGGTGCAGGGGGCCGCGGGCCTTGGGGGGCAGGGATGATGGCCGCACCAAAGCCGGTGGTGCTTTTGGTCGAGGACGAACCGGCCCAGCGCGAGATCTTGCGCTATAACCTTGAGGCCGAGGGATTTGCCGTGGTCTCGGCCTGCGATGGCGAAGAGGCGATGGAGCGGGTAGCCGAAGGCTTGCCCGATCTGATCCTGCTCGATTGGATGATGCCGCATGTCTCGGGGCTTGAGGTCTGCCGCCGCCTGCGGGCGCGGCCCGAAACCAAGGGCATTCCGATCCTGATGCTGTCGGCGCGATCCGAGGATGTCGACAAGGTGCGCGGGCTTGAGACGGGGGCGGATGATTACATCATCAAGCCCTATTCGGTGGCCGAACTGATGGCGCGGCTGCGCGCGCATCTGCGCCGGGTGCGCCCGGCGGTTGCGGGAGAGGTGCTGGAATGGCAAGACATCCGGCTTGATCCCGAAACCCACCGCGTCACCCGGGCGGGCGCGCTTTTGAAGCTGGGCCCGACTGAATTCCGCCTGCTGTCCTGCCTAATGGAACGCCCGGGCCGCGTGTTCACGCGCGAGCAGCTTCTGGACCGGGTCTGGGGCCGCGACATCTATGTCGAAAGCCGGACGGTGGATGTGCATGTGGGGCGGCTGCGCAAGGCGCTGATGGCGACGGGGGGAGATGATCCGTTGCGCACCGTGCGGGGGGCTGGCTACGCGCTTGGCTGAACCGGGCGCAGGCAGCGCAAGGCGTTCAAGAAGCGGGCGGCCACTCTGCCGGTGACGGGCCAGCACGGCCTTGGCCACCGCGCCGGTCAGAACCGGAAGGGCAGGGGTCCTGGCCGGGGTCTTGGCGAAAAGCCCGGCGATCTCGGCCTTTTGATCTTGGGTCAGGAACCTGTCGGCCATGGCCCCCATCAAGAGCGACTCCGGCGGTGCCCCTTCGGCCCAGATCGCCTGATGCGCGTCAAAGAGCAGGTGGTAATAGACCAGCCCTTCGGCGCGATCATCCGGCGTGATCCCCGGCAGGCCCACCAGTTTGCAGGCCGCGACAAGCCCGGCTTTGGCCCCGGTCTGGTTCAAGAGTGGCCCCGAGGCGATCAGCATCCGATGCTGGCGCGACACCCGCAGCGCGCGCTGCGGCAGGCCGTGACCCAGCGCACCCGCCGCGACGCACCGGCGCAAGATTGGGGGTGCGGGCAAGGTCGCTGGCGCTGACCACGGTCTTGCCGATCCAGCGCAGCCGGGCAAAGCTGCCATCCAGCACCCGCACCATATCTCCAGGGCGCAACTCTTCGACTGCACGCGCGCCGCTTGTGGTGTCGATGCGGGTTCCGGCGGCAAAGCACAACACGTTGATCGTGTTGTTGATCAGCGCCAGAACCTCGGCGGGGGTGATGCTCGTGTAGGTAGCGCTGGAATAGAAATCGAGCAGGATCGTCGAATATAACACCGTGCCAGAGCCATAGGGATAGGTGAAGGCGACGATCTGGCTGGGGTTTGCCCGCGTCAAGAGCGGCACCGCCCCCGGCGGCAGCGAGGCAAGCGTGACAAAGCCATGCGACGATAGATTGCCGCCGTCGAGGCTTGAATTGGTCAGCCCGGCGGCCAGGTTGATGTCGGTCGCCCCCGACGCGGTGTTGCGCACCGCCGAAATCGAAAAGCCGCCCGGCAGGATGTTGTTGGCATTGGTGACATGGCGGTCAAAGATCACAAGGTTCATGCCGTTTTGCACGGCAGCGCCGATTGCCGGAAGGTTGGCCATGTATTCGGCGCCAAACCCGGAGTTGCTGGGGTTTGTGACATAAAGCATGTCGATGCCGGCCAGCTGGGCGGCATCGGGGACCGTGATGTTCACCGCCACATGGCCGTTGCCGATCAGTTCATTGACCTGGTACGCGCCACCCTGGCCCAAGGACATGTCATAATAGCCGACTGTCGCCATTCGCCACCTCAACTTTCGCGCTCTTTTTCGGCGCTGTATCGAGTTTTGATCCGCCTCGGGCCAGGCGCGGGGTTGCGCGATTTGGCCGAAATCGTTTCAAAATCGTGGCTTATTCTTGGCGTTGCGCCGGGCTGGGTCAACGTGAACGGGGTGGCAGGCGGGGATTAGCCACCGCCTGTTGCGAAAAAGACTCGCCTTCTTCAGAGGGGCTCAGGCGCGGGCCTGACGGACAAGCGAGGTGGTGTAGATCGCGAGCCCGGTCCAGATCAGCAGGAAGGCCACCAGCCGCGCGCTGTCGAAAGGTTCGCCGAACCAGAGCGCGGTGGTCAGAAAAATCATCGTCGGAGCAATGTATTGCATGATGCCGATGGTCGACAGCCGCAAGAGCTTTGCGCCGTTGGCATAGATCATCAAGGGCACCGCCGTGACCAGGCCGCAACCGATGAGCAAAAGGGTGTCGGCCAAGGTCGCATTGAGAAACACCGCCTCGCCCCGGCTGGCCTGCCACAGCGCATAGGCCAGAGCGAAGGGCAAAAGCAGGATCACCTCCAGCGCAAAGCCCTGATTGGGGCCGATGGGCAGCATTTTCTTGAAATTGGCGTAAAACCCCCAGGTCAGCGTGAGGCTCAGCGCGACGACCGGCACTTTGCCGACCTGCCAGGTCAGGAAGCCCACGGCCACTGCCGCCAGCGCAATTGCCAGCTTCTGGGCGGGGAAAAGCCGTTCCTTGATCAGCACGGCACCCAGAAAGATCTAAAACAGCGGGTTGATGTAACATCCCAAGGCCGCCTCAAGCGCGTGCCCGGTCTGGATCGACCAGATATCGATACCCCAGTTGACCGAGATCAGCCCCGCCGTGATGGCCGCCATGCCCAGCATGCGCGGGCTGCGCAGCGCCACCATCAGATCGGCCGTCCGGCCCAGTGCGGCAAGGATCACCAGCGCAATCGGCACCGACCAGATCACGCGATGGGCCAGCACCTCAAGCGTGGGGATATGGGCCAGCGCCTTCATTTAAAGGGGCAGAAACCCCAAAGAAGATAGGCGGTCAGCGCAAAGGCAAAGCCGCGGGGCGTGTCGATATTCTGGGTCGTGTTCATGCGCCCTGACTAACCCAAGCCCCGTTTGGGGGCCAATGCTATCTTGTGACCCCAGCAATAAACAGACGTTATGGCTTGCGCCGAAGCAGATAGGCGTGTGTAAAGGCCAGATAGCCGGGGGATGTCACCTTCAGATGCGATTTCAGCGCCTCATGCAGGTCGGGCAGCCGGTGGAAGGGCGCGCTTGGATAAACATGGTGTTCGGCGTGATAGGGCATGTTCCATGCGAAAAACCGCACCAGCCGCGTGGTAAAGGTGGTGCGGGTGTTCTCCAGGATATTGGCCACTGGCGGGCAGTCGCCATGTTCGGCCAAGAGATAAAGCCAGAGGAAGGGCTGGCCCAGCACGGCAGGCAAAAGCCATACCCAGAACAAGAGGGGTGTCAGCACAAGGCTTGCCGCCATCAGCGCGTAACACAGGATCATCCCGCGCGCTTCGACTCGGATGCGGGGCAGGGCGGGGTCGGGCAGATAGGGCGCAGCCCCCTTGCCAAGGGCAAGCTCAAGCGTGACCTTCGCCATCCCCCGCCAATAGGGGAGGCCCGACACATGCCAAAGCCACTGGAAGCGCGTCTCGGGTTTGGCCCCTTCAAGTTCGGGGTCCTGTCCGGGCAGGTTGGTCCAACGGTGATGGGCCAGATGGAAATAGCGGAACCACTCGAAGGGCAAGAGCAGCAAAAGCCCGCACGCCCTGCCAACAAGGTCATTCGCCCAAGGCGTGGCAAAGGGCGTGCGATGGGTGCATTCATGTTCCAGCGTAAAGAGGAAAATCAGCGCAATGCCCTGCGGGATCAACAGCAGGGGCCAGCCCGGCACGCTTGCGGCAATCAGCCCGCCCAGTGCGATGACCAGCCCCAGATGCCCTGCCAGATGCGCAAGCCCGCGGGCATCCGACAGGGTGGTGAGGCGGGCCTTTTCATCGGCTGCGAGGCTGGCGAGAAACGCCTTGTGATCTATGGCGCGGTGATCCATTGCGGGCTATTGCCTTGGTAGGTCAAAGTCGGGCGGTGCCAGTTCGAACCCTTCAAATCGGAAGCCGGGACTGACAGTGCAGCTGACCAGCGTCCAGTCACCAAGGCTGTGCGCCGCCTGCCAGTGGCCCTTGGGAACAAGCGCCTGCACGCTGTCCCCGGCCAGCACATCGGGGCCAAGGCGAATGTCCTGGGCCCGCGCCGCGCCCACCGACAGGACAAGCGGCGCGCCGGCGTTGTAGATCGAGATCTCATCGGCATCGACGCGGTGCCAATGGCTGCGCTCTCCTGCCTTGAGCAGGAACAGGATCGCCGTGCCACTGGCCCGGCCATCTGCACATCCGTGCAAATTCGGGCCAACCCAGGTCTGGCGATACCAGCCGCCCTCGGGATGGGGCTGAAGTCCCAGTCTTGCGATGATCCGCTCCACGTCGTTCATGCCGCTCTCCAGTTTCCGGGGGCAAGCCCCTCAAGCGTCCAGTTGCCGACCCGCCACCGGATAAGCCGCAGGCAGGGCAGGCCCACGGCGGCGCACATGCGGCGCACCTGACGGTTGCGGCCCTCGCGCAGGGTCAGTTCGATCCAGCCATCGGGCACGGTCTTGCGTTCGCGAATGGGCGGGGTGCGGGGCCAAAGCCAGGGCGGCGGCGCGACCGCACGGGCGCGGGCGGGAAGCGTGGGACCGTCCTTCAGCGTGACGCCCCTGGACAGGGCCTGAACCGCCTCGGGAGTCACGACACCTTCGACCTGTGCGAAATAAGTCTTTTCCATCTTGTGCCTTGGGTCGCTGATGCGCGCCTGCAGGCGGCCGTCGTCGGTCAGGATCACCAGCCCCTCGGAATCCCGATCCAGCCGCCCGGCCGGATAAATCCCTTTGACATCGACAAAATCCGCCAGCGTCGCGCGTCCCTCTCCATCGGTGAACTGGCACAGCACGTCATAGGGTTTGTTGAGCAGGATCAGCATGGCCCCTGTCTAGCACGCCCCTTGCGGCTTGTGCCACGCCATGCAAGCCTTGGGCATGGAAAAGATCGTCATCATTGGGGCGGGGCTGATCGGGGCGGCGCTTGCCCATAAGCTGGCGCAGCGGGGGCGCGCGGTCATGGTGGTGGAGGCGGCGCTGCCCGCCGCCCTTGCCTCGGGCCGCAGCTTTGGCTGGATCAACGCGAGTTTTGCGCTGAATGACGCGCATTTTGCCCTGCGTGTTGCGGGCATGGCCGCGCATGAGCGCATGGCGCTGGCCCTGCCGGGCCATCATCGGGCCAGCGGGTGTTTGTGGTGGGAAGAGGCAGGAGAGGCCCTTGACGCAACCGCCGATCGGCTAGAGGCGGAAGGCTATCCGGTCAGGCGGCTGTCGCGCACGGGGCTCATGGCGCGTGAACCGGCCTTGAGGGTGGCGCCAGAGGAGGCGCTGTTTTTCCCCAGCGAGGGGTGGGTTGACCCCGCCGCCCTGACCCGCGCGCTGTTGCAAGCCTCGGGCGCGCAGGTGCTGGCAGGGGTGACAGGCCGGATCAAGACCGCGAACGGTCGGGTTGTCGGGGTAGAAACGCCCTTGGGGCTGATCGCGGCCGATCAGGTGGTGATCGCGGCGGGCGTGGCGACGCCAGGGCTTCTGGCCCCGCTTGGGCTGAATCTGCCGATGCGGCACCGCCCCGGCCTGATGATCCGCACCGCCCCGGTCGGTCTGCGATTGTCCCATATTCTGGCCGCGCCGGAACAAGAGATCCGACAGGATGACGCGGGCTGCCTGCTGGCCCCGGCGGCGGCCTTTCATCAGGCAGACGAGGGGCGCGATCTGACCGATCCCATCGGGCAGGCCGCGGCGGCGCTTGGGCGGATCGGTTCGCTTTTGGGGCTTGCGGGGCTGCGCGCCGAAGCGGTGGTGCAGGCCGAAAGGCCGGTGCCGGGCGATGGGTTGCCGGTGCTGGGTGCGGTGCCGGGGGTGGCGGGGCTATGGCTTTCGGTCATGCATTCAGGCGTGACCTTGGCGGCCATCGCGGCCGAGGGGCTTGCGTCGGAAATGGCAGGTCAGGGCATCCTGCCTGTGCTTGCCCCGTTCCGGCCAGACCGGCTGTTGACCGCCGCATGACAAAGGCGCGGCCGTTGCCCGCCGCGCCCCGGACTAATCATCGAAGATACCTTACTTCAGGATCGACAGCCCGGCATATTCTGCCGTCTCGCCCAGAATTTCTTCGATCCGGATCAACTGGTTATACTTGGCCAGCCGGTCCGACCGCGACAGCGAGCCGGTCTTGATCTGCCCGCAGTTGGTGGCCACCGCCAGATCGGCAATCGTGGCATCCTCGGTCTCGCCCGAACGGTGGCTCATCACGTTGGTATAGCGCGCGCGGTGTGCCATATCGACGGCCTGCAGCGTTTCGGTCAGGGTGCCGATCTGGTTGACCTTGACCAGCATCGAGTTGGCCACGCCTTTGGAGATCCCCTCGGCCAGACGGCACGGGTTGGTCACGAAAAGATCGTCGCCCACCAGCTGCACCTTGCTGCCAAGGGTGTCGGTCAAGAGCTTCCAACCTTCCCAGTCATCTTCCGAACAGCCGTCCTCGATCGAGATGATCGGGTAATCCTTGGCCAAGCCGGCCAGGAAGTCGACATTCTGGGCGATGGTCAGCGACTTGCCTTCGCCTTTCATCTCATACTTGCCGCCCTTGAAATACTCGGTGGCGGCGCAGTCGAGCGCAAGGAACATGTCCTGCCCGGCCTTGTATCCAGCCTTTTCAATGGATTGAAAAATGAAATCAAGCGCTTCACGGGCGGACTTCAAGTTTGGCGCAAAGCCGCCCTCATCGCCGATCCCGGTGTTGTGACCGGCCTTTTGCAACTCTTTCTTCAGGGTGTGGAACACTTCGGCACCCATGCGGATCGCGTCGCGGATATTGTCCGCGCCGACCGGCATGATCATGAATTCCTGAATGTCGATGGGGTTGTCGGCATGTTCGCCGCCGTTGATGATGTTCATCATCGGCACCGGCAGCACACGGGCCGAGGTGCCGCCGACATAGCGGAACAGGGGCTGGCCGGTGAATTCTGCCGCCGCCTTAGCCACGGCCAGAGAGACGCCCAGAATGGCATTGGCCCCAAGGCGCGACTTGTTCGGCGTGCCGTCCATTTCGATCATGGTGCGGTCGATGCCGACCTGTTCGGTGGCGTCATAGCCGACGAGTTCCTCGGCAATCTCGCCGTTGACCGCCGCCACGGCCTCCAAGACCCCCTTGCCCATGTAGCGCGCCTTGTCGCCGTCGCGCCGCTCGTTGGCCTCATGCGCCCCGGTCGAAGCGCCCGAAGGCACGGCAGCGCGGCCCATCGCGCCGCTTTCAAGATAGACGTCGACCTCAACCGTCGGGTTGCCCCGGCTGTCAAGGATCTCGCGGGCGTGGATGTCGATGATCGTGCTCATGGGGCGCTCCCTGCGGCTGAAAAGCTTTTGCGCCTCTTACACGGTCAGGGGCGACATGGAAAGTCTCTGCGGTGCAGCGCGACGCGATCTAGCTGGCTGCGGCACGGGCGCGCTGGCGTTCGCGCATGAAGGTGTAAAGCCCCGATCCGATGATGAGCGCCGCGCCGATCAACATGGCAGGGCCGGGCCGCTCGCCCAGGAACAGCATGGCCAGGAGCAGCGCAAAGACGAGGCGCGTATAGCGGAAGGGGGCGATGACCGCGGCCTCGCCCATGCGGGTCGCAGAGGTGACGGCGTAATAGCCGAACAGGCCCGAAACCAGCGCCATGACCAGATCAAGGCTGCGCGTGGGATCAATCGCGCCGGGGCCGTGGCCCGCGAGGACCATCAGAAGAAGCCCGGCCGGCACCAGCGCAAGATAGGCCCATGTCACAAGCTGGAAGGTGCCGATATCGGCCGGCATGGCCCGGGTGGCCAGATCGCGGGCGGCCAGCACGATGACACAAAGCACCGTTAGGATGCCGGCGGCCTGAAAGGCGTCGTTCCAGGGTTGCAGGACGATCAAGACGCCCAGAAAGCCAACGCCGATGGCCGTCCAGCGCCGCCAGCCCACCTTTTCGCCCAGGACCAGCGCCGCCCCCATGGTCACCACCAGCGGCGAGGCTTGCAGCAGGGCCGAGTTGATGGACAAGGGGATCAGCGCCAGCGCCGTGATGTAAAGCATGGTCGCGGCCGCCTCGGACAGGGCGCGGATCAGGGGCGCGCCATGCAGGGCGCGGCGGCTCAGGATGGGCTGGCGCTTCAACGCGGCCATGATCCAGAACACCAGGGCCCCGCCCGCGCCCATCATGGCGATCACCTGCCCCGGGGGAAGCGCCATGGCGGCGCGTTTGAGGAACAGATCCTCAACCGCAAAGGCGGCCATGGCCCCCACCATCAGAAGGGTGGCCGTCGCATTGTCGGTCTGTCTCACGCTTCGCTGCTTTTCTTCAGGGGAACTGCCAGAAGCTCCAGCCGGTGGCCGATCAGACGATATCCAAGTCGCGCAGCGATCCTTTCCTGCAGCGCCTCGATCTCGGGATCGACAAATTCGATCACCTCGCCGGACACAACGTCGATCAGGTGATCGTGATGATCGCGTTCGGCATCTTCATAGCGCGCGCGCCCGTCGCCGAATTCCAGCTTGTCAAGGATCCCGGCCTCTTCCAGAAGCTTCACCGTGCGGTAGACCGTAGCCAAAGAGATGCGCGCGTCGATCGCGGCGGCACGGGCGTGAAGCTCTTCGACATCGGGGTGATCTTCGGCCGCACCGATGACACGCGCAAGCACCCGGCGCTGTTCGGTCATGCGCAGGCCCTTGGCCTCACAGCGGGCGATGATGTCGCGCATCAGAGCAATCCTTTTGCTGCGCATGGGCTTTACGCGATGTAAAGGCGCAGGGCCAGACGGATTTTGGGACCGGGCAGGCTGGCTTGCGCCAGGGGCCGCGAGTGCCTAGCTTTCATGCGAGGGGCGCGGTGCAGGCCCCGATGAGAGGTGAGGGCCTTGGCCTTGGACAGTGATGATTACGGGCGGTTGATCTATCTTGGGCTCCTGCTGGCGGCGGTGGCCGGTTGGGGCCTGTCGGAATATCGCGGCCGCATGGGGCAGGGCTTGCGGGCCTTTCTGGCCTGGGGGCTGATCATCGTCGGGCTGATGGCGGGCTATGGGCTCTGGCAGGACATCCGCGAGGATGTGACTCCCGCGCAGATGGTGCAGGATGGCGCTGTTGAAATTCCGCGCGCCATGGACGGGCATTACCATGTCACCCTGACCATCGGCGGCCAGCCCATGGAGTTCATGGTCGACACCGGGGCCAGCGGCGTTGTGCTGAGCAAGGCCGATGCCGAAGCCCTTGGCTTTGATCTGTCGGAGCTGGTCTTTGCCGGGCAAAGCCAGACGGCCAATGGCATCGTGCGCACCGCGCGCATCAGGCTTGAAGATGTGGAACTTGGTCCGTTTCACGACGCCAGCATCAGCGCCTTTGTCAATGAGGGCGATATGGACGGCTCGCTCTTGGGGATGGACTACCTAGGCCGCTATTCGATTGAAATCATGGGGGATCGGATGGTCTTGCGGCGCTAGACGCGCCGCGTCAGGCTTTGGGCGGTCGAATGACGCCGATGGCGTCAAGCGCCGCATCCAGCGCATGATCGCCCCCCAGATCGGCCCGCGCCCGGGCCTTTATGGCATCGAACCGCACGCGCAAGGTGCGTTTCTCTTCTCCCTGGCAATCGTTCCAGGGGCGGCCCTGCAAGCCCATCACCAGAACGTAATAGCCGATGAAGTGCGGCTGGGTCCCGGCCTCGATCAGCCGCAGATAGGCGGCATCGGGCCCCATGGCACGAAGCTCCTCGGCCGAATGGATTCCAGCGCGGGCAAAGGCGGCCTCGGTCGCGGGGCCAAGATTTGGGATGGAAGAAACCGGTTCAACCATGGTGGAAAGAAAAAGGGCCAGCCCCCGGCTGACCCATTCCCCTTAGATGGAAGCCCAATCGCGGAAGATCGGCTGCTGGCCGCCTTGCTGCTGGGCCGGGGCGCTGCCCGATTGGCCTTGCTGCTGGCTGGGGCTGGTGCTGCCGCCTTGCTGGGGGCTTGGGGTGTTCGACATGGGACTGCTCCGCTCATTTCTTGTTGAAGGTCTCGGCGTTCTGCCGATGACCACCCTGAACAGGCATCCGGGCAAGACCGCGCCCGAAAGACGTTCAGAATTAGACCATTTAGATCCGGTTTTCGCCATCTGCAACGCAAAGACTGCGGGGCAAGGTGGCCTCAGCCTTCAGCTTTTCGTGACTGTGGCCGCGAGGACGCGGTTTTCGGCGCGATCCCCGGCAAAATGGGCGGTGGAAGGTTCTTCACTCCAGCGCGCTGGCCGGAAATCCGATTGTGGCCAGCACCTTGATCGCCTCGGCGGCAGGGCCTGCAACGGTGACCTGGCGCGCGGCCAGATCGACGCTGATCGGGCTCATGCCCGCAATCGGGGCAAGGGCTGCCTCGACCGAAGTCTTGCAATGGCCGCAGCTCATGTCGGGAACGGACAAAAGGGTCATCTCATTCTCCTTTCAAACTGTGCCTGATATGGGGCCAACGGCCTGTCCGGCGCAAGGGGCGCGGGTTGGGCAAATGCCGCGCTGTCGCGGGGTTTTGATCTTGGTCGCCCTTGACCTTTGCCAGTTCGCAGCGCCCATATGAGCCATGAGCGAGACCATCCGATTTGAGCTTGAGGGCATGAGTTGCGCCTCTTGCGTCGCGCGGGCCGAACGGGCCTTGTCGGCGGTGCCGGGGGTAAAGCGTGCGGCCGTCAA
Organism: Alphaproteobacteria bacterium; assembly: GCA_016869835.1. Taxonomy (GTDB): domain Bacteria; phylum Pseudomonadota; class Alphaproteobacteria; order Rhodobacterales; family Rhodobacteraceae; genus Tabrizicola_A. The sequence goes on from VGDH01000081.1 coordinate 10,877, forward strand.
CCTGGGCATCGAGACCGCCGATGTCGTCTTTGCTGCACCAGCAACGCCCGAACATCTTGCGGCGGCGCTGGCCAAGGCGGGCTATCCCGCGCGCCAGCGACAGGTGGTGCTGGCGGTTGAGGGTATGACCTGTGCCGCCTGCACCGGCCGGGTCGAGCGGGTCTTGCGCGCCCAGCCCGGCGTGGCAGGAGCGACGGCCAATCTGGCGACACGGGCCGCCACCGTGACGCTGTGGGAGCCGGTCGATGCCTTGGGTCTTGCTGCAGCTGTGGCCCGGGCCGGGTTCCAGGCCGCGCCAATGGCCGAGGCCGGCGCGTGTGATCCCGGGGCCGAAGAGGCTGCGCTTTGGCGCGAGACGGCGATTGCCGGGGCGCTGACCTTGCCGGTTTTTGTGGTGGAAATGGGCGGCCATCTGGTGCCGGGCTTTCATCATTGGCTTCATGGCCTTGTGGCGACGCAAAGCCTGTGGGTCATGCAATTCCTCCTTGTCACGCTGGTGCTGCTCTGGCCCGGCGCGCGGTTTTTCCGCAAGGGGGTGCCCGCGCTCATGCGCGGTGCGCCCGACATGAACAGCCTTGTGGCGCTGGGGGCCGGGGCGGCCTGGGCCTATTCGGTGCTGGTGACCTTTGCGCCGGGGCTGATCCCCGAGGCCAGCCGTGCCGTCTATTTCGAGGCAGCGGCGGTGATTGCGACGCTGATCCTTTTTGGCCGCAGCCTTGAGGCGCGGGCGCGCGGGCGCGCCGGGGTGGCGATTGCCCGGCTGGTGGCCTTGCAGCCCCGCACCGCGCTGCGGCTGTCGCCTGCCCCCGAAGAGGTGCCGATTGCCGCGCTGATGATCGGCGACCGGGTGCAACTGCGCCCCGGTGAGCGGATTGCGGTTGATGGCGTGGTGGTCGAGGGCCAGTCGAACGTGGACGAATCCATGCTGACTGGTGAACCTGTGCCGGTAGCAAAGGCGGTGGGCGACAGCCTGACCGGCGGCACGGTAAACGGCACCGGGGGCCTTGTGATGGAGGTGCGCGCGGTGGGGGCGGCCACCGTACTGGCGCGCATCATCGCCATGGTGGCCGAGGCGCAGGGCGGCAAACTGCCGGTGCAGGCGCTGGTCGACCGCATCACCCTGTGGTTCGTGCCTGTGGTCATGGCGCTGGCCGGGCTGGCCTTTGCGGTCTGGCTGGCCTTTGGCCCAGGCCTGGCCGAAGCGATGGTGGCGGGGGTGTCGGTCGTGATCATTGCGTGCCCTTGTGCCATGGGGCTGGCGACCCCGGTCTCGATCTTGGTGGGCACGGGGCGCGCGGCCGAGATGGGTCTTTTGTTCCGCAAGGGCGAGGCTTTGCAGCGGCTGGAAACCGTGGTGCAAGTGGCTTTTGACAAGACCGGGACGCTGACACTGGGCAAGCCTGTGGTGCAGGCGGTGCATGTCGTGTCGGGCCAGACGGCCGATGCAGCTTTGGCGCTGGCCGCAGCGGTGGAACGGGGATCGGAGCATCCGCTTGCCGCCGCCGTGTTGGACGAGGCGGCCCGGCGCGGCCTGACCCTGCCCGAGGCCGCCGGGTTTCAGGCGATTCCCGGCAAGGGGGCCGAGGCCGTCGTTGGGGGCGAAACCGTGCGCGTCGGCTCGGCGCGGCTTTTCGGGCCGCTTGATCCCGTGCTTGCACATTTGTGCAGTGAGGCTCAGGCGCAGGGGCAGGGTGTCTTGCTGGTCGGCCGGGCGGGGCAGGCCGAGGCGGCCATCGTGGCGGCCGATCCGGTCAAACCCGCAGCTGCAGAAACGGTACAACGACTTGAAAAAATGGGATTGAAGCCGGTGATGATCACCGGCGACGCCCGCGCGACGGCCGATGCGATTGCCGCGCGTATTCGCATAAAGTCTGTGCATAGCGAAATTATGGCTGCACAAAAGGCCGAGGTGGTCCGCAGCTTTGGGTCGGGCACGGCTTTTGTTGGAGATGGTTTAAATGACGCCCCGGCGCTTGCCATGGCCGATGTGGGGCTGGCCATGGGAACCGGCACTGATGTGGCCATCGAGGCGGGCGATGTGGTGCTGATGCGTGGCGATCCGACGGGCGTGGTGCAGGCCATTGGCCTGTCGCGGGCGGTCATGCGCAACATCCGGCAGAACCTGTTCTGGGCCTTTGGCTATAATGCCGTGCTGATCCCCGTGGCGGCGGGAGTTCTGGTGCCCTTTGGCGGGCCGCAACTGTCGCCCATGCTGGGGGCAGGGGCGATGGCGCTGTCTTCGGTCTTTGTGCTGGGCAATGCGCTGCGGCTGCGCGGCTGGCGCGGTTGAGCCCGCAGCCTGTGGCTCAGGCCACCTTCAGGATCGAGGCGAGTTCGGTGTTGTCGGCGACCAGATCGGCAAGGCTTGACCGGTCAAGCCGGGCGTAAAAGGCATCCAGCGCCTCTTGCAGCACGCATTTTAACCGGCAGGCGCCGGACAGCGGGCTGCTCGCCTGCTTTTCTTCGGTGCATTCGGTAAAGGGCAAGACCGCCTCATAGGCGCGAAACACCTCGCCCACACCGATCTCTGCCGGTGACCGCGCCAGCATCAACCCGCCCGAGCGGCCGCGCTGGGTGCGGATGTAGCCCTTGCGCGCCAGCAGGTGGATCACCTGCGCCAAATGGTTTTCCGAGGCGCCGCAGGCTTCGGCCACCTCATGCTTGCGCACGATCCGGTCGGGGTTCACCGCGCAGAACATCAAGGTGCTCATCGCCAGATTGGTTCGTGTCGTCAGTCGCATCGCCAGGATCCTGCATGTTATGTCACCGCATTCTAGTCTGGGGCGGTGGGGCTGTATTTGATGCAGATCATTCGCCGCTTTTGTCGCGCGCCCTTGCAGATGCCAATCGGGTAGCCCCGCTATCCGGCTGTGGCGCTTGACAGCAACGGCCTCTGCACGAGACACAAAGCCAAAGGGCGGGCGCCCCATTTTGCGCCGCAGCCTTCGTTTTCCGCGCCTTTTTCAAGAGAGATTTCTTATGACCCTGCGCATCGTTTCAACCCGGCCCATTGCGGGACAAAAGCCCGGCACCAGCGGATTACGCAAGAAAACCCATGTTTTCATGGGGCCGCACTACCTTGAGAACTTTTTGCAGGCCGCGTTTGATGTGGTGGGCGGGGCCGGCAAGACCCTGGTCCTGGGC
>VGDH01000082.1 GCA_016869835.1 Alphaproteobacteria bacterium
CGTCATGTCAGGGCGACGCTTCGCAAGGTCAGCCATGTACTCCTGATACGTTTGCGTCCGTACCTGTCGCACATCCTTATCGCCGAAGAACCTCAACAACCCCCAGTCCTCGTTCTGGATAGACCAGTGAAGTGCCTTGACGTAACCCTTGCTGCGATAACCAGACGTTTGTTGAAGACGGGACCGATGGAGAAGTTTCAAGGCAAAGTTGAAAAAGGTGAACTCCTTTTCAACGGGCTTTTCCGCCTTCAGAAGCGATAGAGCCAGTTCCTGCGCAAGTGCTTTCGCCTTGACAGCGCTATCCTCACCCGTGGATTTTACGATGTATTTCTTGCGCTTACGATCCCAGACCCTGACGTACCACTTGGTCGAGTTCTCAACTCTGTAAATCGAGAGACCTTGGTAGAGGCGGATGGCGGATGGAGCTTTTGACATGGCGGCTCAAACAGAAAGTTATAAACCTATGTTATAAACCATGCTTTAACATATTAAAACATATATGTACGTAGACTAATGGCATTCAAGAGGTCGGGAGTTCGATCCTCCCTGGCTCCACCAACCAGCCATCGGGACTTTGACGGAACACAGCGCCTTCGGGCGCTGTTTTCGTTTGTGCGGCGATGTGTGGGTGTCGGGGCGATTTTGCACAGAGCTTGGGCTTGATCGGCGCGGCAATCGCGCCACCATTGGCATGGGCCAACCCGAGAAAGGACCAGCCATGACCGACGTGCCGAAGATCGCCTCGACGACGCCCTACAAGGTGGAGATGGAGGCGGGAAAGACCTATTTCTGGTGCGCCTGCGGCGAATCGAAGAACCAGCCCTTCTGCGATGGCAGCCACAAGGGAACGTCCTTTGTGCCGACCAAGGTGACGGCTGAGGAAGCGCGGACCGCCTATCTGTGCGGCTGCAAGCAGTCGAAGAACGGGGCGTTCTGTGACGGCACCCACAAGGGGTTGTGACGGCGGTCCTTGCCCCTGATCCCGCAGGTACGCGGGGTCAGGCGGGGCTTTTCGGACTGGGCCAGATCAGCCGAAAACGCTCGGCCAGAAGCGGGGTCTCGGCGGTAAAGCCGGGATCAACGCCTTGATAGCATTCGATCATTCCTTGAATGAGGGCCGCGTGATCGGGCCATTCGGCATAGGCGGCTGAAAAGGCTTCGTCCATTTGGCCAAGGGGCAGGGGCGTTATGGACAGCGTCTCGACAATACCCATCGGGCGGCCGCCCGTGCCGGTGAGGAGCGAAAGGCTGCCGGGGATGGGTGGGGCGATGTCCTGAAATTCGGCGGGCAAGGAGGATGTGGCGGTTTTGGTGCCTGACAGGATCAGGGTCGCGCCGGCGTCGCTGCCGAAACCGATGGCAAAGACCGAATGGAACCGCGCGTCCGCATCGGGGGGCGCGGTGGGGCTGGCCAAAAAGGCCGCCCAGAAGGCGGCCTGATCCGGTGTCAGCCCGTCAGGCATGGATCGCCCCGTCGCCGCAGGCGAGGGCGGCTTCGCGCACAGCCTCACTATATGTGGGGTGTGCATGGCAGATGAGCGCCAGATCTTGCGCAGAGGCGCCGAATTCCATGGCCACGCAAACCTCGTGGATCAGGTCGCCCGCGCCGGGGCCGATGATATGGGCGCCAAGGATACGGTCGGTGGCGGCATCGGCGAGGAGCTTTACGAAACCATCGGCCTGAAACACTGCCTTCGCGCGCGCGTTGCCCATGAAGGGGAACTTGCCGACCTTGTAGGCGCGGCCCGTCTCTTTCAACTGTTCTTCGGTTGCCCCCACGGATGCCACTTCCGGCGAGGTGTATATCACACCAGGGATGACCGAATAGTTAACGTGGCCGTGCTTGCCGGCCATGATCTCGGCCACGGCCATGCCTTCGTCTTCGGCCTTATGCGCCAGCATCGGGCCGGTGATGGCGTCGCCGATGGCATACAAGCCCTTGATATTGGTCTGGAAGTGATCGTCGGTCTTGATCTGGCCGCGCGGCAGCATTTCAACGCCCAGAGCCTCGAGACCCAGGCCCGCAGTATAGGGTTTGCGGCCGGTGGCGACGAGGACGACATCGGCGTCAACCGTGACCTCGGAGTCGTCCTTGCGCAGCTTGTAGGTCACTTTCGCGCCCTTCTTGCCCGCATCCACCTTTTGCACGGCGGCACCGAGAACGAACTTAAGCCCCTGCTTTGTGAGGATTTTCTGGAAAGTCTTGGCCACTTCGCCGTCCATGCCGGGGGTGATGGCGTCAAGATATTCGACGACCGTCACCGCTGTGCCAAGCCGGGCATAAACTGAGCCCATTTCAAGGCCGATGACGCCTGCGCCGATCACCACCATGGATTTCGGGATGGCGGGCAGGGTCAGGGCGCCGGTGGAGGTGATGACGGTCTTTTCATCCACGGTGACGCCGGGGAGGGAGGATGCCTCGGAACCTGTTGCAATTACGATGTTTTTTGCCGTGTGAACCTCGTCGCCCACCTTGACCTGGCCGGAGGCGGGGATGGAGCCCCAGCCCTTGAGCCAGGTCACATTGTTCTTCTTGAACAGGAACTCAATGCCCTTGGTGTTGCCGTTCACCACGTCTTGTTTGTAGTCGAGCATCTTGGCCCAATCGACGGTGGTCTTTGACCCCATCAGGCCCATTTGTTCAAAGTTTTCATGGACTTCGTGCAGGTGATGCGTGGCATTCAACAGCGCCTTTGACGGGATGCAGCCGACGTTGAGGCAGGTGCCGCCCAGCGTCTCGCGCCCTTCGACCACAGCGGTTTTCAGGCCCAATTGGGCGCAGCGGATGGCCGAGACATAGCCGCCGGGGCCAGCGCCGAGGATGATGACGTCAAATTCTGCCATGGGGTTGTTTCCTTTGATTTTTTCGCGTCTGGCCGGCGTCGGGTTTCGGTCTGGCATCCGTCTGGCATGCGTCCCGACAGGGGCTGGCGAAGGGGGGTCAGATGAGGGCGGCGATCAGGAGGGTGAGGGTTGCGAGAAAGCCCACGAACCAGATGGCCGAGCGCCGGGGGCGCAGGCCGAGGGCATAGGCCGGGACATAGGCGATGCGGGCGGCTAGGTAGACCCAGGCTGCGGCCTGGGTCACGCCGGTGGATTGCTGGCCCAGGGTGACGACCAGAACGGCGATGGTGAAGAAGATCAGCCCTTCGAAATGGTTGTTCATCGCGCGTTGCAGGCGGCCGGTCACGGGCGACATTTGCCGCGAGGGCGGCTTGTCGCGGGCGGAGGAGGTATAGCCCATGCCCAGCTCGCGGTTTGCGGGGATGGCGAAGAGGAAATACTGGACCACCTGCAGGAGAGCGGCGAGGGTGAGGGCGGTGAGTTCGGGGGTCATTTCACATCCCTTTGGTGGGGTATAACCCCACCCGACGCGGGCGGGCGGCTTTTGTGAGGCGGGGTGAACCCCGCCCTACGCGGTTTGTAGGTCGGGGTTCACCCCGACTATCAGAGGTCCATCAACAACCGACGCGGATCCTCGAGCGCCTCTTTGACGCGGACGAGGAAGGTCACGGCGCCTTTGCCGTCGACGATGCGGTGGTCATAGCTAAGGGCCAGATACATCATCGGGCGGATGACGATTTGGCCGTTTACCACGACGGGGCGGTCCTGGATCTTGTGCATGCCCAAGATGCCCGATTGCGGCGGGTTCAGGATGGGCGAGGACATCAGCGAGCCATAGACGCCGCCGTTCGAGATGGTGAAGCTGCCGCCCTGCATTTCAGCCATGGAAAGCTTGCCGTCGCGGGCGCGGAGGCCCAGTTCGGCGATCTTTTTCTCAATGGCGGCAAAGCCCATCTGGTCGGCATCGCGCAGGACCGGCACCACAAGGCCCGAGGGCGTGCCGACGGCGACGCCCATATGGACGTAGTTTTTATAGACGATGTCCTGACCGTCGATTTCGGCGTTGACCTCGGGCACCTCTTTTAGGGCGTGGTTGCAGGCCTTCACGAAGAAGGACATGAAGCCCATCTTGACGCCGTGTTTCTTTTCAAAGGCGTCCTTGTAGGTGTTGCGCAGCTCCATGATGCCGGACATGTCCACCTCGTTATAGGTGGTGAGCATGGCGGCGGTGTTCTGCGCGTCTTTCAGGCGGCGGGCGATGGTGGCGCGGAGCCGCGTCATCTTCACGCGTTCCTCGCGGGCGGCATCGTCGGCGGGGACGGGGGCGCGGGGCAGGGCGGCCGGGGCCGGGGTGGCGCTGGCGGCCACCGAGACGGCGGCGGCGGCGCGGGCGACGTCCTCTTTCATCACGCGGCCATCGCGGCCCGAGCCCTGGACCTGATCGGGCGAGAGGCCCGCTTCGGCCATGGCCTTTTTCGCGGCGGGGGCGTTCTCGACGTCCTTGGCCGCCGGGGCCGGGGCGGGTTTCGCGGCCTCAACCTTTGCCGCAGGGGCGGCGGGTGCGGCACCGACGGCGTCTTCGGCGACGATGGCCAGACGCGCCTTGGCGTCCACGGTCGTGCCTTCGGGGGCAAGGATTTCGGTCAGGACGCCAGATACCGGCGAAGGAACCTCAACCGACACCTTGTCGGTTTCCAGTTCACACAGCATTTCGTCCTGCTTTACCGTATCGCCGACCTTCTTGAACCAGGTCGAGACGGTGGCCTCGGATACGCTTTCGCCCAGGGCGGGCACCATAACATCGGTCATGATCTTCTCCTACCTCCGGGCGATCAGCCCAGAGCCTCCTTCACGAGGGTTTCCTGTTCAAACTTGTGGCGGCTGGCCAGACCCGTGGCGGGCGAGGCACTGGCCTTGCGGCCGGCATAGGCAAAGCGGGTCTTCTTGGCGCCGATTTCGGTGAGGATGGCCTCAAGTTCCGGTTCGACGAAGGACCAGGCGCCCTGGTTCTTCGGCTCTTCCTGACACCAGACCCAGGTCGCGCCCTTGAAGCGGACCAGTTCGGCCTTCAGCGCCTTGGTCGGCATCGGGTAGATCTGTTCCAGACGCATCAGATAGGTGTCGTCCTGACCGCGGGCGTCGCGTTCGGCCAGAAGGTCATAGTAGACCTTGCCCGAGCAGAGGACGACGCGCTTGATCTTGTCGTCGGCCTTCAGCGTCAGCTTGGAATTGCCCTTTTCGGCATCATCCCACAGCACGCGGTGGAAGGTGGAGCCGTCGAGAAAATCCTCGGTCCGCGAAATCGCCATCGGGTGACGCAAGAGCGATTTCGGCGTCATCAGGATCAGCGGCTTGCGGAAGGACCGGTGCAGTTGGCGGCGCAGGATGTGGAAGTAGTTGGCGGGCGTGGTGCAATTGGCCACGATCCAGTTTTCTTCCGCGCTGAGTTGCAGGAAGCGTTCCAGACGGGCCGAGGAGTGTTCCGGGCCTTGGCCTTCGAAGCCATGGGGCAGCAGGACCACAAGGCCCGACATCCGCAGCCATTTGCTTTCCGACGAGTTGATGAACTGGTCGAACATGATCTGCGCGCCGTTGGCGAAATCGCCGAACTGGGCTTCCCAGAGCGTCAGCCCGTTGGGTTCGGCCAGCGAATAGCCGTATTCAAAGCCCAAGACCGCGTATTCCGACAGAGCCGAGTCGATCACTTCATACTTGGCCTGGCCCGCGCGGATGTGGTTCAGGGGGTAGTGGCGTTCTTCGGTCACCTGATTGACCCAGCCCGAATGGCGCTGCGAGAAGGTCCCACGGGTGCAATCCTGCCCTGCCAGACGCACCGGGAAACCTTCGACGGCGAGCGAGCCGAAGGCCAGCGCCTCGGCCGTGGCCCAGTCAAAGCCTTCGCCCTTGGCAAACATCTCTTTCTTGGCCTCAAGCTGGCGCGCGACGGTCTTGTGAATCTCGAAACCCTCGGGCACGCGGGTCAGGGCGGCGCCCACCTCGTCAAAGGTTTCGCGCTTGATCCAGGTTTCGCCGCGTTCGTAGTTTTCAAGGTCTTTGGTTTGCAGGTTCTTCCAGCGCCCATCCAGCCAGTCGGCCTTGTTGGGCTTGTAGTTCTTGCCGGCCTCGAATTCCTCATTCAGGCGGGCCTGGAAGGCGGCCTTCATATCCTCGATCTCGCCTTCGGGGATCAGTCCGTCGGCCACCAGACGTTCGGTGTAAAGCTGGAGCGTGGTTTTCTGCTTGCGGATGCGGTTATACATCGCCGGGTTGGTGAACATCGGCTCGTCGCCTTCGTTGTGACCGAAGCGGCGGTAGCAGAAGATGTCCAGAACCACGTCCTTGTGGAACTTCTGGCGGAATTCGGTGGCGACCTTGGCGGCGTGGACCACGGCCTCGGGGTCATCGCCGTTGACGTGGAAGATCGGCGCTTCGACCATGAGGGCGATGTCGGTGGGGTAGGGCGAGGTGCGGCTGAAGGCGGGGGCGGTGGTGAAGCCGATCTGGTTGTTCACCACCATATGGATGCAGCCGCCGGTGCGGTGGCCCTTGATGCCCGAAAGCTGGAAGCATTCGGCCACAACGCCCTGGCCTGCGAAGGCCGCATCGCCGTGCAGGAGGATCGGGAGAACCTGATAGCGGTCGGTGTCGCCCAGCTGGTCTTGCTTGGCGCGGACCTTGCCGAGGACGACCGGGTTCACCGCCTCAAGGTGCGAGGGGTTTGCGGTGAGCGACAGGTGCACGGTATTGCCGTCAAAGGTGCGGTCTGACGAGGCGCCGAGGTGATATTTCACGTCGCCCGAGCCGTCCACATCCTCGGGCTTGTAGGAGCCGCCCTGAAATTCGTGGAAGATCGCCTTGTAGGGCTTTTGCATCACGTTGGCCAAGATGTTCAGGCGGCCCCGGTGCGGCATGCCGATGATGATGTCTTTCACCCCATGCGCGCCGCCCACTTTGATGATGGCTTCCATCGCGGGGATCAGCGCTTCGCCGCCGTCCAGACCAAAGCGCTTGGTTCCCATGTATTTGACATGGAGGAACTTTTCATAGCCTTCGGCTTCCACGAGCTTGTTCAGGATCGCGCGGCGGCCTTCGCGGGTGAAGGCGATTTCCTTGCCATAGCCTTCGATCCGTTCTTTCAGCCACGAGGCTTGTTCCGGGTCGGAGATGTGCATGTATTGCAGAGCAAAGGTGCCGCAATAGGTGCGCTTCACGATCTCGACGATCTGGCGCATGGAGGCGGTTTCCAGCCCCAGCACATTGTCGATAAAGATCGGGCGGTCCATGTCGGCCTCGGTGAAGCCATAGGACGCCGGGTCAAGTTCGGGGTGCGGGGTTTTCGGCGCCATGCCGAGAGGGTCAAGGTCAGCCGCCAGGTGGCCGCGGATACGGTAGGCGCGGATGAGCATGATGGCGCGGATCGAATCCAGCACGGCGCGCTGGATCTGGTCTTGCGTCAGCGCGACGCCCTTTTCGGCGGCCTTTTCGGCAATCTTCTTGCCAGCCGCCTTGGCCTCGACCGGCCATTCGCCGGTCAGCGCGGCGGTGAGGTCATCGGCGGGCATCGGCGGCCAGTCGGCGCGGGCCCAGGAGGGGCCTTGGGCGGCGCATTTGGCTTCGATCTCGCTGTCGCCAAGGGCGCGGAAGAACTCGGCCCAGCCGGCATCGACCGAAGAGGGGTCGGCGGCGTGGCGGGCGGCGAGTTGATCGACGTAGTCGGCATTGGCCCCGTTCAGGAAGGACGAGGCGTGGAATTGGCTGTTGGGGGTCTGTTCGGTCATGGGTTCCTCCCTTGAGGGCCAGATGCGGTTGGCGGCGGGGTTGCCCTGCCGCCTTAGTTCAGAAGGGTTGACAGGGTATGGACAAGCGCGGGCGACACCTCGGCCCAGCTGAGGGCGAGGGCAAAGCCCGCGACCAGGACGCCGAGGAGCAGCGCGAAAGACCAGATTGCCCGGTCTGGCGCTGTCTCGGCGTGGCTGTCTTGTCCGGCCGGGGTCATTTGCCGATGGCTTTCATCACCGCCTCGCCCAGATGGGCGGGGCTGTCGGCCACGATGATGCCTGCGGATTTCATAGCTTCGATCTTCGATTCCGCATCGCCCTTGCCGCCGGCGACGATGGCCCCGGCATGGCCCATGCGGCGGCCCTTCGGTGCGGTGCGGCCTGCGATGAAGCCTGCGGTGGGCTTCCAGCGGCCTTTTTTCTTTTCCGAGGCGAGGAATTCGGCGGCTTCTTCCTCGGCCGATCCGCCGATCTCCCCGATCATGATGATCGAGGTGGTTTCGGGGTCGGCGAGGAACATCTCGAGGACGTCGATGTGTTCGGTGCCCTTGATCGGGTCGCCACCGATGCCCACGGCGGTGGACTGGCCAAGGCCGAGATCGGTGGTCTGCTTGACCGCCTCATAGGTCAGGGTGCCCGAGCGCGACACAACGCCGACGGAACCCCGGCGGTGGATGTGGCCCGGCATGATGCCGATCTTGCAGGCGTCCGGCGTGATGACGCCAGGGCAGTTCGGGCCGATCAGGCGGGATTTGGAATTCAGAAGGGCGCGCTTGACCTTCATCATGTCCAGAACCGGGATGCCTTCGGTGATGCAGACGATCAGCGGGATTTCGGCGTCAATCGCTTCAAGGATCGAGTCGGCGGCGAAGGGCGGCGGCACGTAGATCACCGAGGCATCGGCGCCGGTCTTGGCGACGGCCTCATGGACGCTGTCGAACACCGGCAGGTTCAGGTGCGTGGTGCCGCCTTTGCCGGGGGTGACGCCGCCGACCATCTGGGTGCCATAGGCGATGGCCTGTTCCGAGTGGAAGGTGCCCTGGCTGCCGGTGAAGCCCTGGCAGATGACCTTGGTGTGCTTGTCAACGAGAACGGACATGGTTGTGTCTCCGTAGGGTGGGGTTCACCCCACCATTTTCAGGGAACGCAGGCGGGGTCGTCCCCGCCCCACGGGTTAGCCTTTGACTGCCTTGACGATCTTTTGTGCCGCGTCAGCAAGGTTGTCGCCTGCGATCACGTTCAGACCGGAGTTGCGGATGATTTCCTTGCCAAGCTCCACATTGGTGCCTTCCAGACGGACCACCAGCGGAACCTTCAGGCCCACTTCCTTCACCGCCGCGATCACGCCTTCGGCGATGACGTCGCAGCGCATGATGCCGCCGAAGATGTTGACGAGGATGCCTTTGACGTTGGGGTCAGAGGTGATGATCTTGAAAGCCTCGGTCACCTTTTCCTTGGTGGCACCGCCGCCGACGTCGAGGAAGTTCGCGGGTTCCGCGCCGTAAAGCTTGATGATGTCCATGGTGGCCATGGCAAGGCCCGCGCCGTTGACCATGCAGCCGATTTCACCGTCCAAAGCGATGTAGTTCAGATCGAATTTCGAGGCGGCGAGTTCCTTGGGGTCTTCTTCCGTTTCGTCCTTCAGCGCCAGAATGTCGGGGTGGCGGTAAAGGGCGTTGCCGTCAAAGCCCATCTTGGCATCGAGAAGCTTCAGCGAGCCGTCCTTCAGCACGCAGAAGGGGTTGATTTCCAGCATGTCCATGTCCTTGTCCACAAACAGCCGATAGAGGTTGCGGACGATGCCGACGCATTGCTTGACCTGCGCGCCTTCGAGGCCGAGGCCAAAGGCGACGCGGCGGCCGTGGAAATCCTGAAAGCCCGTGGCCGGGTCGATATCAAAGGTCAGGATTTTTTCGGGGGTGTCATGGGCGACGTCTTCGATCGACATGCCGCCTTCGGTCGAGGAGACGATGGAGATGCGGCTGGTCTTGCGGTCGATCAAGAGCGCCAGATAGAATTCCTTGGCGATGTCGCTGCCGTCTTCGATGTAGATGCGGTTCACCTGCTTGCCCGCCGGGCCGGTCTGGATGGTGACGAGGGTGCGGCCCAGCATCTGGCGCGCAAATTCCGCCGCCTCGCCCACCGAACGGGCCAGACGCACGCCACCTTTTTCGCCGGCCTCGGGTTCGATGAAATGGCCCTTGCCGCGCCCGCCGGCGTGGATCTGCGCCTTGACCACCCACAGGGGGCCGTCGAGTTCACCCGCCGCGGTCTTGGCCTCTTCGGCCTTCAGAACGGCGCGGCCGTCGGAGACCGGGATGCCATAGCTGCGCAGGAGCGCCTTGGCCTGATATTCGTGGATATTCATGGGCGGGCCCCCGTTTCATATGAATTTGGCGGGTCATGCCATGAAAAAAGGCAGTCTCAAAACGGGAATCGCGGGGCGAAACCGGAAAAGCGACGTTTGTGATCACATAAAAAAATCTTGTGATCACAATTAGCGCAAGCGGTGTCTCGCGCTGTGGTTGCATGGGGGCTTTGGCTGAATTAGCTTGGGGTTCAAGCCATGCGGAGGGGGTCGATGGGTGCCAGTTGGGCTGTAGTGGCGACGGTGGATGAGCCCGCCCCCTTGGTGGCCGCCTTTGTGGCGCATCATCTGAATGAGGGTGCGCGCGAGGTGCATCTGTTTCTGGACAAGCCCGACCCCGAGACGGTGGTGCTGATCCGGGGGATGAAGGGCTGCAAGCTGACGCGTTGCAACAAGGACCATTGGGCGGCCCATAACAACGGCACGCGGCCTTATCTGCATACCCGCCGCCAGATCATCAACGCCAATATCGCCTATGCCGCGTGCAGGGTCGATTGGCTGGTGCATTGCGATGCCGACGAGTTCATTCGCGATGGCCGCGCCATGGCCGAGGAACTGGCGCAGGTGCCCGAGGGGCGCGACCATCTGCGGCTGCGGGTGTCGGAGCGGGTGATGCTGGCGGGGGTGGAACAGCGGGGGCTTTTCGACGGCATCTTCCGCCAGCCGATCGTTGAAGAGCCGCGGCGGCTGGACGCGATCTATCACCCGGTGGAGGCGTTTCTGGACCGGGGGCTGACGGGGCATCCCAATGGCAAGGGCGTGGTGCGTGCGGGCCGGGGTTACAAGCTTAACATCCATCAGCCGCAGGGCGATGTGCCGTCCTGGGCGATTGTGTCGACGCGGCTTTTGCATTTCGACGGGCTGACCGAGTTTCACTATCTGTTGAAGCTGTTGCGCCGGGCGCATGAAAAGCCCTTGCCCGGCCCGCCGCGCCACAAGTCGGGGCGGATGGCGCAAGTGACGGCGATGAAAGAGCATGCCGGCGATCCTGAGTTTTTCACCGCGCTGGTGGCGGGGCTGAAAACGCTGCGGCCCAATCAGGTGGCGGCCTTGCGCGCTTTGGGGCTGATCGAGGAGGTGCCGTTTCAGCTCAATCTGGGCGGGCTGGCCTTGGATCTGGGGGTTGCGGGGTTTGATGCCATTTTGCGCGCACGGCAGGCAGAGTTTCTGGCCAGCATGGGCTTTGGGGGCTGATCCTAGCGCAGGGGATGGGCCTGAATAAGCCACTGGCCGCGTGGCAGTTCGGTGGGCAGGGGGGTGGGGGCAAAGCCTGCGGCGCGGGCTGTTTCCAAAACATCGGATATGCGGTGATGCCACGGCGCGCGGTCGGGGTGGGTGACGACGCCGTCGGGTTGGCGGAAGGGGCCTGCGATCTGATCATCTGGGGCGATGAAGACGGTGAACATCAACCACTCGAGGGCGGGAAAGCGGGTGCGGATCTGTTTCAGCCCGTGGGCCAGATGGGCAAGCGGCAGGTGGGTGAAGACCGCGAAGGCCATGGCATGGGTGATGTGGTCGGGCAGGCCGGGAAAGTTGAAATTGGTGTCCTCGATCAGGTGATCGGGGGAGAGGCGGGATTTGTCGGTGAGTTCCAGATCATAGCCGCGCTGGAGGAGCGCGCCGGAAAGGTCGGTCGCCCAGTAATGATTGGGTTGCAGATAGGGCACGAGGCGGCAACCGAGCCTGAGCGAGCCTGCGCCGATGTCAAGGAAATGGTGCTGCGGTTCCAGCCCGGCGTTGAGGAGGAGCTGCATCTGGATGAGCCCCGTCTCCTCCCACCGGCCGCCGACGATGTCGCGGTGGCGGCCGCGTGCGAGGGCCTCGGCGTAAAAGCCGGGGGTGTGATAGGGCGAGATGGGGCGTTCGGGGCGCTCATCGTCGCCCTTCGGGCGCTCTTCGCGGGGCATGGTGGGCCTATGGTGGGTCTGGGGCTGGCCCCCGGGGACGCTGTCCCCGGACCCCTGAGGTATTTGGGCCAAGATGAACCTAGCGGGTGGCGTTCTGGACGAGGGTGAGCATGAGGTTGGTGGCCATGGCCATATCCTGCACCGAGACCCATTCCAAGGGCCCGTGGATTTCCTGCATGCCGGTGAAGAGGTTGGGACAGGGCACCCCCATTTCGGTGAGGCGCGAGCCGTCGGTGCCGCCGCGAATGGGGACGGAGACCGGATCAAGGCCAAGGGCGCGGGCGGCGTCACGGGCGAGGTCGACCGGGGCCATGTCGGTTTCGAGCCAGTAGCGCATGTTGCGGTATTGCGGGGTGATGGTGCAGGTGATCTCGGCGCGGGGTTCGCTGGCGGCGACGGCGGTGCAGACGGCGCGCAGGATTTCGCCCTTTTGCTCCAGCCCCTCACGTTCGAAGTCGCGCAGGATGAAGTGGAGCGTCATCTGTGACGAGCCGCCGGACATGTCGGTGGCGTGGATGAAGCCTTCGCGCCCTTCGGTCAGTTCGGGCAGCATGGTCTGCTGGGGCAGGGCGGCGATGATCTTGGCGGCAAGGTGAATGGCGTTGACCATCTTGCCTTTCGCGAGACCTGGGTGGATCGAGACGCCCTTGATGGTGACGGTCACGCCATCGGCGGAGAAGCTTTCGTATTCGATCTCGCCAACCTTGCCGCCGTCGAAGGTATAGGCGAAATCGACGCCCAGATCGGAGGGCAGGCGTTTGTCGACGCCCCGGCCGATTTCCTCATCGGGGGTGAAGGCGAGGCGGATCTTGCCGTGAGGGATGTGCGGGTTGGTCAGAAGGTGGCGGGCGGCGGTCATCAGGATAGCCACACCGGCCTTGTCATCGGCCCCAAGGAGCGTCAGGCCGGAGGCGGTGACGATGTCATGGCCTTGTTTCCGCGCCAGTTCGGGGGAGATCTCGGGCGTGAGGGTCAGGGCCGGGTCATCGGGATAGGTGATCGCGCCGCCGTTGTAGCCACGGATCACGCGGGGTTTCACGCCGGTGGCGTTGAATTGCGGCGCGGTGTCGACATGGGCGAGAAAGCCGATGGTGGGGCCGGTTGCCGTTGCCGGGAGGGTGGCCAGAACGGTGCCATAGTCGGTCAGGGTGACGTCGGCGCCGCCGATTTCGGTCAGTTCCTGCACCAGAAGCCGGGCCATGTCGAGTTGGATGGCGGTGGAGGGGGCGGTTTGGCTCGCGGCATCGGATTGGCTGTCGATGGCGCAGTAGCGGGTGAGGCGGGTTTCGAGTTCGGTGAGCATGTCGGACATGGGCGCGCCTTTGGGTTTTGCGGGCCAGTTGGGCCGGGCAGGCGAGCAGTGTCAACCCAGTGTCAAGCCGGGACTAGAGCCTGCGGAAGGTGGGGATGGGGCCGGAGTTGTCGAAGAAGGGGACGCCGGGTTGATCGGCCCCCGACAGGAGGGCGGTGATCTCGGCCAAGACCACCTCGGTGATGAAGGGCAGATCGAGGGCGCGGGCCTCGGCCAGGCCGATCCAGTGCAGATGCGACAGCTCATCGGTGGCGTCGCGGAAGGTTTCGGCATCGCCCTGCACGCCTTGGGCCGAGACCAGAAAGAAGCGCGCGTCGAAGCGGCGCGAGCGGCCGGGGGGTGTGATGGCGCGGAAAACGAAGCGCAAGGGATGGGCGGGGTCGGGGCGCAGGCCGGTTTCTTCGTGGAGTTCGCGCAGGGCGGCGCGGGCGAGGGTTTCGGGCGACGGTGCCTCGGCCGGGCAATCGCGCGACAGGCGGTCGTGGCAGGTGGCGGCGAGGGTGGGCGCGGGGCCTGCGTGATCTTGCGGATCGACGCCGCCGCC
>VGDH01000083.1 GCA_016869835.1 Alphaproteobacteria bacterium
AACCACGCTCGTCGTCAAAGATCGAATGAGGCGGTTCGCGGAAGGTGATGGCAATCTCGGACGAGCGCGCCCGCAGTTTTTTGCCCGTGCGCAGATAGAAGGGGGTCCCTTTCCAACGCCAATTGGAAATATGGGCCTTGAGCGCGATATAGCTTTCGGTGCGGCTGTCGGGGTTTTCGGCATGGTCGGCATAGGCATCGCCCTTGCCCGTGCCGCGATATTGCCCACGCACGATATCCTCGGGGCGCACCGGATCCAGCGCGCGAATGACCTTCAGCTTTTCATCGCGCACCGCATCAGGATCAAAGTGATAGGGCGGCTCCATCGCGATCAGGCACAAAAGCTGCATCAGGTGGTTCTGCACCATATCGCGCATCGCGCCCGAGGTGTCGTAATAGGCCCCGCGCCCGGCCACATCTACCGTCTCGGCCACAGTGATCTGCACATGGTCGATGTATTCGGCCTTCCACAAGGGTTCGAACAGGATATTGGCAAAGCGCACCGCCATCAGGTTCTGCACGGTTTCCTTGCCAAGATAATGGTCGATCCGGTAGATCTGCTGCTCGGTGAAATGCCGCGCCAGAACCGCGTTCAGCGCCCGCGCCGTGGCCAGATCGCGGCCAAAGGGCTTTTCCACCACGATCCGGCTTTGCGCATCGGCAATGCCATGGGCATGCAGACGTTCGGCCAGATCACCGAAAAGCGAGGGCGAGACCGAAAAGTAGAAAGCCTGCACCACACCGCCGCGCATCCGCGCCTTCAGCTCGGGCCAGCCGCCTTCACCTTTGGCGTCAATCGCCACATAACCCACATGGGTCAGAAAGGCCGCAAGACTCGCCTCATCGCGACGGCTGGGCGGCACGAACTCTTCGACCGCCTCACGCACAAAGGCGCGAAAGCCCTCATCGGTCAGATCGGCCCGCGCAGCCCCGATAATCCGGCCTTCGCCGGTCATCTGACCGCCTTGAAAACGGCGATAGAGACCCGGCAAGATCTTGCGGCGGGCCAGATCCCCAGTGCCGCCGAAAATCACCAGATCAAAAGGGTCAACGGGTATGACACGAGGGGCCATGGCGACATCCTGCCGGAATTGCTTCGGTTATGTTAGCGCTAACGGGCGCTTCTTACCCCCGTAGGTCGCCAAAGTCTAGCACTGCTTTTCCGGGGCTCAAGCCTCCTCGATGGCCAGCCAGCGCAGGCGCCGGATGCCCGCCTCGGCCCCGAGCCGCGCAATCGCCTGTTCCATGGCACTGTCGGTTACACCCTCGCCCTGCACGACGGCCCCCAGCGTCACGCCATCCTCGCCGGTGGCGGCAGTCAATTCTGACAGATGCAGCCCGTGCATCGGCAGGTGCCGCAAGATCAAGGCCCGCATCGCCACCTCGTCCGCAGGCGCGCAGGTCAGATCAACCCGAAAGGAACGGGCGATGGGAACCCCGGCTTTCGTATGCTTTTTCAGAAACTTGACCAAGGGCCTTAGCCCAAGGTTCACAAACACGACCAGCCCCGTCAGCAACAGCGCATAGTCCCAAGCACCGATTCCGGCGATCACACCAACCGCCGCCGAACACCACAGGGTCGCCGCCGTGTTAAGCCCGTGAACGTTGAAGCCATCGCGAAAGATGATGCCCGCGCCAAGAAACCCGATGCCCGACACCACCTGCGCGGCCACTCGGGTGGGCGAGACCTCATTCGGCACCAGCTGCGAGAAGATCACGAAACCGGCGGCCCCCAAGGCCACCAAAGCATTGGTGCGCAAGCCCGCCATCCGCTGACGCACCTGCCGTTCGGACCCGATGACCGCGCCGCAGGCCAAAGCCACGCCCAGATGCAGTGCGGCCATTTCTATCGGAACCATCCGGCCCCCTCCTCGATGACTTTGTCACTCGTCGAGCGGGCCACGACGAGAAGTCGAAGACGCCCGAGGAGCGGCCTTTTATGCGTCGAGTTCCGCGTCCCAGTAAAGATAGTCCATCCAGCTTTCATGCAGATGGTTGGGCGGAAACCGTCGACCATGGGCCAGCATTTCAGCCGCCGTCGGCTGACGCGGCACACGGTTCAGCGACAGGCCCGATTGGCGCAGCGTCTTGGACCCTTTGCGCAGGTTGCACGGGCTGCAAGCAGCCACCACATTTTCCCAACTCGTGATCCCCCCGCGCGAGCGTGGCACCACATGGTCAAAGGTCAGATCGCCCTTGCTGCCGCAGTACTGGCAGCAGAATTCGTCCCGCAAAAAAAGATTAAAGCGCGTGAAGGCCACGCGCTTTTGGGGTTTGACATAGTCTTTCAGGACAACGACCGAAGGTATGCGGAACTCTTGCCTCTGGCTGCGCACCACATGGTCATATTCCGCCACGATCTGCACCCGGTCCAGTACCGCCGCCTTGATCGCCTCTTGCCAGGGCCACAGCGACAAGGGGTAGTAGCTGAGGGGTCGGTAATCGGCATTCAGGACCAGCGCCGGAAAGTGTTTCAACGCCGCCGGGTCGCGCACGAACTGTGTCCTGAAATCGCCGTCCATTCCCGAGGCTTCCCCGTTTCCTGACCGTAACCCCACTATATCTGGGGTTCAGCGCAAGGCAAGCCCCAGATATGTGGCAAAATAGGCGACGGGCGTGACAGGAACATGACAAAGGCCCTGGATGGTCCGGGGCCTTTGCAGGATCATCAGGGCAATCAGCCTGCGGCGGTGACCGCGCGGCCGGTCAGCACCCGCACAAGATTGGCGCGATAGGCCGCCGTGCCATGCAGGTCGCTGATCATGTCGCTGTCATCCACCGCCAGCCCCTTGACCGCATCGGCGCTGAAGGATTTCGACAGGGCCGCCTCGCCTTCAGCCCAGCGGAACACGCCATTGTTCGACGCGCCCGTCACAGCCACCCGCACGCCCGATTTGAACTTGGCCACGAAGACCCCGGTCAGGGCAAAGCGGCTGGCAGGCTGGTTGAACTTCACATAGGCCGCCTTCGCGGGGATCGGGAAGGTGACGCCGGTAACGAACTCGCCCTCTTCCAGCGCAGTGGTGAACATGCCCTGAAAGTAGTCGTCTGCCGCGATCTTGCGTTTATTGGTCACCACGGTGGACCCGCTGCCCAGAACCCCGGCCGGATAGCAGGCCGAGGGGTCGTTGTTGGCAATCGAGCCGCCGATCGTGCCACGAGAGCGCACCGCCGGATCACCAATGCCACCCGCCAGGGCAGCAAGCGCCGGATAATGCTTAGCGGCGTCCTTGGCCACAACGGCATGAGCCGTCGCCGCCCCGACATGCAGCCCGCCATCGCCCATGCAGACGCCCTTCATCTCGTCGATGCCGGTCAGGCTGACCAGAACCGAAGGCGCGGCAAGGCGTTGCTTCATCGTCGGCATCAGTGTCTGGCCGCCCGACAGGGGCTGCGCCCCGTCCTGGCCCAGAAGTTTCGCCGCCTCGGCAATCGAGGAAGGTTTCACGAAGTCAAAGTTGTGCATCTTGTTTCCCTCCCCTTAACCGTTCATCGCCTGCCACACCCGACCGGGCGAGACGGGCATGTCAATGTGGTCAACCTTGTAGCCACCCGCATTGAGCGCATCGAGCACCGCATTGACCACCGCCGGGGGCGAGCCAATGGCACCGGCCTCGCCGCAGCCCTTCACGCCCAAGGGGTTATGGGTGCAGGCGGTCTGGCAGGAATAGTCGACATTGTAGAACGGCACATCATCGGCGCGCGGCATGGCGTAATCCATGTAAGACCCGGTCAGAAGCTGGCCGTTCTCATCATAGGTCGTGCTTTCCAACAGTGCCTGTCCAATGCCCTGGCCCACGCCGCCATGCACCTGACCTTCCACGATCATCGGGTTCATGACATTGCCGAAGTCATCGGCACAATGGAAGGCCACGACGTCCACCTTACCGGTGCCCTCATCCACCTCGACCTCGCAGATATAGGCGCCTGCGGGATAGGTGAAGTTCGCCGGGTCGTAGAAGGCCGTCTCCTCCAGCCCCGGCTCCAGGGTCTCCAAGGGGTAGTTGTGCGGCACATAGGCCGAGAATGCTATCTCGCCAAAGGTCTTGGCCTTGTCGGTCCCTGCCACGCTGAATTTGCCGTCGGCGAAAGTGATGTCGCCCTCGGGCGCTTCCAGCATATGGGCGGCAATCTTCTTGCCCTTGGCGATGATCTTGTCCACCGCTTTGGTCATGGCCACACCGCAGACCGCAAGAGAGCGCGAGCCGTACGAGCCCATCCCGAAAGGGATCTTCGACGTATCGCCATGGACGATTGCCACCGAAGATTCCGGGATGCCAAGCTTGTCGGCCACGATCTGGGCAAAGACCGTCTCATGGCCTTGTCCGTGGCTGTGCGCGCCGACCATGACCGAGATATTGCCGGTCGCGTTCACCCGAACGGTCGCCGCATCATAAAGCCCGACGCGGCTTCCCAGTATGCCGACGAGATGGCTTGGCGCGATGCCGCAAGCCTCGATCCAGGTCGACAGCCCCATGCCCCGCAGCTTGCCGCGCTTGGCGCTTTCGGCGCGGCGCTTGGCGAAACCGGCCACATCGGCCATGACCATCGCTTTATCCAAGGTCGCATGGTAGTTGCCGGTGTCATAGACCAGCGCCACCGGCGTCGTGTAGGGGAACATGTCGGTGGTGATGAAGTTCTTCCGGCGCACCTCGAACGGGTCGAGACCCAGCTCACGGCACATCTTGTCGATCACCCGCTCAAGGCTGTAGGTCGCCTCGGGCCGCCCTGCCCCGCGATAGGCATCGACCGGCGCGGTGTTGGTGAAGACGGTTTTCACGTTCACATAGACATGCGGCACCTTGTAGGGGCCGGCCATCAGCGTGCCGTGCAGGAAGGTGGGCGTGACGGTCGCAAAGTTCGACAGATAGGCGCCGACGTTGGCCATGGTCTCGGTGCGGAAGGCAAGGAAATTGCCTTCCTTATCGCAGGCCAGTTCGATCTTCGTCACATGGTCGCGGCCATGGGCATCCGACAGGAACGACTCGCTGCGTTCCGCCGTCCAGCGCACCGGACGACCCAGCAGCTTGGACGCGGCCAGCACAAGGGCCTCTTCGCCATAGTGATAGATCTTCGACCCGAATCCGCCGCCCACATCGGGCGCGACCACGGTCAGTTTGTTTTCCGGGATGCCAAGCACAAAGGCCGCCACAAGAAGCCGCGTCAGGTGCGGGTTCTGGCTGGTCGTCGTCAGCTTGTAATCGCCCGTGCCGGGGAAATACTCGCCAATCGAGGCGCGCGGCTCCATCGCGTTCGGCACCAGACGGTTGTTCACCAATTCCAGCGTCGTGACATGCGGCGCCGATTTGAAGGCGGCGTCCACCGCGGCGCGGTTGTCCTCGATCCAGCCCCAGTCATAGCATTGGTTGTCGGGGATCTCGTCATGCACGCGGTTCGACGAATCCGCCAAAGCCTTGGCCATGTCGATGATCGCCGGCAATTCCTCGATCACCGTGTCATCGGCCAGTTGCTGGGCGGCGTCCTTGGCCTGTTGATAGGTTTCGGCCACCACGGCCGCATAGACGTCGCCCACATGGCGCACCTTGCCATGGGCCAGCACCGGGCGCTTGGGCTCGCGCATCGGTTCGCCATTGCGTGACTTGATGAGCCAGCCGGCCGGATTGCCGCCGACATCCTTGAAATCCTCGCCGGTGAACACCGCAAGGACACCCGGCATTGAGGCAGCGGCCTTGGTGTTGATCGACTTGATGCGGCCATGCGCGACGGTTGACCGCACAAAGACAGCATAGGTCTGGCCATGCAGCGCCATGTCGTCGGTGTAAACGCCCTCACCCGTCAGGAAACGAACATCTTCGCGGCGCTTCGAGGACGCGCCAATCCCGTGATCTTTCGGCATGTGATCCCCCCCTTATTCGGCTGCGACGGTCTGGCCCGAGGCCGAGAGAACCGCCTTGACGATGTTGTGATAGCC
This sequence comes from Alphaproteobacteria bacterium, assembly GCA_016869835.1. Classification (GTDB taxonomy): domain Bacteria; phylum Pseudomonadota; class Alphaproteobacteria; order Rhodobacterales; family Rhodobacteraceae; genus Tabrizicola_A. The sequence continues at coordinate 5,932 of VGDH01000083.1, forward strand.
GGTGCAGCGGCAAATGTTGCCTTCAAGATAATGGCGCACCTCGGCCTCGGTCGGCTTGGGGTTTTCGACCAGAAGGGCAGCCGACGACATCACCATGCCCGGCGTGCAGAAGCCGCATTGCAGTCCGTGATGGTCCTGGAAGGCCTGCTGCAGCACGCCCAAGGACCCGTCGGGATTGGCCATGCCTTCAATGGTCTTGACCTGCGCACCTGCCACGTCCAGCGCAAAGATGGTGCAGGATTTCACCGGCTTGCCATCGACATGCACCACACAGGCGCCGCATTGGCTGGTGTCGCAGCCGACATGGGTGCCGGTTAGACCGAGCCCCTCACGCAGAAAGGCCGAGAGCAGCGTGCGCCCCTCGACCTCGCCCGAAACGGCCTTGCCGTTCACGGTCATACTGACTTTCGTCATGGATTTCCTCCCTTGGACAGTCCTGGGTAAGTCTCTTGATTGTCGTGAAAATTTCGAAGATCACGCGCCGATCATGCGCTTGAACCAGCCCTTTTTCGGGGCCTCATCGTTGCCTTCGGCTTGTGCCTCGGCCTCTTCGGACCACTCGGCGGGTCCTTCCAGGGCCTCTTGAAAACGGGTGAAGAACTCATCCGCCATCTTCTTGGCAAAGCCGTCGATCAGGCGGCTTCCAAGTTGGGCGATCTTGCCACCCACGCTGGCATCGACCGAATAGGCAAGCTCGGTGCCTTCAGCGACAGGCGTCAGCGTCACTTTCGCGCCGCCCTTGGCAAAGCCTGCAGCCCCGCCCTTGCCCTCGCCCGAGATGGTGACAGCCCGGCCCGGATCAATATCGGACAGCGTGACCACCCCGGTAAAGGTGGCGCTGACCGGGCCGATCTTTTGCTTGACCGTGGCCTCAAACCCCGTCTCGACGCTGCCGGTCATGCTTTGACACCCCGGCACACATTGCATCAGGACGTCCGGGTTCAAGATTGCTGCCCAAACCGTTTCTGGGCTGGCCTTGATGGTTTTCACATCGGACAGTTGCATAACAGAACTCCTCACTCCGTCCTCAGCCTAAGACGGCTGGGCCTGCCCGCGCTATGGTCCCTTGGTCGTAGTCCCGGCCAAAAAAGCGTAAAGCGCATCGGGCTGCACGGGTTTCATCAAAAGCCCAAGCCTAGCGGCCCGCGCCGCATTGCCCAGAGCTTCGCCCCGATCGGCCGAAATCAGCCGTGCGGGCAGGTCAGGCGCGCGGGCGCGCAATGCGACCAGCGTCTGGATCCCGCTCATCCCCGCGCCAAGCTGCTGATCGGCAATCAGCGCATCGGGCAGGATGCCCAGATCCTCGATCAGCGCCAGCGCCTCTTCGCCACTGGCCGCCTCGATCACCTGCGCGCCCCATTTCTCCAGCAAAAGGACCATGGCGCGGCGCAGTTCGGCATCGTTTTCCACCAGCAAGACGATCCGCCCCTGGACCGAGGGGCCCGGCAGCGCCGCAAGCGGCGCACGATCTTCGGGCCGGGGACCTTCGGCCGAGGGCACTTGCAGCATGAACACCGTGCCCCGACCGGGACGCGAGGACAGGCCCAGCGGATGACCCAAGAGCGCCGCCGCCCGGTCCACGATGGCAAGGCCAAGCCCCAGCCCTTCCGAGGCGCTGGCCCGACCGGCGATGCGATGGAACTCCTTGAAGATGTTTTCCTGTTCATCCTCGGGGATGCCCGGCCCGGTATCCCAGACCTCCAGCCGCAGCATCGCCCCGCGCGGCCGCGCCGCCACCAGAACCCGGCCCCGGTTGGTATAGCGGATCGCATTGCCGATCAGGTTCTGCAGGATGCGCCGAAGATAGCCCGCATCCGACAAGACCACCGCATCGCAGGGCCGCAGCGTCAACCGCAGGCCCTTGGCGGCGGCAAGCGGCGTGAATTCATCGGCCAATTGCGCCAGAAGCCGCCCCATGGCGATGGGAGCCACCGTCACCGCCGCCTTGCCGCTTTCCAGCCGCGAAATGTCAAGAAGCGCGGCCAAAATCCCCTCGACCGAGACAAGCGCATTCTGCGCCTTGCCCACCGCCTCGACCACAGGGGCGGGCAGATCGGTTTCCGGCACCGAGGACAGGAACAGCTTGGCCGCCGACAGGGGCTGCAGCAGGTCATGGCTGGCCGCTGCCACAAAGCGCGAGCGCGAGGCATTGGCGCGTTCGGCCTGCGCCAGCGCATCCTCAAGATCCAGCGTGCGCTCCACCACCCGCGCCTCAAGCGTTTCCTTGGCCTTTGCCATGTCCTCGACCGCCCGGCGCTCGGCGGTGACATCGGTAAAGCTGAAGAGAAAGCCCTTGTCGGGCATTTCCTGCGCAAAGACGTCCAGGATCAGCCCCGGATCGCGGCGCAGCTCAAAGCCCAGGGGCGGACGCCCGCCGCGACCGTCCACCCAAAGCCCCAGCTGGTCCGCTGTCATCCCCTCGCCAAAGCGGAACTGCCGCGCCAGCCCGTCAAACAGCGCCTCGAACTCGGCTCCGACGCGCATCCGCACCATGGGCAACGCCAAAAGCACGCCCAGACGCGCATTCCACCCCACCAACCGCCGGCCGGGATCAAAGATCGCCACGCCTTGATTGATATGGTCCAGCGTGGCGCGCACCAGCCGTTCCTGATCGTCCAGAAGCCGGCCCAGCTCTTGCCGTTCAAGCCGGATAAGATCGGTCACATCGGTTTGCAGCACCACCGTGCCGCCATCCTTGGTGCGATGTTCGCTGACCTGCACCCAATGGTCCCAGCGCATCCGCACATTGAAGATCACATGGCGGTCAAGGTGCTGGCGGCGGCGCTGCACCGCCCAGGATTGCGCTGTCTCACCCTCGGGCAGCTCCAGATCGGCCGAACGGCTGACCAGATCGACATAATCGGCAAAGCCAAGCCCCGGAACCAGATGCGGGCGCACATCGGACAGATGCACGCAGAACCGGCTGTTGCACATGACCAGCACATCGTCGGGGCCAAAAAGGGCAAAACCCTCTTGCACCGTTTCGATGGCATCCGCGAGGTTCTGGCGCGCGCGCTCGGTTTCGCGGTTGGCCTCTTCCAGCGCGGCGTTCGAGGCGTTCAGAAGATCCAGCGCGCGTTCGAGGTCGCGCGTGCGCTCACGCACCTGATCTTCCAAAAGCGCCGCACGCTGAAACTGGGCATAGGCCGCGCCGCCGTCATCGGCGATCTGTTCGACCCGCCGCATCAGCACCTTTGTAATCGCCAAGAGCTTTTCGATCTGGCGCTGCGGCGGGTCGGCGGGGTTGAGGATCGTATCGGTCACCGCCCACCGCCTTCTGCCGGATCAGGCGGATAGATCGCCACACCGGTCATGGTCTGGTTGACATGCATGGAATTCACCTGCTCGCCATAGGTGGAAAAGCCCACCACCCCATGGGCACGCAGCACGGCCGAAATCTCGCCGGTCTTCTGCTTTTCTAGCGCTTCCAGACGCCGCAGGATGCAGTCGCAGGCCAGAATGGCAGGCGCGGGCCCCGTGCCTTGCAAGCCCGCCAGCCCCACGGCCAGATGGGCGGCGATGTCCTGCGGCTCGGCCAAGGTCAGCACCACGCCCTCGTCGATGGCCGAAAAGAACACCAGATCGCCCTCGGCGCTGACCTGCTGGATCGCGCGCACATGATGGGCGCCGCCAATGCGCACCACAACCGGATGGGCGGCAAAGGTGAAGGTGGTCAATTGGCCGGGGTCCTTGCCCAGGATGCGCGCATATTCCCGCGCCGCCGGTTCGGCATTGATGCCGCGCACACGCCGGGCGGCCGGATCGGCCTCGGTCACCACCATGCGCGCCTCTGTCGGGCGCAGATGGTCCAGGCTGAACACCCGAACCCGCGCCGCCGTGCGCACCAGCATCCCGACAGCGGCATTTTGCAGGAACTGCCCTTCATGCAGCACAAAGGTCGCCCCGAACCGCGTGCCATCCCCGGCCGAGCCGCCGAACAGCGGCACCGGCCCCAGACCGCGCGCCAGGGTCGAGGCCAGCTCGTCCTCGCGCACCGAAAGCCCGTCCACCATGAGAAAGGCAAACTCCCCTTCCCAGCCGGGCCGCGCCCGCGCCATCGCCTGCCGGTCGCGGATCAATTGGCCGATCAGGGCCTGCGGCTCGATCCGGCCCAGATCGGGGATCAGGCGCGTGGTAATCACAAACATCGCCTGCGGCAGTCCCACGGCTACGATCTCGCCCTCGCTATAGCCGGCGGCCGTGATCTCTCCGGCGGTGGTGCAGCCGATGACGGGCGCCGCGCCAAAGGCCCCCGGCACCTCGGCGGCAAGAGCGGCAAGATCGGCCTCGGGCGAGACAAACAGCAGAACGGCCGCAAAAGGCCCGGCCCCCAGCGCCCGCGCCAGAGCCTGCGCCCGCCCCTGCCCCCGCGCCGCCACCGAGGCGCGCGGCAAGAGCGTGCCGATCTGTCCCAAGTCCTGCACCAAAGCCCTCCGCTGCCTGCGCTCAGGTTGGGCGATGATCACCGTCCGCGCAAGGCCCTTAACCTTCGGGCACCATGGCCGAAAACCGCGCCTCCTTGGCCATCAGCACCGCCTGTGTCCGGCTCATGACACCCAGTTTGCGCATGATCGCCGTGACATGGGCCTTGACCGTGGTTTCGGCGATGTTCAGCTCATAGGCGATCTGCTTGTTGAGCTTGCCTTCGCAGATCAGTTGCAGGATGCGCGCCTGCTGGCGCGTCAATAGGCCGAGCCGCGAAATCGCTTCTTCGCTGGCGCTGCCCACGCCTTCGGCCTGCACCCCGTCGGGCAGATAGCTGCGCCCGGCCCGCACCGCCTCAAGCGCGGCGCGATAAGTGTCGCGGTTGGCATGTTTGGGCACGAAACCCACCGCACCCGCCAAAAGCGCGGCGCGCATGATGCGCGGATCGGCCATCGACGACACCACCAGCACCGGCACATCGGGCACCACAAGGCGCAGCCGCACCAGCCCGTCCAGCCCATCGACATCGGGAAGGTTCAGATCAAGAAGCACCAGATCGGGCCGCGGCCCGCGATCAAGCCGCGCCGTCGCCTCTTCCAGCGAGCCTGCCGTTTCCACCACCTGCAGGCCCGCCACCACCTTGAGCGTCATCGACAGGGCGTCGCAGAACAGGGGATGGTCATCGACGATCAGCGCACGGGCCGGTGCGGTGGCTGTCGCAAGGGTGGGGGCGGCATCTGGCTGGGTCATCGAATGTCCTCGCGGAGGGATGCGCCCAACCTAGCAGCCGCAGGGCGATTTGAAAGCTGGGCCAAAGTCCCATTTCCGCCCATCCCGGCCTTGCCCATGCAAGGCCCCTTCCGCAAGGACCCGCTGGCCGTTATCACCGCCCCACACAACCGCTTGAGGCCCCCATGCTGACCCGCCGCGCCGCCCTTCTGATTCCGCTTGCCGCACTTGCCGCCTGTGGCGGACGCCCTGCCGTCGAGACCACCAAATCGGCGCTTTACCCCGGCGAGACTCCGGAACTTCGGGCGCTGATCCGCAAATGGGCGGCGACCTACGAGATTCCCGAAAGCCTCTTGCACCGCCAGATCCAGCGCGAAAGCGGCTATAACCCGGCGGCGCGCAATGGGCCTTACTTTGGCCTGATGCAGATCTTGCCGCAAACTGCCCGCACGATGGGTTATCGCGGCACGCCCGAGGGGCTTTTGGACCCCGACACCAACCTTGAATTCGGCGCGAAATACCTGCGCGGCGCCTGGCTCGTGTCGGGCGGGGATCAGGACAAGGCGATGATGTGGTATGCGCGGGGCTATTACTATGAGGCCAAGCGCAAGGGCCTTTTGCGCGAAACCGGCCTGAAAAGCTGAAAACGCGCGCCTGTGACCGGGCGCACGCCCTTGCCGTCAATACCAGGCATCCGCCATGGCGGTCTTGCGGGCGGCCACAAAGTCGCGCAAGCCCTCGCGCACCCCTTCATCCAGCGCCGGGGCCTCATATTCGGCCAGCCGTTTTTTCCACAGCCGGTTGGCGCGCGTCGCGGCATCGGTGGACCCTGCCGCCTCCCATTTCTCAAAGGGCTCGTTGTCCGAGAGTTCGCTGTCCCAAAACGCGCTCTGATAATGCGCCATGGTGTGCGAACAGCCGAAGAAGTGGTTGCCCGGCCCCACCTCGGCAAAGGCATCGACCGCGAGCTGGTCGTCGTCGATCTTGATCCCGTCGAGATAGGATTGCAGCGCCCCGCACAGATCGGCATCCAGCATGAATTTCTCATAGGACATGCTCAGAAGCCCATCGAGGAAGCCCGCCGAATGCAGGATGAAATTCGCCCCGCAATGAATGGCGGCCAACATCGACATGGTGCCTTCCATCATCGCCTGGGCGTCGGGCAGCTTCGAGGTGGTGAAGTTGCCCGAACAGCGCAAGGGCAGGTTGAGCCGCCGCGCCAGCTGGCCGATCACCATGCTGCCAATCGCCGGTTCCGGCGTGCCGAATGTCGGGCTGCCCGAGCGCAGCGACATCGAGGACAGGAAGTTGCCAAAGATAACCGGCGCGCCCTTGCGTTCCAGCTGGGTCAGCGCGCAGCCCACCATCGTCTCGGCCAAAGACTGCGCAATGGCGCCTGCATTGGTGACAGGCCCCATCGCGCCGCCAAGGATGAAGGGCACGATCACCGCCGCCTGCCCCGCCCGGGCATAGGCGCGCAGCGATTTGGTCATGGTGCCATCCCAGACCAGGGGCGAGTTCACGTTTACATTGCCCAGGATCACGCAGTTCTGGTCAACAAACTCGCGGCCAAACAGGATGCGGCACATCTCGATGCTGTCCTCGGACCGCTCCTCGGAGGTGACAGACCCCATAAAGGGCCGGTCGGAATACTCGATATGGGCCATCACCATATCGAGATGCCGCTTGTTCACCGGAATATCGGTCGGTTCGCAGATCGTGCCACCGGAGTGGTGGAAATTCGGTGAAGACTGCGCCAGCTTGATGAAGTTCTGGAAGTCATCAAGCGTGCCAAAGCGCCGCCCGCGGTCGAGATCCATGACAAAGGGGCTGCCGTAGGCCGGGGCGAACACCACGTTCTTGCCGCCGATGCGGATCGAATTGGCCGGATTGCGGGCATGCTGTGCGAACTCGGGCGGGGCCGAGCGCAGGATCTCGCGCAGCATGCCCGGCTCGAACTTGACCAAAAGCCCGTCAACCTTGGCACCGGCCTTGCGCCACATCTCCAACGCCTCGGGGTCATCGCGGAACTCGATTCCCGTCTCGGCCAGAATCCGGTCTGCCGCCTGTTCGACCCGGATCAGGTTTTCCTCGGACAGTACATCATAGGTCGGGATATTGCGCAGGATATAGGGTCGACCAAGCCCGCCGCCCTTTTGCGCACGCTCAATCTGCCGCGCCTGCCGCCCCGATCTTGCCCGCGTCTCGTTCATGCCCGCCTCCACCTCGACACCTGTGTCAAGTTTCAACAATGCTGCCCCACAAGCTTGGCATTTCGCGACAGGAAAGGCGTCGCAAACGTCGCACCATTTGCGCGCCTCATCTGGTGCAGGCTTGGAGGCGCGGGCTCAGGTCACTACATTCGGGCCTTGCCGTCCGGTGCCAGCAGCGATGCCCGCAATCGCCTCGGCCGCCGCAATCACCGGGGCCAGTGCCTGTTGCGGGTCAAGATCCAGCCC
>VGDH01000084.1 GCA_016869835.1 Alphaproteobacteria bacterium
CGGATATCTGAAAGCCTGAAATGACCGCAGGGCACAGGCGATGAACTGGATTTCGAACTACGTCCGACCGAAGATCAACTCGCTGTTTTCGCGCCGCGAGGTGCCGGAAAACCTGTGGACCAAGTGCCCCGAATGCGGGACCATGCTGTTTCACCGCGAGTTGGCGGGCAATCTGAACGTCTGCACCTCTTGCGATCATCACATGGCGATCAGCCCGCGCGACCGGTTCAAGAGCCTGTTCGATGGCGGGATCTTCACCGAGGTGAAGGTGCCCGAACCCCCCGCCGACCCGCTGCATTTCCGCGATCAGAAGAAATACCCCGACCGTCTGAAGGCCGCGCAGAAATCCAGCGGCGAGCGTGAGGCGATGCTGGTGGCCGAGGGCGAGATGGGCCGCACGCCGATTGTCGCGGCGGCGCAGGATTTCAGCTTCATGGCAGGCTCCATGGGGCTTTATGTCGGCAATGCCGTGCTGGCCGGGGCCGAGCGCGCGGTGAAACTGAAGCGGCCCTTCGTGCTGTTTTCCGCCGCCGGGGGCGCACGGATGCAGGAGGGCATCCTCAGCCTCATGCAGATGCCGCGCACGACCGTTGCGGTGCAAATGCTGAAGGAGGCGGGGCTGCCCTATATCGTGGTGCTGACCCATCCCACCACCGGCGGGGTCACCGCGAGCTATGCCATGCTGGGCGATGTGCAGATTGCCGAACCGAACGCGCTGATCGGCTTTGCCGGGGTGCGGGTGATCGAACAGACCATCCGCGAAAAGCTGCCCGAAGGCTTCCAGCGCGCCGAATACCTTCTGGACCATGGCATGCTCGACCGGGTCACGCACAGGAAGGCCCTGCGCGAGGAGTTGGTCACCATCCTGCGGATGCTGATGGGCCTGTCGCCCGCCGTGAAGGGCGACCTGCCACCACCCGGTGATTTGACGGTTGCGGCCGACGCGACATGAGCGGCTCTGACCTGATCCTGGAACGGATGATGACCTTGCACCCCAAGGTCATCGACCTGACGATGGACCGTGTGCATCGGCTGCTGGCCAAGCTGGGCCATCCCGAACGCGCCTTGCCGCCGGTGATCCACATCGCCGGTACCAATGGCAAGGGCAGCACGCAGGCGATGATCCGCGCCGGGCTTGAGGCCAGCGGGGCAAAGGTCCACGCCTATACCTCGCCCCATCTGGCGCGGTTTCACGAGCGAATCCGGCTGGCCGGAGAGCTCATCTCGGAAACCGCGTTGACGGCGCTTCTGGATGAATGTGTCACCGCCAATGGCCCCGATGAGATCACCTTTTTCGAAATCACCACCTGCGCGGCCTTTCTGGCCTTTGCCCGCACCCCGGCGGATTACACGCTTCTGGAGGTGGGGCTTGGCGGCAGGCTGGATGCCACCAATGTGGTGGACCGGCCCGCGCTGACCGTCATCACCCCGGTCTCCTTGGACCATCAGCAGTATCTGGGCGAAACCCTGCCCGAGATTGCCGGCGAAAAGGCCGGGATCGTCAAGCGCGGCGTGCCGGTGATCGTCGGCCCGCAGGATGAGGCGGGGCTTCAGGTGATCGAGGCCAAGGCGGCGCGGTCGGGCGCCCCGGTTCTGGCCTATGGCCAGCACTGGCATGTGGCGGAAGAAAACGGGCGGTTGGTCTATCAGGACGAGAACGGCCTTCTTGACCTGCTACTGCCCAATCTGCCGGGGCCGTTTCAGGTGCAGAACGCCGGTGCCGCGATTGCCGCCCTGCGCGCGCTTGGGCGCGACGAGGCCGCCTGTGAGGCCGCGGTGACCCGTGCCTATTGGCCTGCCCGCATGCAGCGGCTGCGGCAGGGGCCTTTGGTGGACAGTGCGCCCGAGGTCGAGCTGTGGCTCGACGGCGGGCATAACCCGGCGGGGGGCGAGGCGGTGGCGGCGACCCTTGCCCGGATGCCTCGGCGCGAGACGCATCTGATCTGCGGGATGCTGAACACCAAGGACGTCAAGGGCTATATGCGCCCGCTGGCCCCGCATGTGACCAGGCTTCACGCCGTGTCGATCCCCGGCGAAAAGAACACCCTGCCCGCCGAAGAGACCCGCGATGCCGCGGCCTCCGCCGGGATTGCGGCGCAGACCGCCCCATCGGTGGCCGAGGCTCTGGCCGCTATTGCCGCCAGCGCACCGCAAGCACGGGTTCTGATCTGCGGCTCGCTTTATCTGGCAGGGTCGATCCTGCGCGAAAACGGCTAGGACTGCGGGGTGTGGCGCGATTTGCGCCGCTCCACCTGCTCAAGCCGGATCTGGCGCAGCGCCTCGATCAAGAGGGCCGTCAGCAGGCCAAAGTTCAAAAAGCCGTTGGCGACCTCCATCCCGGCCAGGATACGCCAGTTCTGCGGCATCAGAAGATCGCCGAACCCAAGGGTCGTAAAGCAGACCAGCGAGAAGTAGACCGCTTCTTCCAGCGTGCCAAAGGCGCCAAGCGCCTGATAGGCCAGCGCCCAGACCCAGACCGCCGCCGTGACGACCCCCAGCACCCAAAGCGACACGCCGGCGATCATCAGCACCAGTTTTGGACGATGCGGTTCGCGCATCATGAACGGATGACTGCGCTGAAAGGCCACCTCAAGCAGCATCGCAGCCACAGCGGCCATCAGGATATTGACCAAGAGGATCCCCGTGCCAATCGTGATTTGCGCGATCATCTCTGCCCCCTTCTGGACTTGGGGGGCTGAACCCCCTATTTCGGGGCGATCATGGCCAAGATGTCCGACCCGAACAACAAGCTGATTGCCGAAAACCGCCGGGCGCGGTTCGATTATCATATCGAATCCGATCTGGAAGCCGGGATCATGCTGTTGGGGTCCGAGGTGAAAAGCCTGCGGCAGGGCGGATCGAACATCGCCGACAGCTATGCCAGCATCGAGGGTGGCGAGCTGTGGCTGATCAACAGCTATATCGCGCCTTACCTGCAGGCCAAGACCTGGGGGCATGAGGAACGCCGCCACCGCAAGCTTCTGGTCAGCCGCAAGGAACTGTCGCGGCTGTGGAGCGCGGTGGGCCGCGAGGGCATGACGATCGTGCCGCTGAAGTGGTATTTCAACGACCGGGGCATGGTGAAGGTCAAGCTGGGCATCGCCAAGGGCAAGAAGGTGGCCGACAAGCGCGAAACCTCAGCCAAGCGCGACTGGGACCGGCAAAAGGCGCGGCTCCTCAAGCAGGGCGGGCGCGACTGACGGCCCTGCGCCGGGGTGGTCGGCGGCGGCAGCAGATGAATTCGATGATTTGCGCGGCGCAAGGCCGGGTTCGGGCTGCGCGACACTTGCGGGAAAGGCCCCGTCGGGTTAGGTCCGGATCATCCCTGACAGGAGACGCCGATGACCGCCTTCACCGACGATCCCAAGACGCTGGTGTCCACCGCCTGGCTGGCACAGCACCTGAAAGACCCCGATCTGCGGGTGATTGATGCCAGCTGGTATCTGCCCGACGCGGGCCGCAACGCCAAGGCCGAATACAAGGCCGCCCATATTCCCGGCGCGCGGTTTTTTGACGTCGACGAAATCACCGACAGCCGCTCGACCCTGCCCCACATGGCGCCCCCGCCCGAGAAATTCATCAGCCGCATGCGCGCCATGGGCATCGGCGACGGGCATCAGGTGGTGGTCTATGATGGCGCGGGGCTGTTTTCGGCGGCGCGTGTCTGGTGGACCTTCCGGCTGATGGGCAAGACGGACGTGGCCGTCCTTGATGGCGGCTTCCCGAAATGGCAGGCCGAGGGCCGCGAGGTCGAGGACATGCCCCCCGTCCTGCGCGACCGTCACATCACCGTCAGCCGCCAGCACGCGCTGGTCAAGGATGTGACCCAGGTCGCCCATGCCGCCAAGCTGAGCGAGGCCGAGATCATCGACGCCCGCAGCGCTGCGCGCTTCAAGGGCGAGGCGCCCGAACCCCGCCCCGGCCTGCGCGCAGGCCATATCCCCGGCTCAAAGAATGTGCCCTATGCCACGCTTTTGAACCCCGATGGCACGATGAAACCGCTGGCCGACCTGCGTGCCACCTTCGAAGCCGCAGGCGTGAACCTTGCCAAACCCGCCATCACCACCTGCGGCTCGGGCGTCACCGCCGCCGTTCTGTCCCTTGCACTGGAACGGCTGGGCCACAAGAACCACGCGCTTTATGACGGGTCCTGGGCCGAATGGGGCATGTATGAGGACCTTGCGGTCGAGAAAGGCTAAGACAGAATGCTGGAAACCCTGAACCCACAGCCGCAGGACAAGATCCTGCAGCTTATCGCGATGTATCGGGACGATCCGCGCAGCGACAAGATCGATCTGGGGGTCGGCGTCTACAAGGACGCCACCGGCCTGACCCCGGTGATGCGTGCGGTCAAGGCGGCCGAGAAAAAGCTGTGGGAGACGGAAACCACCAAGACCTATACCGGCCTTGCCGGGGAACCGGCCTTCAATGCGGCCATGGTCGAGATGATCCTGGGCGCAGGCTTTACCGACCGCGCCGCCTCGGTCGGCACGCCGGGCGGCACCGGGGCCATCCGTCAGGCGCTGGAACTCATCCGCATGTCCGCGCCTGGTGCGACGGTCTGGCTGTCCAATCCCACCTGGCCGAACCATCCCTCGATCATCAAATACCTTGGCATGGCCATGGCCGAATACCGCTATTTCGACGCCGCCACCCGCGGGGTCGATTTCGCCGGGCTGAACGAGGATCTGGGCCGCGTGCAGGCGGGCGATGCGGTCCTGTTGCACGGTTGCTGCCACAATCCGACCGGGGCGAACCTGACGCTTGACCAGTGGTCAAAGGTCGTGGCGCTCCTCAAAGCGCGCGGCGCGGTGCCCTTTGTCGATCTCGCCTACCAAGGCTTTGGCGACGGATTGGACGAGGACGCCGCCGCCATCCGGATGATCGCGAATACCTTCCCCGAGGTGCTGATCGCCGCCTCCTGCTCGAAGAACTTCGGCATCTACCGCGAACGAACCGGTGTGCTGATCGCCCTCACCTCGTCCGACCGCAAATCCGTGGTGCAGGGCAATCTCGCCTTTCTCAACCGCCAGAACTACAGCTTCCCCCCCGATCACGGCGCGCGTCTGGTGACGATGATCCTTGCGGATGACGCACTGCGCGCCGACTGGAAGGCGGAACTGGAAGAGGTGCGGCTGAACATGCTCTCGTTGCGCAAGCACTTGGCGGATGAGCTGCGCAAAGCCACGAATTCCGACCGCTTCGACTTTGTCGCGCATCATCGCGGCATGTTCAGCCGGCTTGGCCTGACCGAGGCGCAGGTGAACACGCTGCGCGAAACCCATGGCATCTACATGGTCGGGGACAGCCGCATCAACATCGCGGGGCTGAACACGCGCACCGTGCCGATCCTCGCCGCTGCCATCGCCTCGGTCGCCGGATAACCCATGCTCGCCGTCGTCTTGTCCTTGGCGGCGGCGATTGCCTTTTCGCTGTCGGCCACGCTGATCGCCGGGTTGAAGGGCCAGGTCGGCCCGTTTCAGCTTGGCCGCTGGCAAATGGGGCTGGCCTTTGCCATGACCGCCGCCGCCTCGGTGGTGCTGGGGGGCTGGCGCGGGGTGACGGGCGGGCAGTTCTGGTTCCTTGCCGCCTCCTCGGCCTCGGGGATCATGCTGGCCTCCACCACCTATTTCGCCGCCATTCACGCCGCAGGGCCGCGCGTCACGGCGGTCCTGTTTTCGCTGGCCGCGCCCTTTGGCCTGATCCTTGGCTATCTCTTTCTGGGCGAGGTGGTGAACGCCCTGCAAGGCGCAGGCATCGCGCTAATCCTTGCGGGCATCCTGATGGCCGTGCTGATCGCCGATCCCGGCGACCGCCCGACGCGGCCCCTGTGGCAAGGAGTGATCCTTGGCGTCATCACCAGCCTTGGGCAGGCCGGGGGCAGCCTTCTGGCCCGGCCCGCCATGGCCGAAGGGGTCGAACCCTTTACCGCCATGGCCATCCGGTCGGGTCTTGGCTTTGCCTTCTATGTCGCGCTCATGGCGCTGCCCTTTGCCCGCGCCGCCCGCCTTCCTGACTTGCAGGGCCTACGCGCAATCGGCGGATCAGCCTTCCTTGGCATCTTTCTGGGGATGAGCCTGATGATGGCCGCCCTCGCCGTCGGCAATGTCGGCATCGTGGCCACCCTGACCTCGACCACCCCGGTGCTGATCCTTCCCCTGATCTGGATCTCAACCGGCAAGGCCCCGGCCCTGCCGGGCTGGATCGGGGCGGGGCTCGCCGTTCTGGGCACCGCGCTGATCAGCCTGGGCACATAAATGCAGGGAACATGAAAAAGGCCCGCGCGAGGCGGGCCTTTTCTTTGCTCTATGGGCAATCTCAGCCGTGATAGGCCTGTTCGCCATGGGTGGTCAGGTCAAGACCCTGACGCTCGGTATCATTGTCCACCCGCAGGCCGATGGTCATGTCAATGGCCTTGAACAGAACGAACGACACAACACCCGACCAGACGATGGTGATCAAGACGCCCTCGATCTGCACCCAGAGCTGGGGCAGCATCGCATAATCGTCGCCCTTGATCCCGCCAAAGGTCGCCGCGGCAAAGACGCTGGTCAGCACCGCGCCGACGATCCCCGAGACGCCGTGGATACCAAAGACATCAAGGCTGTCGTCATACTTCATCTTCTGCTTCACCACGGTAACGAAGAAATAGCTGGCAACCGTGGCAATAACACCCAGCGCAATCGCACCCATCGGGCCGACAAAGCCGCAGGCCGGGGTGATGGCAACCAGACCTGTGATCATGCCCGAAGCCGCACCCAGCATCGACGCCTTGCCGCGCTGCAACCCTTCGATGGCGCACCAGGCCAGCGTGGCCGCCGCCGTTGCGATGAAGGTGTTGATCATGGCCAGCGCCGCACCGCCATTGGCCTCAAGGTTGGAGCCGACGTTAAAGCCGAACCAGCCGACCCACAGCATCGAGGCACCGATCATGGACATCACCATCGAATGGGGCGCCATGTTTTCCTTGCCATAGCCGATGCGCGGGCCAATCACCAAGGCACCGACCAGCGCCGCAACCCCGGCGTTGACATGGACCACGGTCCCGCCGGCAAAGTCGAACGCGCCCTTGGCGAACAGATAGCCATTGGCATCCCAAACCATGTGCGCGATCGGGAAATACGAAAAAGTGCCCCACAGGACCGAGAACACCAGAACCGCCTTGAACTTCACCCGCTCGGCAAAGGCCCCGATGATGAGGGCGGGGGTGATGGCGGCAAAGGTCATCTGGAAGGCGATGAACAGATATTCCGGGATCACATAACCCGCGCTGAACGTGGCGGACATGCTGTCCATCGTCACGCCGGACAGGAACAGCTTGCCCGTGCCACCCCACCAGGGGCTGGTCGAGCCACCGAACGAGAAGGAATAGCCATAGACCACCCAGACAATCATCATCACGCAGGCGATGACGGTGGTCTGCATCAGGATCGACAGCATGTTCTTTGACCGCACCAGACCGCCATAGAACAGCGCAAGGCCGGGCAGGGTCATGAATAGCACCAGCACGGTTGACACCATCATCCAGCTGACATCGCCCTTGTCCATCACGGGCGCGGCGGCTTCTGCAACGGCTTCAACCGTCTCGGTGGTGGCTTCCTGTGCCATGGCGGGCAAGGCCGCCAGCAGGGACGCCGTGGAAAGCATCAGTTTCTTCATCTCGGTTCCCCCTTAAAGCGCGTCGTCGTCGGTGTCGCCAGTGCGCACGCGCAGAGCTTTCTCGACATCCATGACGAAAATCTTGCCGTCGCCGATCTTGCCGGTCCGGGCGGTTTTGGTGATGGCATCCACCACGGTTTCGGCCATGCTGTCCGAAACCACGATCTCAAGCCGCATCTTCGGCACGAAATTCACGGCATATTCGGCACCGCGATAAATTTCGGTATGGCCCGACTGCGTGCCGAACCCCTTGATTTCCGTCACCATCATGCCCCGGACGCCGATCGCGGTCAGCGCCTCGCGCACCTCGTCCAGCTTGTAAGGCTTGATGGCGGCAATGATCATCTTCATGTCGCACCCCTTTCCGTGTTGCCGACCCCTGACAGGCCGTGTGACCCCATGAGGCGGCCTTCGCAGGTGCAGCACAAGTTTGTGACAGGTCGGAACCGGCGCGATGACAGGAATAGCGGGCGTCTGCCGCATAAATTTGCGCCAATGCCTCATTTTTGGGCGAAACCGATAGGCGAATCATCGCCCACCACCCTTCGCAACGCGTGCAGAAACCGTTATGGTGCCCCACAACAAGACCAAGAAAATCGGGTTGGGCAGGCATGGCGGGAACGGGCAAAGGGCAACGCCCCTTGGTGGCAGACAGGCGCTATGGCGCCGCCGCACCCACGCGCCGCACAGCCAGCACACCGCCGCCGAAACCGCCGCGCAAGTCACGCCGCGCCGCAGCACCCCAGCGCAAGGGCGGGCTGATCTCGCGCTTCTTCGGCTTTCTCTGGCGGCTGTTCTTCGGCATCCTGTGGCGCGTCACCGCCGTCACCGCGCTGATCTTTGCCGGGATCGTCTATTACTTCTACGCCCAGCTTCCCCCGGTGACCGATCTGCTTGACGGGCGGGCGCGCGGCTCGGTCACGCTGCTTGACCGCAACGACCGGGTCTTTGCCTGGCGCGGAGAAACCTTTGGCGGGCAGATCACCTCGGACAATGTCTCGCCCCACCTCTTGAACGCCGTGGTGGCGACCGAGGACAAGCGGTTTTATCGCCACTTCGGCGTTTCCCCGCGCGGCATCGCCAGCGCCATCAGCATCAACCTGTCCGAAGGCCGCGGACCGCTTTCGGGCAACGGCGGGTCAACCATCACCCAGCAGGTGGCGAAACTCCTCTGCCTTGGCGTGCCCTATGACCAGACCCAATGGACGTCCGAGGCCGAATATGAAGAAGACTGCCGCTCAGGCGGGGTTTACCGCAAGCTCAAGGAACTGCCCTTTGCAGTGGCGATGGAGGTGAAATACTCCAAGGCCGACATCCTGACGATCTATTTCAACCGCGCCTATCTGGGCGCCGGCGCGCGCGGGTTCGAGGCCGCCTCCCAACGCTATTTCGGCATTTCGGCCAATCAGGTGAACCCCGCACAGGCCGCCATGCTGGCCGGGCTCTTGAAAGCCCCCTCGCGCTTTGCCCCCACCAACAACCTGCAACGCGCCCAAGATCGCGCCAACCTCATCATCGGGCTGATGGAAGAACAGGGCTACCTGACCAAGGCCGAGGACGATGAAGCCCGCGCCAATCCCGCGCAGCTTTCGGCAGCGGCACAGGCCAAGTCGGGCGGCTTCTTTGCCGATTGGGTGATGGAAACCGCGCCTTCCTTCCTGACCACCGAAACCATGGAAGACGTGATCATCCGCACCACGCTTGACACCCAGATGCAGCAACGCGCCGAAGAGGCGCTGGCCTGGGTCTTTGAAAACAAGGTGAAGGAAGGCTCAAAGGCGCAGGCGGCGATTGTCGTCATGGGCGCCGATGGCGCGGTGCGCGCAATGGTCGGCGGCCGCAAGATCGAGGCGGCGGGCAGCTTCAACCGCGCCACCCAGGCCCTGCGGCAGACCGGATCGTCCTTCAAACCCTTCGTCTTTGCCGCCGCGATGGACCAGGGCTGGAGCCCGATGGATTTCGTCGAAGATACACCGCTCACCATCAACATCCCCGGTTCCGGTCCCTGGACGCCCAAGAACTACGACAACGAATTCAAGGGGCTCATCACGCTGACCCAGGCCCTTGCCGAAAGCCGCAACATCCCCGCCGTGCGGGTGTCCGAGGCGGTGGGCCGCGAGAATGTCCGCCAGATTGCCGCCGATTTCGGCATCGAAAGCGATCTGGCCGCCGGCCCGGCACTGGCGCTGGGGGCCAGTGAATCCACCCTGATCGAGATGACCAGCGCCTATGCCGGCATCCTGAACGGCGGTTCGTCCGTGGCGCCCTTTGGCATCCGTCTGCTGGAAGTGCCGGGCAATGAAGAGCTGAACATGTTCACCGAAACCGGCATCGGCGAGCGGGTGATCAGCGAAGAAGCGGCCCAGCTTCTGGTCTACATGATGGCGCAGGTGGTGAACGACGGCACCGGCACCCGCGCCCGGCTTGACGGGCGGCCTGCGGCGGGCAAGACCGGCACCACCTCGGCCGGGCGGGATGCGTGGTTCGTGGGCTTCACCGCCGATTATGTCGCCGGTGTCTGGATGGGCTATGACGACAACACGCCCCTTGAAGGCGTGACCGGCGGCGGCCTGCCGGCCGAAATCTGGCGCGAAGTGATGCTGCGTATCCATGACGGCCTGCCGGTCCGCGAATTGCCCATGATCGTGCCCGCCCCGCGCGACCGCCCGCTGGATGCAGGCGGCGGCGGCTTTGGGCAGGATTTCCAGACAAGCGGCCAGCCCGGCGCTGCAACAGCGCCGCAAAACCCCGTCGATGCGCTGTTGCGCGATCTTCTGGAAGAACAGCGCTAGGGTCAGGCCCCGGCGCGAATGCGCGCCACTTGCACCGCAAGAATGCCCCCGGCGGCAATCGCCACGCCGATCATGTCCAGCCCGGTGACCGCCTCACCCAGCAAAAGCGCCGCGATCACCACGCCGAAAAACGGGTTGAGAAAGTGAAAGGCCGAGGCCTTGACCGCCCCGATCCGGCCGATCAGGTGGAACCAGATCAGCGTTGCCGCCAGACCGGGCACCAGAATCTGATAGGCAAAGGCCAGGGCCAGCCGCAGGGTCAGCGTAACCTCGATCGGCTCGATCATCAGGGCAACCACCGCCAGCGCGGCGGAACCGACCAGCATCTGCAAACCCACGACCATAAGCAGGTTGCCCCCCGCACTGGCCCCACGCACCGACAGCGTGGCCACCGCCAGCGCGGTTGCGCCAATCACGCATAGTCCCACCGACACCAGATCGGCCCCGCCCTGCAACCGGCTTCCCATGATCAGCGCCACGCCCGCAAACCCGGCCACCAGACCGGCAAGACCCAAAGGTGCCACCCGCTCGCCCCGAAAGGCCCAGCCCAGCCCCGCAACGATCAGCGGCATGGCCGAAGCGATGATCGAGGCAAGCGAGGCTTCGATCTTCTGCATGGCCACAAAAAACAACCCCAGATAAAGCGCGTTCTGGCACAGGCCAAAGATCACCACCGCCCGGCCCTGCGCGCGCGGCAGCCGCCAGCTTTGCCCCATGGCACGCGCAATCCCCACCGCAAACCCGCCCGAAATGGCATAGCGCAAGGCCAGCGACCACAGGGGCGGCGCATCCATCAGGATGATCCGCGCGCTGGTAAAGGCCGATGACCACATCACCGCAAAGGCCAGACCCAGCGCTATGGCTTTGACGCCCATCATCCCTCCAGCGAAAAGAGCCACCCAGCGGGCGACCCTTTCCGGTTCAAACGAATTCCGTTCGAGATCAGGCGTTGACGCTGTCCTTCAGCGCCTTAGCGATCGAGAACTTGACCTGCTTGTCGGCGGGCTTTTTCACCATCTCATTGGTGGCGGGGTTGCGCACCATGCGCTCGCCACGCTCACGGCAGACCACCTTGCCCAGGCCCGGCAGGGTCACGGCGCCACCGGCGGCAACTTCCTTCGAGACAACCTCGGCAATGGCGTCCAGGGCAGCGCTGGCGGTTTTCTTGTCAGAGCCCATGGCTTCGGCAAGCGCGGCGACGAGCTGGGTCTTGGTCATCGGTTTGGTCATCTGTCTTTTCCTTGTTGTTACAGGGCCCGGAGGGCGACGCAATCCTACCTTACGGTGATGACATGACTTCCCATGTTTCAAACGGGAAATGCAAGGTGTTTTTCCCCGGTTTCAACCGCAAATGCCGCTTGAAAGGCCCTAAAGGAAGGCGGTTTCCTCGAAACTGCGCAGCTTTCTGCTGTGAATCCGCGCCAGGGGCATTTCGCGCAACCGCTCCATCGCGCGGATGCCGATCTGCAGATGCCGCGCGACCTGGGTCTTGTAGAAGTCGCTTGCCATGCCGGGCAGTTTCAACTCGCCATGCAGGGGCTTGTCGCTGACACACAAAAGCGTCCCATAAGGCACCCGGAACCTGAACCCGTTCGCCGCAATCGTGGCGCTTTCCATGTCCAGCGCAATGGCGCGGCTTTGGCTCAACCGCCGCACCGGGCCGGACTGGTCGCGCAGCTCCCAGTTGCGGTTGTCGATGGTGGCCACCGTCCCGGTCCGCATGATCCGCTTCAGCTCATAGCCCTTCAGCTGCGTCACCTCGGCCACCGCCTCTTCCAGCGCGATCTGGATTTCGGCCAGCGCCGGAATGGGAACCCAGACCGGCAGATCGTCGTCCAGCACATGATCCTCGCGCAGATAGGCATGGGCCAGGCAGAAATCGCCCATCCGCTGGCTGTTGCGCAGCCCCGCACAATGCCCCACCATCAGCCAGGCATGGGGCCGCAACACCGCGATATGATCGGTCGCGGTTTTCGCGTTTGAAGGACCAACCCCGATATTGACCAGCGTGATCCCCTGCCCATCGGCCCGCTTCAGGTGATAGGTCGGCATCTGCGGCATCTTCGCGGGCTGCACGATCACCCCGTCCGGCGTGGTGATCTCCTGATTTCCCGTCGCCACAAACCCGGTATAGCTCAGCCCCGGATCGGCCAGCGCCGCGCGGGCATAGGCTTCGAATTCATCGACATAGAACTGATAGTTGGTGAACAGCACATGGTTCTGGAAATGCGCCGCATCGGTCGCGGTGTAATGCGCCAGACGGGCCAGCGAATAATCCACCCGCTGCGCGGTAAAGGGTGCAAGCGGCATCGACCCATCGTCATTCTGGGTCCGCACACCATTGACGATGTCATCATTCGTCGTCGCCAGATCCGGCACGTCGAACACATCGCGCAAGGAAAACTCCAGCACCCCCTCTTGCGGCACCGATACCGACGGATTGCCCGCCACCGCAAAATGCACCGGGATCGGCGTGTGCGAGGGGCCGATCTGCACCGTCACCTGATGGTTCTCCATCAACAGCGCGATCTGCTGTATCAGATAGGCACGGAAAAGATCGGGCCGCGTGATGGTGGTGGCATAGGTGCCGGGTCCGGACACATGGCCAAAGGACAACCGGCTGTCCACCTCGGCATGGCTGGTCACGGTCAGGCGGATTTCGGGGTAAAAGGCGCGGATGCGATGGGCAGGCTTTGCCCCGGTCACCGCGCGGGTAAAGTGGTCGGCCAGAAAGGCCGTCGCCTGTTCGTAAAGCGCCTCAAGACAGGCCACGGCATGGGCGGCATCATCAAAGGCCTGCGATTCGGGGTGGTCCGGGGTCAGGACCGGGGTGGGATCATCTTGCATGAATTCTTCTTCCGTTTGATCGCCGATCTAAACCGGAAGGCGAGGGCTGCTGCAAGTGACGTCTTGATGACATCACCCCACAGGCATCAAAGGGCAGGGCATCAAGGGGGGGCATCAGACGGCGCGGAACAACACCACCTGCGCCCGGTCGGTCGCATGGTCGGGGTCAAGCGCGGCGGCCGCCGCCCCATAGATCTGCACTTCGATCAGTTGCAGCGCGGTGATCTGCCCG
>VGDH01000085.1 GCA_016869835.1 Alphaproteobacteria bacterium
ACACATCGACCTGCCGGAGCTTGGCGACGATCTCCTCCGGCTTGTGCTTCTTCTGGGGCATTCCTTCATCCTCCAAATGGCTCAAAAACCATACCTCAGGGAGGACCACTTTTCAGGGGGCAGGCCAGCATCACGCCTCGCGAACTGCCGCTTTCGATCGCGCGCTCAATCTCGACAGCCCATGCTTGCGCATCTATCTTTCGAGAGAAAGTCTGCGCCCTGTAGACGCCCTGGCGGCGGACCTGAGCGCGATGTTTCCCCGACGGCAGTTTGTTGATGGTGGCCATGTGCGATTCCTGTGCAAGCCGCTCGCAATCCAAAAGCAGCGCTGTGCAACTTGTGTGCAGAAACTCGCAAAAACAGACCAATCGCAAGAAAAAACGAATGTAAAATCATTGATAATCAATGTACTAACGTTGTATGAACTCACACATATACCCCCGCCGGAGGCTCCTGTGGCTGGCCGTGGATGCCTCCGGCGGGGGTATTTTCGCCAAGATGAACGGGCGGGCTGTGGTCTTGGATGTCCCGCCGTGCTAGGCAGGGGGCATGACCGCCATTCCGACCAAAAACCAGATCCGCCAGTGGATCGCCGAGAACCCCGGCCTTTCGGCCAAGCGTGACATTGCCAAGGCCTTCGGCATCCGCGGCGACGCCAAGATCGACCTCAAGCGCCTCTTGCGCGAGATGGAGGAAGAGGGGGCGCTTGAGAAGAAGGCGCGCCGCTTCCGTGAACCGGGGTCCCTGCCGCCGGTCGCGGTGTTGCAGGTTCTGGCACCGGACCGGCAGGGGGATCTGTTTGCCGTCCCGCTTGAAGAGGGCGTGGACAGCACCCTGCGCATCCTGATCGTGGCGCAGAAGGGCGATCCGGCGCTGGGCGCGGGCGACCGCATCCTGGGCCGTCTGACCCCGGTCAAGGCCGAGGGTCATTCCCATGAGGCTCGGCTCATCCGGCGGCTGGGGTCAAACCCGCTCAAGGTTCTGGGCATCTATCGCGCGGGCCACGAAGGCGGGCGGATCGTGCCCATCGACAAGGGCCAGGACAAGGAATGGCGCGTTGCGCGCGATGCGTCAAACGGCGCGCGGGATGGCGAGTTGGTGGAGGGCGAGGCGGTTGGCAACCGGCGCCTTGGCCTGCCGCAGGCCCGCATCATTGCCCGGCTGGGCGATCCGTCAGGTGCGCGGGCCGTCAGCCTGATTGCCATTCACCAGCACGGCATCCCCGACCAATTCCCCGACGCTGTGAT
Source organism: Alphaproteobacteria bacterium (assembly GCA_016869835.1). Classification (GTDB taxonomy): domain Bacteria; phylum Pseudomonadota; class Alphaproteobacteria; order Rhodobacterales; family Rhodobacteraceae; genus Tabrizicola_A. Next base: position 1,248 of record VGDH01000085.1, read on the forward strand.
CGCCGAGGCCGACAAGGCCGCGCCTGTGGGCGTGACGGGCCGCGAGGATCTGCGCGATCTGCCCTTGATCACCATCGACCCCATTGATGCGCGCGACCGCGATGATGCCGTCTATGCCATGCCCGACGATCAGCCCGGCAATCCCGGCGGCCATGTCATCTGGGTGGCAATTGCAGATGTCGCCCATTACGTCACGCCGGGCAGCGCCCTTGACCGCGAGGCGCGGCGGCGCGGCAATTCCACCTATTTCCCGGACCGTGTCGTGCCGATGTTGCCCGATATCCTGTCGGGCGACCTGTGCTCCTTGCACGAACATGTTGACCGCGCCTGTCTGGCCGTCCGGATGCGGATCGACGCCCATGGCAACAAGCTGTCGCACCGTTTTGTCCGTGGGTTGATGCGGTCGCGGACCTCATTGCACTATGCCCAGGTGCAGGGGGCCATCGACGGCCAGCCCGATGACCAGACCGCGCCCCTTCTCGACCCCATCCTGCGCCCGCTTTATGTCGCCTATGCCGCGCTGACCCAGGCCCGCGCCGCGCGCCAGCCGCTGGATCTGGATCTGCCCGAGCGCAAGATCGTGCTGGATGATGCGGGCAAGGTCACCTCAGTGTCCTATTACGAACGCTTTGACGCGCATAAGCTGATCGAGGAGATGATGATCCTCGCCAATGTGGCCGCTGCCGAGGAACTGGTGCGGCTGAAGCAGCCCCTGCTCTTCCGCGTGCATGAAGAACCCTCGCCCCTTAAGCTTGAGGCGCTGCGCGAGGTGGCCGAGGCGTCGGGACTGGTCTTGGCCAAGGGGCAAGTGCTGAAAACGTCGCATCTCAACCGGCTTCTCAGCCAGGCCGAAGGCACCGAGTTTGACGAGCTGATCAACCTCACCACCCTGCGCTCCATGACACAGGCCTATTACAATGCGGAAAACTTTGGTCATTTCGGGCTGGCCTTGCGGAACTATGCGCATTTCACCTCGCCCATCCGGCGCTATTCCGATCTGATCGTGCACCGCGCGCTGATTGCGGGTCACGGTTGGGGCAAGGACGGGCTCTTGGCCTGGGATATCGAAAACCTCGATGAGACCGCCAAGCTGATTTCCGAATCCGAACGCCGCAGCATGGCCGCCGAACGCGACACGACCGACCGCTATCTTGCGGCCTACCTCGCCGACCGGGTGGGCAGCACCTTTACGGGCCGGATTTCCGGCGTGCAGCGCTTTGGCCTTTTCGTGAAGCTTGATGAAACCGGGGCCGACGGGCTGATCCCGATCCGCGCCGTGGGGCGCGAGTTCTTCCATTACGACGAGGCGAGCCAAACCCTGATGGGCGCCGATACCGGGCTGACCATCGGCATCGGGCAGCGCGTGGTCGTGAAGCTGGCCGAGGCGGTGCCGGTCACCGGCGGGCTGGTGCTGGAACTGGTCGAAATCGACGGGGCGACCATCACGCCGGGGGGCCGGGGCCGCAAGGGCGGGCGCTATCAGCCGCGCAAACCGGGGGCGGCATCGGCCAAGGCAGCGAAGCTGGCGCGCAAGATCGTGCGAAAGCGGCGGGGGTAAAGGTGAACGGTCGTTCGGTTTTCTGGTTCCTCTTGTCCTGCGCCCTCGCCACCCCTGCCCTTGCAGGTCCGCAAGACACCGAAGCGGGCCTGACTGAAACCATCGGAGAGGCGATGATGACCGAAGGAACCGGCACCCAAACCGGGCTGAACGACTGGATCACGGCCTTCAAGACCCGCGCCCTGTCTGCTGGGATTTCCTCGGCCACGCTCGATGCGCTGGCGGGGGCGGAATACCTGCCGACTGTGGTTCGCAATGACCGCCGCCAAAGCGAATTCACCAAGACGATCTGGGATTATCTGGATACCGCCGTCTCGGATGATCTCATCGCCCATGGGCTTAAGGCGCTGAAATCCCATGGCGAAACGCTGGGCCGGATCGAGGCGACCTATGGGGTGGACGCCGAAATCGTCGCCGCCATCTGGGGGCTGGAAAGCGCCTATGGCGCGGTGCGCGGCGACATTCCCACCCTGCACGCACTGGCCACACTGGCCTATGACGGGCGGCGCGGCGCGTTTTTTGAATCCGAGCTGATCGCCGCGCTGAAAATCCTGCAACTGGTCGATGCCAGCCCGGCCACCCTGCGCGGGTCCTGGGCCGGGGCGATGGGGCATACGCAGTTCATGCCCTCGTCCTGGCATGCCTTTGCCGTCGATTTCACCGGCGACGGCAAGCGCGACATCTGGGGCGATGATCCGACCGATGCGCTGGCCTCGACCGCGGCCTATCTTGCGGGCAAGGGCTGGGTGAAAGGTGCGCCCTGGGGCGCGGAGATCACCCTGCCGCCGGGCTTTGACTATGCCCTGACGACCGAGCGGGTGAAAAAACCGGTGGCCGACTGGCAAGCGCTGGGGGTCCGGCTGGCCGATGGTGGCGATCTGCCCGACCATGGCCCGGCCTCGGTCCAACTGCCCGGCGGGCACCGGGGCGCGGCGTTTCTGATCTTTCAGAACTTCCATGTGATCGAAACCTACAACACCGCCGATGCCTATGTCATCGCCGTGGGCCACCTGGCCGACCGGCTGCGCGGGGCCGGTCCGATCCGGGCGACATGGCCGCGTGACGAACGCGCATTGTCGTTTGACGAACGCGTCGCCTTGCAGAAAAAGCTGACAGCGGCCGGTTTCGACACCGGCGGCATCGACGCCAAGATGGGGCCGAAAACCGTGGCCGCCATCAAGGCCTTCCAGACCGCACGCGGCATGGTTCCCGACGGCTTTCCCAGCCTTTCGGTCTTGCAGGCCCTGCCGTAACAAATCCGTGAAGCCTCAAGGTTCAGACCAAAGTCCGTTGTCGCAGGCACCGATTGGCACTAGGCTCGTGTCAAAACGCATAGTCCAGCCAAATCATAACCAGTCACGACAGCGGAGAGACAGATGAAATCCTTTGCCAAGACAGTGCTTGTCAGCGCGCTTTTGTTTTCGGGGGCCGCGTTTGCTGCGGGAACCGCCGCGACCGACCCCGATGTGATCGCCCGCAAGGACCTGATGAAAACCATCGGCGGTGCGGCCAAGACCCTTGGCGGCATGGCCTCGGGCGAGGCGGCGCATGATGCGGCCGCGGCCGAAGCGGCCAAACAGGCCATGATCGCGGCCGCAGCCGAGATCGAGGCAAAGTTTACCAACAACGCCACCGATCCTGCCTCGGAATCCAAGCCCGAGGTCTGGACCAACTGGGATGATTTCCTTGCCAAGGGCAAGGCGCTGAGCGATGCGGCGGCGGCACTTGATGTTGCCAGCGCCGAAAGCATCGGTGCGGGCATGGGCGCCATCGGCGGCACCTGCAAGGCCTGCCACAGCGATTACCGGGTGCAGAAGTAACCAGTGTTTCGGGTATCAGCCCCCCGGCATCCGTGCCGGGGGGTCTTTCTTTTGGCCATTCCTTGATCCGGGCTTCGCTTAACCGCAGCTGATGCGATGGATCTTGCCGCTTTCGTCGATCTCGATGTTCAGCCGCGCCGGGTTGTAATCCATCGTCACCGCCATGCCGGGCTGGATGATCCGCACCGGCCCGCCGAACTTCATCGTCTGCAACACGTCCTCGGACTGGCCGCGCAGCCCCTGCAACTGCGACGCGCCGCAGCTGTCCTCGGGCGGCAGCGGCGGTGCAATGATGCCCGGATCGGGCGGGCTTTCCACCTCGACACAGGCGGCAAGGGCAAAGGGCATAAGAAGGGCAAGGGGACGCATGAAACTCTCCTGAACAAGCTTGGCAATCGGTCAGCCACAGCGCAGCCGCATGATGCGGCCCGTCACGTCCACCTCGGCATTCAGCCGCGTGGGCACAATGTCATTTGTAATCTCTTGCCCCGGCCAAAGCACGCGCAAGGGGCCGATCAGGCGGAAATCGGCCAGCCGCTCCATCGGTTCCCCCCGCAGACCGTCCAGCGCCGCAAGGCCGCAGGCATCGGGCTGGGGCGGCAGCATCTCATCCACCGGGCCGATCTGATACACCGGCCGCAGGCACCCGGCCAAAAGCCCGCACAGCGCCAACAGAAGAAACGCCCGCCCTATCGCCATGGCAGGCGCACCGACGCGGAAATCACAGGGCGCGAGGCGGGGCCAAAGCGCCGGTCGCTTGGGGAATGGGTCCGTCAAATGTCGTTTCCTGCGTTGCAATTCCACAGGTTCTGGCACAGCCTGAGTCGATTGATAAGAGGAGGAATTCCGAAATGCGCACCCGTGCCGCCGTTGCCGTCGCCGCTGGCCAGCCCCTGCAGATCATGGAGGTCAATCTCGATGACCCGAAAGAAGGCGAGGTTCTGATCGAGATCAAGGCCACCGGCATCTGCCACACCGACGAATTCACCCTCTCGGGTGCGGACCCCGAAGGCATCTTCCCCTCGATCCTTGGCCATGAAGGCGCGGGCGTGGTGGTGAAATGCGGCCCCGGCGTGAAATCGCTGAAACCGGGCGATCACGTCATCCCGCTTTACACCCCCGAATGCCGCGAATGCCCGTCCTGCCTGTCGCGCAAGACCAACCTCTGCACCGCGATCCGCGCCACCCAGGGCCAGGGCCTGATGCCCGACGGCACCACGCGCTTTTCCATGCTGGATGGCACGCCGATCTATCACTACATGGGCTGCTCGACCTTCGCCCAGCACACCGTGATGCCGGAAATCGCGCTGGCCAAGGTCCGCGACGACGCGCCCTTCGACAAGATCTGCTACATCGGTTGCGGCGTCACCACTGGCATCGGTGCGGTGCTGAACACCGCCCAGGTGGAACATGACGCCACCGCCGTGGTCTTTGGCCTTGGCGGCATCGGGCTCAACGTCATTCAGGGCCTGAAAATGGCCGGCGCGCGGATGATCATCGGCGTCGACATCAACGACGACAAGAAAGAATGGGGGATGCGCTTTGGCATGACCCATTTCATCAACCCCAAGAAACTGGCCGAGGGTCAGTCGGTGGTGCAAACCATTGTCGACATGACGAAAACCCTCTTCGACAAGATCGGCGGGGCGGATTACTCCTTCGACTGCACCGGCAACGTCAAGGTGATGCGCGACGCCTTGGAATGCACCCACCGCGGCTGGGGCCAGTCGATCATCATCGGCGTGGCTCCGGCCGGTGCCACCATCGAAACCCGGCCATTCCAGCTTGTGACGGGCCGCATCTGGAAAGGCACCGCCTTTGGCGGCGCGCGCGGGCGCACCGATGTGCCGAAGATTGTCGATTGGTACATGGACGGCAGGATCGAGATTGATCCCATGATCACCCACATCCTGCCCCTCGAAAAGATCAACGACGCCTTCGACCTGATGCACAAGGGCGAATCCATCCGCTCGGTCGTGGTCTACTAAATGGCCCGCGACGGGGCCAAGCTGCTGGCGGTTCTGATCGACGCCGACAACGTGCTGTCACGGCACGCCGAGGCGATCCTGAAAGAGGTCAGCCGCATCGGCGAACCCGCCCTGCGTCGGGTCTACGGCGATTGGTCCAGCACGCAGCCTGCGGGCTGGAAATCGGCGGCGCGCGATCTGGGGCTGGTGATGCACCAGCAATCGGCCAACACCAAGGGCAAGAACGCCAGCGACATCGGCCTTGTGATCGACGCGATGGACATGCTGCACCAGGGCAAGTTTGACGGCTTTGTGCTGGTCAGTTCCGACAGTGATTTCACCCGTCTCGCCAGCCGCATCCGCGAACAAGGGCTTGAGGTCATCGGCATCGGCGAATCCAAGACCCCCGAAAGCCTGCGCAAGGTCTGCAACCGCTTCATCCTGATCGAGAACATCGTCACCGAGGCCCAGCCCCCGCCCCCCGCCGCCCCGACACAGGCGGCCACGGCGAAATCCGACCCCCCGCCACCCCCCGCACCCGTCAAGCGCCCGATGGTCGAGGCGGTTCCGCTGATCACAACGGCGATGCAAAGCATCGACCCCGATGGCGAATGTCTACATCGACCTGTCGGGCTGGTCGCCCAAGTACTTTCCCGAGATCCTGATCCGCTATGCCAACAGCCTCTTGAAGCACAAGATGCTGTTCGGCTCAGACTGGCCGATGATCGCGCCAGAGAAGTGGCTAGCGGTCTTTGACAAGGCCCCCTTCAAGGACGAGGTCCGCCCGATGATCCTGAAAGAAAACGCCATGGGACTGCTGAATGGCTAGTCGGGCCCGCGTCGGGACGGATGCCCGATGCGTACCCGACGCGGGCCAGACCGGTGCAGGCCGCGATCAGTAAGGCAGGCCCGTGTAATTTTCGGCCATGAGCTTGCGCGCGGTCGGGCTGGTCTCAAGCTGGGCAAGATCGGCATCCTGCATCCGGCATTCATAATCTGATGCCCCCGGGAAGCGGTGCATCATCGTGGTCAGGGACCAGGAAAACCGCATCGCCTGCCAGATCCGGGCCAGGGCGCGCTGGGAATAGGCGTCGATCCCGGAGGTGCGGTTCTGGCGATAGAACTCGACCAGACCTTCGTAAAGATAATGCACATCCGAGGCGGCCAGGTTCAGCCCCTTGGCCCCTGTCGGCGGCACGATATGGGCCGCGTCACCGCACAAGAACAGCCGACCCCAGCGCATCGGCTCGGTCACGAAAGACCGCAGGGGCGCGATCGATTTCTCGATCGACGGGCCGGTGACAAGGCGGGCGGCAACATCCTGCGGCAGGCGCAGTTTCAGCTCGGCCCAGAAGGCCTCATCGCTCCAATCCTCGACCTTGTCGGTCAGCGGAACCTGGATGTAATAGCGCGAGAGCATCGGGTTGCGCATCGAGGCCAAGGCAAAGCCGCGGTCGTGGGCGGCATAGATCAGCTCATGTTCCACCGGCGGGGTGCGCGACAGAATACCAAGCCAACCAAAGGGATAGACCTTTTCATACTCGCGGCGGATGTCGGCGGGCATGGTCTGTCGGCTCACGCCGTGAAAGCCGTCGCAGCCCGCGACAAAGTCGCAGTCCAGCCGGTGCGACTGGCCGCCCTTGGTAAAGGTCACAAAGGGGGCGTCGGTTGTCAGATCATGCAGGGCGACGTCCTCGGCCTCGTGGATGACGGTCGCGCCGATGGCGTCCTGCGCATCGTAAAGGTCCTTGGTCACCTCGGTCTGGCCATAGACCATCACCTGCTTGCCACAGGCGCCCTTGAAGTCGACATGGAACATCCGGCCGTTCGAAGCCAGATAGCAGCCGTCATGCAACTGCCCCTCGGTGTCCATCCGCGCCCCGGCCCCCGCCGCGCGGATCAGGCCGACAGTGCCGGTTTCCAGAACCCCGGCCCGGATCCGTGACAGGACATAGTCACGGTCCTTGCGTTCCAGAACCACCGTGGCGATGCCGGCCTTGTTCAACAATTGCGACAGCAAAAGCCCCGAAGGCCCGCCGCCGATGATAGCCACTTGCGTGCGCATGTTCGTCTCCTGTTTTGCCGGAAAATGCCGCAAGAACGGGAAAAGACGAATGGACGATATGCAATAATCTGGTATTTTCCGGCCATGTCACAGGCACTCCAACCCATCCCCTCCTGGCAGCTTTACGGCGAGCAAAGCCCGTTTCCGGACCTTTTGCATATCGAGGCGATCGTTGACCGCGCCGCCGGGCTTGACTGGCGCATCGCCCCGCATCGCCATGTGCATCTGCATCAGATCTTCCTGATCCTCTCGGGTGATGTGCGGCTCAGCATCGACGGCAAACCTCAGCACGGCACGACACCACTTTTGATGAATCTGCCGCGCGGTCATGTGCATGGCTTTGCATTTTCGGCCGGAACCGAAGGCCATGTGCTCACCCTGCCGGCCGATGATTTTCCCGAACTCTTCGGGCCGCACAGCGAAACCCGCGCCGCGCTTGGGCGGGCGTATGTGGCCGGGGGCGCCGGGCTCGCGCCGCTGTTTCAAGATCTGGCGCGGCTGCACAGGGCGCAAGGTCCGCTGCGGCGGTTGCGGCTCAGGGCGGCGGCGGTCAACCTGTGCTGTGCCGTGGCCGAATGTGCCGGTCAGGGCCCGGCGGAACCCGCAACTGCGGATGCCCGGGGCGATGGCCGGATTGCCCGCTTTGAAGCCCTGATCCGCGCCCATCTGGCCGATGGCTGGCAATTGTCCGACTATGCCGCCGCGCTGCGCATGTCCGAACGCCACCTGCGCCGCCTGTCGCTGATGGCAACCGGCCTTTCAGCCCACAGCTTTATCGAAACAACCCGGATGCGCGAAGCCTGCCGGCTTCTGGCCTATACGCGGATGCGCGTGCAAGAGGTGGGCTTTGCCCTCGGCTATGACGATCCGTCCTACTTTGCCCGCAGCTTTCGCCGCGCCACGGGCTTGTCAGCCAGCGACTACCGCCACAGACTGGAAGATGACGGCATCTCGGCCAGACCGAACCGGATCTAGATCGCAAGCCTCGCGGCAGGTCAAACCCCCCCCCGCTTCGCCGTTCAATTCCCCAGCCGGTTGGCCTGAACCGCAAGGCCAAAGACCGACCCGATCAGGGTCAGCACATTGCGCGAGGTCAGAAGCGGGCTTTCGGTGACATAGATCAGATCGCCGGGCTGGATGCGGAATTCGCCGGCGCTGAACAGGCCATCGGCGCTGGTCAGGTCAATGGTAAAGATGGTGCGGGCATGGCGTGGGCCGCTGCCATCGGCGCGCACTGACTCCGGATCATAGCTGCGCAAAATCAAGATGCCCTTGGCATCGGCCCGCGCTTCGGCAAGGCCGCCGATGATCGACAAGGCATCCAGTGCGCTGACCCGGTCTTGCGGGAAATAATGCTGGGCCTGCGTGCCGCTGGCCCCCAGAGACAGGAAGTAATTCTCATCCGCCTCGACAAAAACCCGGTCACCGCCCTGCAGCCGGATGTTCAGCGCGGTATCCTTCATCACCCGATCCAGCGAGATGCCATAGGTGGTATCGCCCCGCTGAACGCGTACCTGAGGGTTTATCACCGTCTGCGGCACCCCCCCTGACAGCGCAAGGATGTCCAGCACCGTCACCCCAGAATCGGTCAGCGGATATGAGCCGGGCTTGGCCACCCCGCTGACGACACTGGCCGAGCTTTGCCGCCCCTCGACGCTGCGCAACTGCACCTGGGCCGAGGGCGTGACCTTGACATAGGCGGCCTCGATTGCGGCGCGGGCCTCTTCCTGCGACTGACCGGCCACCTGCATCTGCCCGATATAGGGCAGGAAAAGCTGGCCAGTTGGAGACACGGTCATCTCGGGCATTTCTGCCACCCGCTGGTTCGGCGCGGTCAAAAGGCTGTTGTCCTCGCTGACCCAGACCGAAATGGTGATCACATCGCCGGGCCGGATCTGGTTGGGCTTGCCGCCCTGCCCCTTGGGCCAGCCATAGCTGCGGCCTTGGCTGCGCGCGGGCCAATTGGCATAGCGGCCCAGACTTTCCCGCGTGATCGGCTCAACCGCGAAATCCTGCGGCAGCGCATCATCCACAGCCGATTGCCCCGCAGCCGTCCGGCTTTGCAGCACCTCGCTTTGCAGGCCCGAGCCGCGCGGCGCGGCCGAACAGCCCGCCAGCACAACAGCCACAGCAATCAGCGGCAGGAACTTTGGTCTCAAATCGGCATGGTGGCGCAAAACTCTCCACCGCCCGGATTCGGGCGTCCTGACTTCCTTACCGACAGTCGCGGTCCGGCGGAACCTTTTGCCCGCATCATCGGCAAAAAAATCTTGGGGCGGCTTTCGCGGCTGAACGATGCTTCGTGGTCAATGGACCCGCGCCCACCATGTCATGGGGGGCGCACCACTGTCTTGCAGCGTTCAAACGATCAAACGGGAAGAAGTGGTGAGCCGGACAGGATTCGAACCTGTGACCCGCTGATTAAAAGTCAGCTGCTCTACCAACTGAGCTACCGGCCCACGACAGGGCCGCTGATTAGGGGGATGCAGCGATGGGGTCAAGGGTAAAATGCGCAGATCTCTGGCGAATTCCTGACGGTAAGAGTATATGCCAGCCATGGACAAGATGCGCGGCCCTTCTGGCCTTGGCTTCATGAAGATGCATGGGGCGGGCAATGATTTCGTGGTGATCGACTCGCGCGGGCGCGGGGCGGTGGTTACGCCTGCCCTGGCGCGGGCGCTGGGGGACCGCAACCGCGGCGTCGGCTTTGACCAGCTGGCCGAGATCCGCGATTCGGACAGCGCCGATTTCGCGCTTGATTTCTGGAACAATGACGGCAGCCGTGCCGGGGCCTGCGGCAATGCCACGCGCTGCGTGGCCGATTACATGATGCGGCAACTGGGCAAGGATGCCATCAGCCTTATCACCGCGCGGGGGGGCCTGTCGGCCCTGCGCCTGCCCGATGTGCGGGTGTCGGTGAACATGGGTCCGCCGCAGCTTGATTGGCAGTCGGTGCCCTTGGCGCAGGCGGTCGACACGCTGCATCTGCCCTTGGCCGGTGATCCGGTTGCGGTGGGCATGGGCAACCCGCATTGCGTGATGTTCGTCGATGACGCCGAGGCGGTGGACCTGCCCGCCATAGGTCCTCGTTACGAACACGATCCGCTTTACCCCGAGCGCACCAATGTGGAATTCGCCAGCCTGACCGGCCCCGACCGTTTGCGGATGCGGGTCTGGGAACGTGGTGCGGGCATCACGCTCGCCTGTGGGTCAGGGGCCTGCGCCACCGCCGTGGCCGCGCATCTGCGCGGGCTGACCGGGCGGCGCGTGACGCTGGATCTGGATGGCGGTGTCTTGGAAATCGACTGGCGCGACGATGGCGTCTGGATGACCGGCCCCGTGGCCCATGTCTTTGACGGCCAGCTTTCGCCCGAATTCCTAGCCGCCCATCCATGAGCCTGCCGAACTTCCGTCCCCCGGTGTTTTCCACCCTTGGCTGCCGCCTGAACGCCTATGAAACCGAGGCGATGAAGGAACTGGCCGAGGCGGCAGGGGTTGAAGGCGCGGTGGTGGTGAACACCTGCGCCGTGACGGCCGAGGCCGTGCGCAAGGCCAAACAGGAAATCCGCCGCCTTGCGCGCGAAAATCCCGGTGCGCCAGTGATCGTGACAGGCTGCGCGGCGCAGACCGAACCGGAAACCTTCGCCGCCATGCCCGAGGTGACGCGGGTCATCGGCAACCATGAAAAGATGCAGGCCGAGACATGGGCATCCTTGCGCCCTGCCGATTTCATCGGCGAGACCGAGAAGGTCCAGGTCAATGACATCATGGCCGTGCGCGAAACCGCAGGCCACCTGATCGACGGCTTTGGCCGCCACCGCGCCTATGTGCAGGTGCAAAACGGCTGCGACCATCGCTGCACCTTCTGCATCATCCCCTTTGGCCGGGGGAATTCCCGCTCGGTCCCGGCGGGCGTGGTGGTCGAACAGATCCAAAGTCTGGTGGACAAGGGCTTTCTCGAGGTGGTGCTGACCGGCGTCGATCTCACCTCATGGGGTGCCGACCTGCCCGGCGCGCCGCGCCTTGGCGATCTTGTGATGCGCATCCTGCGGCTGGTTCCGGACCTGCCGCGCCTGCGCATCAGCAGCATCGACTCGATTGAAGCCGATGAAAACCTGATGCTGGCGATTGCCACCGAACCCCGCCTGATGCCGCATTTGCACCTGTCGTTGCAGGCGGGCGATGACATGATCCTGAAACGGATGAAACGACGGCATCTGCGCGACGATGCGATCCGGTTCTGCGAAGAGGCCCGGCGCCTGCGGCCCGAAATCACCTTTGGTGCCGACATCATCGCGGGCTTTCCGACCGAAACCGAAGAGATGTTTGAAAACAGCCTGAAGCTGGTCACCGATTGCGACCTGACCTTCCTGCATGTTTTCCCCTTTTCCGCCCGCAAGGGCACGCCCGCCGCGCGCATGCCGCGCGTGCCGGGCGACCAGATCAAATCCCGCGCGGCCCGCCTGCGCGCTGCAGGGGACGCCGCCCTTTCCCGCCATCTGGCCGCCCAGATCGGCCAGACCCACCGCATCCTGACCGAAAGCCCCCGCATAGGCCGGACCGAACAGTTTGCCGAGGTGAGCTTTGCCACCGACCAGCCCGAGGGCCAGGTGGTGAGCGCGCGCATCAGCGGCCGGGCAGAGGAGAGGTTGCTGGCCGGGTAAGCCTCCGGCGGGGGTATTTGGGCCAAGATGAACGGGCAGGCATCCCGGCCAAAGGTCAGGCGGGGCGCGGATTGGCGCCGGGGCAAAGGCGCGTGCTTGCCTAGGC
>VGDH01000086.1:0-2500 GCA_016869835.1 Alphaproteobacteria bacterium
GGTGCCTGAGTAACCTCCTCCGGGGGGTATTGATTTGGGGATGTTTTGCCCCGAAGGGACCCGCCCGCCATCAAGGGACATTTGAACGCGGCAACGAACGCGGCAATTTCTCTGATCGCCAAACGACAAAGCCCCCCGTTGGGCCGGCTTATGTGTCTGTAATCGTTGAGTAAAAACTTGGTTGCGGGGGCAGGATTTGAACCTGCGGCCTTCAGGTTATGAGCCTGACGAGCTACCGGGCTGCTCCACCCCGCGTCCTAGCCTTCCGGGTGTATTTTTTGGAAGGGTATTTGAGATCGATTATGGAGAGGATGTCTCTTTTTAGGTTTGGCGGTGACCTACTCTCCCACGTCTTGAGACGCAGTACCATTGGCGCGACGGCACTTAACGGCCGAGTTCGGGATGGGATCGGGTGTTTTGCTCGTGCTATAGCCACCAAACCGAAGAAGAGACATGCGGATTTTGTTCCGCAAACATCAGTGTTGTTCCAAGTCTACGCTGTCTTTGACAGCGATGTGTTGCTTTTGATGTGTTCCGTAAGGCCTTTGTCTGGCTGTTACTGGATCAAATCAAGCCTATCGAGCAATTAGTACCGGTCAGCTGAATGCATTGCTGCACTTACACCTCCGGCCTATCGACGTGGTGGTCTTCCACGGCTCTCAAGGGAGACCTTGTTTTGAAGGGGGCTTCACGCTTAGATGCCTTCAGCGTTTATCCTGTCCGTTCATAGCTACCCAGCACTGCCGTTGGCACGACAACTGGTCCACCAGTGGAACGTTCACCCCGGTCCTCTCGTACTAGGGGCAACTCTTCTCAAGTCTCCTACACCCACGGCAGATAGGGACCGAACTGTCTCACGACGTTCTAAACCCAGCTCACGTACCTCTTTAAATGGCGAACAGCCATACCCTTGGGACCTGCTCCAGCCCCAGGATGAGATGAGCCGACATCGAGGTGCCAAACGATGCCGTCGATATGGACTCTTGGGCATCATCAGCCTGTTATCCCCAGCGTACCTTTTATCCGTTGAGCGATGGCCCTCCCACTTGGGACCACCGGATCACTATGACCGACTTTCGTCTCTGCTCGTCTTGTCAGACTTGCAGTCAGGCTGGCTTCTGCCATTGCACTCAACGAGCGATTTCCGACCGCTCTGAGCCAACCATCGCGCGCCTCCGTTACTGTTTAGGAGGCGACCGCCCCAGTCAAACTCCCCACCATGCAGGGTCCCGGACCCGGATAACGGGCCGCGGTTAGACATCAAGAGTGCGAAGGGTGGTATCTCAAGGGAGGCTCCACGAAGACTGGCGTCCCCGCTTCAATGCCTACCACCTATCCTGCACATCACAATCCTGATGCCAGTGCAAAGCTAGAGTAAAGGTGCATGGGGTCTTTCCGTCTAACCGCGGGAAGTGTGCATCTTGACACACAGTTCAATTTCGCTGAGTCCACGTTAGAGACAGCGGGGAGATCGTTACGCCATTCGTGCAGGTCGGAACTTACCCGACAAGGAATTTCGCTACCTTAGGACCGTTATAGTTACGGCCGCCGTTTACTGGGACTTCAATTCAGAGCTTGCACCCCTCCTCTTAATCTTCCAGCACCGGGCAGGCGTCAGACTGTATACGTCGCCTTACGGCTTCGCACAGCCCTGTGTTTTAAGTAAACAGTCGCCACCCCCTAGTTTGTGCCCCCCGCCCATAGTTGCCTACAGACGGGGCCTCCTTCTCGCGAACTTACGGAGGCATTTTGCCGAGTTCCTTTAACGTGGTTCTCTCAAGCGCCTTGGTATACTCTACCAGTCCACCTGTGTCGGTTTAGGGTACGGTCTGATGGAGGGCTATTTCCAGGAACCTCTGAGCTGCCCACCCAATCCGATAAGGGCAGACAACCTTTGAGATCCGTCACTTCCTCCTGGCCCAGGAATATTAACCTGGTTCCCATCGACTACGCCTTTCGGCCTCGCCTTAGGGGCCGGCTTACCCTGCTCAGATTAGCTTTAAGCAGGAACCCTTGGACTTTCGGCGAGAGGGTCTCTCACCCTCTTTGTCGCTACTCATGTCAACATTCTCGCTTCTGATCTCTCCACCGGATGCCTTACAGCCCGGCTTCACAGAAAGCTCTCCATGTTCGTCTCCATCCTTGCGAATGGATAAAACATGATGAGCTATATCACAGAACGCTCCGCTACCACGCACATCGCTGTGCATCCCGAGCTTCGGCTCATGGCTTGAGCCCCGTTACATCTTCGCCGCAGGACAGCTTATCTAGACCAGTGAGCTGTTACGCTTTCTTTAAATGATGGCTGCTTCTAAGCCAACATCCTGGTTGTTTTGGCCGTCCCACATGCTTTCCCACTTAGCCATGAATTAGGGGCCTTAGCTGCAGGTCAGGGTTGTTTCCCTCTTCACGACGGACGTTAGCACCCGCCGTGTGTCTCCCGGATAGTACTCCACGGTATTCGGAGTTTACTTAGGCTCAGTAAGGCTGTGGGCCCCCA
>VGDH01000086.1:7500-13067 GCA_016869835.1 Alphaproteobacteria bacterium
CGCGCCCTGCGCCATGATCAGCGGCAGATCGGGGTTCTTTGCCCGATAGGCAGCCACCGCCGCCTTCAGGTTTTCCAGCCCGTGCAGCCCGTGGATATGCAACTGCATGATCTCCGCCCCGCCCAGAAGCAGGTGCATATGGCTTTCGACAAAGCCGGGCAAAAGCGTGCGCCCGCCCGCGTCGATCACCCGGCACCCCAGCCCGGCAAGGGCGGCAATCTCTGCCGCCCCGCCAACGGCCACGATCCGCCCTGCGGCGCAGGCCACCGCCTCGGCCCTTGGCCGGGCCTCGTCCATCGTCAACACCTTGGCATTGGTAACAATCAGATCAACTGACATGGCAGCCCCCTTCTGGCCCTCAGGCCTGGTGCGTAATGCGCCCACCCGAAACGGTCAGCGCAATTCCGGTCTTGCCGATCTGATCGGCCGGGATCGCCTCGATATCCCCGTCGATCATCACCAGATCCGCCGCCATGCCCGGCCGCAATGTGCCCGTCACATCCTCAAGATGCCCCGCCCAGGCCCCGCCAGCCGTATAGGCATAAAGCGTGTCCATCAGGCTGACACGCTCATCGCCTGCGCCGGCATAGGGTTTGCGCGTCATCGCCGCCTGGATCCCCCGCATGACCGAAACATCCGTCACCGGCCAGTCGCTGGCAAAGGCCAAAGGTGCGCCGTGATCGCGCAGGGTTTTCCACAGATAGGCGTCAACCCAGCGCGCCTTGTGAAAGACGCTGTCCATCGTCGACATCGGGAAATCCATGGCGCCGGGCGGGTGGGGCGGCTGCACGCTGGCCGTGATCCCCAAAGCGCCCAGACGCGGCACATCGGCGCGGTCGATCAGCTCGATATGCTCGATCCGGTGGCGGCTGTCGCGCTTGCCGTTGCGCTGTTGGGCCGCCTCATAACCGTCAATCGTCTGACGCACAGCCGCATCGCCAATGGCGTGAACGGCAATCTGCAAGCCCCGCCGGTCGATCTCGGTGCAGATATCCTTGAAGCGCTCCAATTCTAACAGCGCCTCGCCCCGCTCCATCGTGCCGGGGTAGGCGTTCAGCATATAGGCTGTGCGGCTGTCCACCACGCCATCCATGAACATCTTCACAAAGCCCGACCGCACCCAATCGCCGGTGAATTCGGCCGCCATGGCGCTCGCGCGGTCCAACTCCGAAAGCTCCATATGCGGCTTCATGTGGAACGGCACCACAACGCGGGCCGTCAACCGCCCCTCGTCATGCATCTCTTTCAACAGCACGCAGGTGTAACGGTTGCCATCCATATTCACCATCGAGGTGATGCCATGGGCCGCACAATGGGCAAGCCCCGCCGCCACCTTGTCCTTGTCCGCTGCCCGCATCGCGGTGTCCGGCCAAGGCTCGGGCTCGCCGCCCGTGGCGATGCCCAGTTGAAGATGCGCCTCACCGCCCAGCGCCAGAATTCGCCCAAAGGCCTCGAACTCGCGCAATTCGCCGGTAGCCGTGCCATCCTCGCCCATGACAACGACATGTCCGGGGGGCGTTGCCGCCCCGTGCAGGATGCCCGCCGCCGTCAAGGCCGCCGTATTGGCCCAGACCGTGTGATGGTCGGGTGACATCATGGCAATCGGACGGTCGGCAATCACCCGGTCCAGATCGTGCCGCGTCACCGGATGATCCAGAATTTCATAAGCCGCCCCCTGCGCCATCAACAGCGCCCGATGACTGTTCTTTGCGGCATAGTCCAGAAAAGCCGCCTTCAGCGCCTCAAACCCATGCACGCCACCCAGCTGCAACTGCACCAGTTCCGCCCCCCCCAGAACCAGATGCAAATGGCTTTCCACAAAGCCCGGCAAAACCGTGCGGCCCTTGGCATCAATGACCTGTGCCCCCGGCCCGACCAGCACCTCCACCTCGGCACGGGTGCCAACGGCCAACACCTTGCCGCCGCCCAAGGCAACCGCCTCGGCCCGAGGCTTTAACGGGTCCATGGTCAGCACCTTGGCATTCACAACGATCATCTCAGCAGCCATCTGCCCGCCCTTTCATCTGTTCTCAAATATCCCACGGGGGTCCGGGGGTGTGAAACCCCCGGTCCGCCCTCTCAGCCCGCAACCCGTTCGGCCATCACGCACAGCATTTCAAACATGAGCGAAATCCCCAGCCAGGCCGTCCCGCCAGAGGGATCAAAGGGCGGCGAGACCTCGACAAGGTCCGCCCCCACCACATTCAGTCCCCGAAGCCCCCGCGCTACCTGCAAGGCCTGCCAAGAGTTCGGCCCACCCACCTCGGGCGTGCCGGTGCCTGGTGCGAAGGTCGGGTCAACAAAGTCGATGTCATAAGTCACATAGACCGGCCCCGCGCCGACGATCTCGCGCGCTTCGGCCATCACTTCATCAGCGCCGCGCGCATGGAACTCGGCAATCGGGATGATGCGAATGCCATTGGCGGCGGCGAAATCCCAATCCTCGCGGCCATAGGCCGTGCCGCGAATGCCAATCAGGCAATAGCGCTTGGGGTCGATCAGCCCTTCTTCCACCGCCCGGCGGAACGGCGTGCCGTGATTATAGCTAGAGGTGCCGAAATAGATGTCGTTCAGGTCGGTATGGCTGTCGAACTGGATCATCCCCACCGGGCGTTTCTTCGCCACCGCCCGCAGGATGGGCAAGGAACACAGATGATCCCCGCCCCCGGTCAAGGGCAGGATGCCTGCCTCGACAACACGGGAATAAAACGCCTCCATCCGCGCCATCGAATCCATCAGATCGCCGGGGTTCGGCGCCACATCGCCAAGGTCGGCACAGCGCGCAAGGTCAAAGGGCGCGACCCAGGTCGCCCCGTTTTGCGCCCGTATCATGGTGGACAGATCGCGCAACTGCCGCGGGCCATGGCGCGGGCCGGGACGGTTCGTCGTGCCACCATCCCAAGGCGCCCCGATCAGACCGATCTGCACCTCGGAAAATCGCGGGTGGTCAAAGGGCACATGCGGCAGGCGCATGAACGTCGGCACGCCCGCGAATCGCGGCAGGTCAAACCCCGATACCGGCTTGAAAAACCCGTCCTCTGCGGCCATTGCCCCAAACTCCTTTGCGATTCCCCTGGCCATTTGACCCGATCCGCGCCCGCTTGTCAGGCTATCCGCGCCCTTCCCGCGTCGC
This sequence comes from Alphaproteobacteria bacterium, assembly GCA_016869835.1. Classification (GTDB taxonomy): domain Bacteria; phylum Pseudomonadota; class Alphaproteobacteria; order Rhodobacterales; family Rhodobacteraceae; genus Tabrizicola_A. The sequence goes on from VGDH01000086.1 coordinate 10,634, forward strand.
TTCCAGCCCATTTCCTGCCTATCCCGACGGCCGGGCTTGACCGGTGCATCGGCATCGGTCCTTATGCATCCCTGCGACCCCAAGGAGCCGCCGATGTTTTCCAAGACCACCGATCCCACCTCTGCACCGCCCCGGCCCAGCACCGGTGCCCCCAGCAACAGCCGCTCGACCCTTGCCGCCGATCTGAAGATCACCGGCGACATCCGCTCAACAGGCAGCATCGAACTTCTGGGCGAAGTCGAGGGCACTGTTTCGGCCCATAGCCTGATCATTGGCAATGATGGTAGCATGACGGGCGACATCTCGGCCGAAGAGGTTGAAATCAAGGGCCGCCATGACGGCCGCGTGGCAAGTCAAAGCTTTACCCTGCGCGCCTCGGCCGAGGTGAAGGCCGATATCGGCTATTCCCGGTTGGTGATCGAAAGCGGCGCCCAGATCGAAGGCCGCTTCTACCGCAACAAGGGCTAGGGAAAGCCGCCGTTCAGCCCGTTGCGCGCGGAATGGCATAAGTCAGCCCCGCACGCGCCACCGGCTCGACCACGCCCTCGCTGAACACCAGCACATCGCCGACGGCCAGGCTCTTGCCCAGCTTCAGGATCCGGGCCTCGGCGCGCAAATCCTGCCCGGCAGCGGGCTTGCGCATGAAATCCATGCTGCAATTGGTGGTGACGGCCAGCGCGACCGGCCCGATCCGCGACAGGATCGCCAGATACATTGCAACATCCGCCAGCCCGAACATCGCCGGACCCGAGACCGTTCCACCGGGGCGCAAATGCCGTTCGGCCACCTTCAGCCGCAGGCAAACCCCGGCCCCATCGACCCGCTCAACGGTGAAATCCGCCGCCACCTGACCAAAGTCGCGTGCCAGAAATGCCTGTAGATCGGTCGCATTCATCACAGGCGTCATGGTTTTCTCCGCTACTCTCATCTGATAGACTGGCCGCGAAACCGGGGGGACGCAATGACCGACACGCTCTTGCTGCGCGAGGATGCAAACCACATCGCCACGCTGACGCTGAACAGCCCGGCCAATTTCAACGCGCTTTCCGATGCAATGCTGGCGGCGCTTTCCGCCGAAATCGCCCGGCTGGCGGCGGATCGGTCGATCCGGGTTGTCATCCTGAAGGGCGCGGGCAAGGCCTTCTGCGCGGGCCATGACCTGAAACAGATGCAGTCGCACCGCGCCGACACTGACAAGGGCGCGGCCTATTACCAAAGCCTGTTTGCCACCTGCTCAGCCATGATGCTGGCCTTGCAGGCGCTGCCGCAGGTGACCATTGCCCAGGTCCATACAATCGCCACCGCCGCCGGCTGCCAGCTGGCCGCCACCTGCGACATGGTTCTCGCGAGCGAAGGCACGCGTTTCGGAGTCAATGGGGTGAACATCGGGCTCTTCTGCTCGACCCCCATGGTGGCCTTGACCCGCAAGGTGCCCCCCGCTGTCGCCTTCGAAATGCTGTCGACCGGCGAATTCATTTCCGCCGAGCGGGCGCGCGAGGTGGGGCTGGTGAACCGCGTCACCGCACCCGGGGCGCTTGATGCCGAAACCCGGGCGCTTGCCGAAACGGTGGCGGCCAAGCTTTCCATCGCCACCCGGCTGGGCAAGTCGGCCTTCTATACCCAGCTTGGCCTGACGACAGCCGAAGCCTATGGCTTTGCCGGGCGCGTCATGGTGGAAAACATGCTGGATGCCGATACTGACGAAGGCATCTGCGCTTTCCTTGAAAAGCGCAAGCCGAACTGGGGCCAGGACTAGCCCCGGATCAGCGGTCGAAGGACACCAGCACTTGCCCCGCCGCCGCCTGCAAGGCGCGCCTCAAGGGCGCAGTCGCGGGTGCGGTCAACCGCGAGAACTGCCAGTAAAGCGGCACGTCCAACGGTGCATCCGGCGACAGGTCAACCAACCGGCCCGCCGCGATATGACCCGCGACCAGCGCCTCAGGGTTCATCCCCCAGCCCAGGCCCGCCAGACAGGCATCGACAAACCCCTGACTTGACGCCAGCCGATGCGAAGGGAAAGCCGCGCGCTTGGCGCCCCCACCGATCTGCCGATCCATCCATTGCACCTGTAACCTGTCCTTGTCCGAAAAGGTCAGTGCGGGGGCCTGCATCAGCGCGGCGGCATTGGCCCCATCCGGCATCCAGCGCGCCAGATAGCTGGGCGAGGCCTTGGCCCGATACCGCAAAAGGCCAAGGCCCAAACTGTCACAGCCCTGCGGCGCGCGGGGATGCGAGGTGATCGCGCCCTGCACCTCGCCCTGCTTCAACCAGTCCTGGCTGACATCCTGATCGTCGATCACCAGATCGAACAAGAACCCCTCGACCGCGGCAAGTGCCGGAATGACCCAGGTGGCCAGACTGTCTGCATTCACCGCAAGGCGCAGCGTGGCGGAACGCGGGGCAAGTTGCGGCAGGTCAGCGGCCAGCGTGCTTT
>VGDH01000087.1 GCA_016869835.1 Alphaproteobacteria bacterium
TTGAAGCACGCCGCAGTGTGTAGAGGGCATCGGACTTGAGGCCAATGGTTTCAAGTGCGATGCCAATGTCGCCGAAGGCATAATCAGCACCTGTACATGACGTCAGATCCTCTACCATCGAAATCACAGGACCGCCAATAATGATGGGCGGCGTCGGGGTTTGAAATGACCGCAAGCCCTTGATCAGCTGCGCCACCTCGGGCAGCCGGGCCTGCGTGGCCACTGAAATCATGATGCCGTCGAAACTGCGGGTCTCGAGCAAGGACCGAAGCTCGTCGCCGCTCAGCCCGATGCGCAGACAGACCGAGACGCCAAAACGCCGCATCTGCGCCATGGCCACCATCGGACCCAGCGTGTGTTGTTCCTTTTCGGGCACGATCAGCAAGACCACGCCACAGCCCGCATCGTTCGCCCGATCGGCAAACCAGGCATTGCCGATCTCGCGCATGAGACTTTGCAGCCGCCCCGCGCCGATCGAAACCTGAAGCCAAGACATCCGGTCGGCCAGCCAATCCTCGCCCATACGCCGCGCCGCCTCAGGGATGTAAAGATCGGCCAGCGCCGCGAATGAGATACGCGACCGACGCACCTCGGCCAAAAGCACCTCGAAACCCTGATCCGAACCCGAGACCGAGGCCGCAATCATCGCCTGAACCAGGGGTTCGCGCAGCTCTCGCGCATCGCGCGCGGTGCGGTCCACCAGTAAGGACACGACCTGCGACGCAAAATAGTTGACGCCGGACAGGGACTGAGGCGACGCGCGCCCTTCCCCTTGGGATTGAAAATCCTGCATTTGTCCGGCTCCCGCCAGGGGCACCCACAAAGCCATGGACTGAGTCTGTCAGCACGACCGGGGACATCTTGGGGATAGTCTCCTTTAGGGGCGAGGAAATGTCAAAGACAATTGACAGGATGGAAGTTAGGCGGGCCGCGACATTTTTTCAATACCCTGTTTTTCCATGATAATAACCGCATTTACCCATCTGTTTGAGGCCCGGGATCGCCGCAATCCTCGCGCCCACTGTCAACCGAAATTATGTAAGTTTTGATTGACACATTCTGGCCAGCAGGGCTAGGGTGACGGGGCGGACATGCCTTCTGAAAGCAAGTGGATGCCAGAGAATCGCCCCAACAGCCATGCCCGCAAGCCGCTTTACACGGCGGCGGAACGCGCCCGGCGCGACGCCTCTCGCTGGACGTTGGTGCAGGGTATTCTGGCCCCCGTGCAGTTCGTGATCTTCCTTGTTTCCTTGGCTCTGGTGCTGCGCTACCTGGCCACGGGCGAAGGTTACTGGGCCGCGACCCTGTCGATCCTTGCCAAGACGGCGACGCTTTATCTGATCATGATCACCGGGGCGATCTGGGAGAAGGTGGTCTTTGGCCAATACCTACTCGCCCCAGCCTTCTTTTGGGAGGACGTGTTCAGTTTTGCCGTCATTTCCCTGCATTCTGCTTATATTCTGGCCCTTTGGACGGGGTTTCTGACACCCGAAGGACTGATGATCCTGGCGCTTGCAGCCTATGCCGCCTATGCGATCAACGCGGCGCAATTCGTACTGAAGCTGCGGCTTGCGCGGCTGGATGCGGCGGTGACTGAATGACCGGCACCCTGCCCAGCGTTGGATGCTCGAACACACCTGTCTTGAAACAGCGCGGCCAGCGCGAGGTGTTTTGCGGGTTGACCGGCATCATATGGCTCCACCGCAAGATGCAGGACGCCTTCTTTCTGGTCGTGGGCAGCCGCACCTGCGCCCATCTTCTGCAATCGGCAGCCGGGGTGATGATCTTTGCCGAACCGCGCTTTGGCACGGCGATTTTGGAAGAGAAGGATCTGGCCGGTCTCGCCGATGCCCAGGCCGAGTTGGACCGCGAGGTTGCGCGCCTTCTGTCACGCCGGCCTGACATCCGGCAATTGTTCCTTGTCGGATCGTGCCCGTCCGAGGTGATCAAGCTGGACCTGCATCGCGCTGCCGAACGGATGAGCGCGGCCCACGCCCCCCATGTCAGGGTGTTGAACTATTCGGGTTCCGGCATCGAGACGACCTTTACCCAAGGCGAGGATGCCTGTCTGGCCGCCATGGTCCCGGCCCTGCCCGCAACCGAGGCGCGCGAGCTGCTGATCGTAGGGGCCTTGCCCGACGTGGTTGAGGATCAGGCGCTGGCCCTTTTGGCGGCGATGGGCATTGGCCCGGTGCGCTGTTTGCCTGTGCGTCGGTCTGCCGATCTGCCTCCGGTGGGGGCGAACACTGTATTCGCGCTGGTCCAACCCTTCCTTGGCGACACCCACGCCGCGCTGACCCGCCGCGGCGCACGGCATATCGCGGCCCCCTTCCCCTTTGGCGCCGAAGGCACCACAGCCTGGTTGCAGGCCATCGCGACTGAATTCGGCGTGGCGCCGGACCTGTTCGAGTCCGTGATTGCCGCCCCCCGCGCACGGGCTGAAAAGGCGATTGCGGCCGCCGCCGAAACCCTGTCGGGCAAGTCGGTGTTCTTCTTCCCCGACAGCCAGCTGGAGATTCCGCTGGCCCGCTTCTTGACCCGCGAATGTGGTATGACGGCGGTTGAGGTCGGCACGCCCTTCCTGCACCGCGATCTGATGGCACCGGAACTGGCACTTTTGGCCGAAGGGCCGGTCTTGTCCGAGGGTCAGGATGTGGACCTGCAGCTTGACCGCGTCCGTGCCGCCCGCCCCGATCTGACGGTCTGCGGCCTTGGCCTTGCCAATCCTTTGGAGGCCGAGGGGCTGGCGACGAAATGGGCGATCGAGTTGGTGTTCTCGCCGGTGCATTTCTATGAACAGGCGGGCGATCTGGCCGCCCTATTTGCCCGTCCGCTGCGCCGCCGCGCGCTTTTGGCCCCGCTTGCGCCGCAAGGGCCGCCCCCGCGTCTAGAGGCTGCCGAATGAAGCTGACGCTCTGGACATATGAAGGCCCGCCCCATGTTGGCGCCATGCGCGTGGCAACCGGCATGAAGGGGCTGCACTATGTGCTGCACGCCCCGCAGGGCGACACCTATGCCGATCTTCTCTTCACCATGATCGAGCGGCGCGATCATCGCCCGCCGGTCAGCTATACCACCTTTCAGGCCCGCGATCTGGGGGCCGATACCGCCGGTCTGTTCAAGACCGCCTGCCGCGATGCGGTAGAACGCTTCCAGCCCGAGGCGCTGATCGTCGGAGCCTCCTGCACGGCTGAGCTCATTCAGGATGATCCCGCGGGTCTGGCAGAAAGCATGGGCATGGGCATCCCGGTGATCCCGCTTGATCTGCCCAGCTACCAGCGCAAAGAGGGCTTTGGCACCGACGAGACCTTCCTGCAGATCGTGCGCCATCTGGCCAAGCCGGTGGCGCGCAGCGAACAGATCACCGCCAACCTGATCGGCCCCACCGCTTTGGGGTTCCGCCACCGCGATGACATCGTCGAGGTGACGCGGCTTTTGTCCGACATGGGCATTGGCGTGAATGTGGTCGGCCCGATGGGCGCACGGCCCAGCGACATTGCCCGGTTGGGGGCGGCGCATTTCAACGTGCTGATGTATCCCGAGCACGCAGAAAGTGCGGCACGCTGGCTTGAGACGAATTTCAAGCAACCCTACACCAAGATTGTGCCCATTGGTGTGGGCGCAACCCATGATTTTCTGGCCGAGGTGGCGCAGGTCACCGGCCTGCCCGCACAGGCCGACACCAGCCGGTTGCGCCTGCCGTGGTGGACGCGCTCGGTTGACAGCACCTACCTCACGGGCAAGCGAGTTTTCATCTTCGGCGACGGCACCCATGTCGCCGCTGCCGCCCGTGTGGCCCGCGACGAGATGGGGTTCGAAGTGGCCGGGCTTGGTTGCTTTAACCGCGAAATGGCCCGGCCCATCCGCGCCTTGGCCAAGGAATACGGCGTCGAAGCGCTGATTTCGGATGATTATCTTGAGGTCGAGGCCGCGATTGCCGCCCTGCAGCCCGAGATGATCCTTGGCACCCAGATGGAACGCCACATCGGCAAGCGGCTGGGCATCCCCTGCGCCGTGATTTCCGCGCCGGTGCATGTGCAGGACTTTCCCGCCCGATACAGCCCGCAGATGGGCTGGGAAGGCGCGAATGTCATTTTCGACACTTGGGTTCACCCGCTTGTCATGGGGCTGGAAGAGCATCTTCTGCACATGTTCCGCGAGGATTTCGAATTCCACGACGCCGCAGGGGCCTCGCATCACGGCGGCGCGCATAGCCCCCGCCCGGCAGAGCCGGAAGCCGCTGAACCGGCGGCGCTTGCTGCCCGCACCGGTAAGGTGATCTGGCTTCGCGACGCCGAAAACGAGTTGAAGAAGATCCCCTTCTTTGTGCGCGGCAAGGCCCGGCGCAACACCGAAACCTACGCCACCGGCAAGGGCGTGACCGAAATCAGCGTCGAAACCCTGTATGAGGCAAAGGCACATTATGCGCGCTGATGCCCCCCTTACTGGCACCAAGGTTGGCTACAACGTCGTTGTGGTCACGCTGGATCAGCATGCAGCAGGGCCCGCCGCGCGCATCACCCCGCGTCTGGCGCGCGACTTCCCGGGGCTGACAGTCACCGTCCATGCCGCCGCCGAATGGGCCGAAAGCCCCGCCGCGCTGGCCCGCTGCAAGGCGGCGTTGGAAACCGCCGATATCGTCATTGCGAACCTTATCTTCATCGAAGAGCACATCAACGCCATTCTGCCGGAACTGACCGAGGCGCGCAGCCGCTGCGATGCCTTTGTCGGCCTGATTGCCGACAGCGCCATCGTGCGGCTGACCAAGATGGGCGATCTGGACATGGCCAAGCCTGCTTCGGCGGCGATGAGCCTGTTGAAAAAGCTGAAGCCCACGGCGAAAACCAGCGCCAATTCCGGCGAAAAGCAGATGTCGATGCTGCGCCGCCTGCCGAAGATCCTGCGCTGGATCCCGGGCAAGGCGCAGGACCTGCGCGCGTGGTTCTTGTCGATGCAATACTGGCTTGGCGGGTCGGACGAGAACATCGAACAGATGATCCGCTTCCTCATCAGCCGCTATAGCGCGCGCAAGGACTGGCGTGGGACCGAGGCGAAGGCCCCGGTCGATTATCCCGAGGTTGGGCTTTACCATCCCGATCTTGCCGCGCGGATGACGACCAATCTGGCCGACCTGCCGCGCCCGGCCAAGGCGCGGGCCACGGTCGGCTTGCTCTTGTTGCGGTCTTATATCCTTGCCGGCGATACGGCCCATTATGATGCGGTCATTCGCCGGTTTGAGGCGCAGGGCATCGCCTGTATCCCGGCCTTTGCCGGGGGGCTGGATGGGCGTCCGGCGATTGCGAACTTCTTCCAAACCGCCACCGGCCCGCGCATTGATGCGATGGTTTCCTTGACCGGGTTCAGCCTTGTCGGGGGCCCGGCCTATAATGACAGCCCGGCGGCGGTTGAGGCGCTGACCAAGCTTGATCTGCCCTATATTGCGGCGCACCCGCTGGAGTTTCAAACGCTGGGCCAATGGGCCAGCGCCAAGACGGGCCTGGGCCCGATTGAAACCACCATGCTGATTGCCCTGCCCGAGATTGACGGGGCCAGCAATCCGACCGTGTTTTCGGGCCGCCATGGTGCCGAGGGCTGCAAGGGCTGCGCCCGCGCCTGCATCGCCGGTCTGGACGCCAAGGCCATGTCGCCCTGCCACGAACGGGTTGAGGCGCTGGCCGACAAGGTGCTGCGGCTAGCACTCTTGCGCCGTCGTCAGGTTTCCGAACGCCGCGTGGCCATCGTCCTTTACGGCTTTCCGCCCAATGCGGGCGCGGTTGGCACCGCCGCCTATCTTTCGGTCTTTGAAAGCCTGCACAACACCTTGCACGCCATGAAGGCCGCAGGCCATGATCTGGCCCCGCCTGAGACGGTGGAGGAGTTGCGGGCAGCCGTGCTTCAGGGCAATGCCGCGCGCCATGGGCAGGTGGCCAATGTCGCCGCCCATGTCGGGGCCGATGTGCTGGTCAAGGACACGCCCTGGCTTTCCGAAATCGAGGCCGTCTGGGGCCCCGCCCCCGGCCGCCACCAGACCGACGGGCGCGGTGTGTTCATCCTGGGCGCGCAGTTCGGCAAGGTCTTTGTCGGCATCCAGCCGGTCTTTGGCTATGAAGGCGACCCGATGCGCCTTTTGTTCGAGCATGGCTTTGCCCCGACCCATGCCTTCTCGGCTTTCTACCAGTGGCTGAAGCGCGACTTTGCCGCCGATGTTGTGCTGCATTTCGGGATGCACGGCGCGTTGGAATTCATGCCGGGCAAACAGGCGGGCGTCTCGGGGGCCTGCTGGCCGGATCGCCTGATCGGTGGCCTGCCGAACGTCTATCTTTACGCCGCCAACAACCCGTCCGAGGCGACGCTGGCCAAGCGCCGGTCAAACGCCATCACCGTCACCCATCTGACGCCACCTTTGGCCCAAGCCGGGCTTTACAAGGGGCTGATCGAGCTGAAGGACAGCCTGACGCGCTGGCGTGCCTTGCCCTTGGTCGCGCCGGAACGCGCCGATCTGGAGGCGCTGATCGCCGAACAGGCGGCTTTGGTGGACATGGGCGGGCAGGACCCCGCTGCGCTGTGGCTGAAACTCCTTGAGGCCGAAGATGCGCTGATCCCCGACGGGATGCATGTCGTGGGCCGGCCGATGTCGGCCGCGGCGCGCGCCGGGTATCTGGATATCTTGCCGCCGATGGACGTCACCGAGCGCGCGCGCATTGATGCGCAACTGGCGAAAGACAGCGAAATTCCTTCCCTGCTGCGCGCCCTTGGCGGCCATTTCATCGCCCCCGTTCCGGGCGGCGATCTGATCCGCAGCCCGCAGATCCTGCCGACGGGCCGCAATATTCACGCCTTTGACCCCTTCCGCATGCCCACCGAATACGCGCTGCGCGATGGTGCGGCACAGGCGTACAAGCTTCTGGCCGCCCACCCCACCCTGCCCCGGTCTGTGGCCTTGGTGCTGTGGGGGTCGGACAATATCAAATCGGACGGCGGGCCGATGGCCCAGGCACTGGCCCTGATGGGCGTGCGGCCGCGCTTTGACAGCTATGGCCGCCTCTGCGGCGCCGATCTGATCCCGCTGGCCGAATTGGGCCGCCCGCGCATCGACGTCTTGATGACGCTTTCGGGCATCTTCCGCGATCTTCTGCCCTTGCAAACCAAGATGCTGGCCGAAGCCGCATGGAAATGCGCCACGGCCGATGAGCCTGTGGCCCAAAACTTCATCCGCGCCCATGCGCTGGCCTATGCGGCCGAAATGGGCGTCGATATGGAAACCGCCTCGCTTCGCGTGTTTTCCAATGCCGAGGGGGCTTATGGATCGAACGTCAACCAGTTGGTCGACAGTTCCGCCTTCGGGGCCGAGGATGAACTGGCCGATGCCTATGAAGCGCGCAAATCCTTTGCCTATGGCCGCGATGGCAAGGCGGTCAAGAACGCGAGCCTTCTGCAAAAGGCGCTGAAGGATGTGGATCTGGCCTATCAGAACCTTGAATCGGTGGAGCTGGGCGTCACCTCGGTCGACCATTACTTTGACACGCTGGGCGGCATTGCCCGCGCGGTGAAGCGTCAGCGCGGGGCCGATACGCCTGTGTATATCAGCGACCAGACCCGCGGCACCGGCAAGATCCGCACGCTGCGCGACCAGATCGCGCTTGAAAGCCGGTCGCGGACGCTGAACCCGAAATTCTATGAGGGCCTCTTGACCCATGGCGCCGAAGGCGTGCGCCAGATCGAGGCGCATGTGACCAATACCTTGGGCTGGTCGGCCACGACCGAGGCGGTGGACCCTTGGGTCTATCAGCGCATCTCGGAAACCTTCGTGCTGGACGAGGCGATGCGCAAGCGGCTGGCAGCGCTGAACCCCGCCGCATCCGCCCGCATGACCAACCGCCTGATCGAGGCCTCTGAGCGCGCCTATTGGACGCCGGATGCCGCCACGCTTGCCGCCCTGCAAGGGGCTGCGGATGAACTGGAAGATCGTCTGGAAGGGATCGCCGCCGAATGAGCCTGATCCTGACCTCGCTGCGCTGCCCTGCCGTCGGAGCCTCCGGCGGGGGTATTTTCACCAAGATGAAAGGGGCACAAGCATGAGCCTTGATAGCGTTCCGAACCTGCGTGGCCTGGATGGCGATGGCTCGGTGCAGGTGCATCTGGACCCCGAAACCCGGATCGAGGGCGCCAAGGTGTTTTCGGTCTATGGTAAGGGCGGCATCGGAAAATCGACGACCTCTTCCAACCTGTCGGCGGCCTTTTCGATGATGGGCAAGCGGGTGCTGCAGATCGGCTGTGATCCCAAGCATGACAGCACATTCACACTGACGGGGCGTTTGCAGCCCACCGTCATCGACATTCTGAAAGAGGTGGATTTCCACCCCGAGGAATTGCGCCCCGAGGATTATGTCGCGACCGGCTTCAACGGCGTGAAATGCGTCGAGGCAGGCGGCCCGCCGGCCGGCACCGGCTGTGGCGGCTATGTGGTGGGCCAGACGGTGAAACTGTTGAAACAGCATCATCTGTTGGAAGACACCGATGTGGTGATCTTTGATGTCTTGGGCGATGTGGTCTGCGGTGGCTTTGCCGCCCCTCTGCAGCATGCCGACCGCGCGGTGATCGTCACCGCCAATGACTTTGACTCGATCTACGCGATGAACCGCATCATCGCCGCCGTGCAGGCCAAGTCGGGCAATTACAAGGTGCAACTTGCCGGCTGCGTCGCCAACCGCTCACGCGCCACCGATGAGGTGGATCGCTATTGCGACCGGGTCGGCTTCAACCGGCTGGCCCATATGCCCGACATCGACGCCATCCGCCGCTCGCGTCTGAAGAAAAAGACGCTCTTCGAAATGGATGATGCCGAAGACGTGGTCATGGCGCGGGCCGAATACATGAAGCTGGCCGATACGCTGTGGCGGTCTGTGCAGTTGCCGGGCTCGACCCCTGCGCCGCTGCCGGACCGGGATATCTTTGAACTTCTGGGGTTTGATTGACCATGGCCGATTATTCCGCCACCCGTGACCGGGTCGAACAGTATTTCGACCGTTCCGCCACCAAGGTGTGGGAGCGTCTGACCTCGGACGCGCCGGTAAGCCGCATCCGCCAGACCGTGCGCGAGGGGCGTGACCAGATGCGCGCGGTGATGCTGTCGCGTCTGCCTGCCGATCTGCGCGGCGCGCGCATCCTGGATGCGGGCTGCGGTGCGGGGCAGATGACGGCGGAACTGGCCGCACGGGGCGCGGATGTCACGGCGGTCGATATCTCGCCGGCGCTGGTCGATATCGCCCGTGCCCGCCTGCCCGAGGCCCTGTCCCATCGGGTGACCTTTGCCGCCGGAGACATGACGGCGGCCGATCATGGCAGTTTTGATTATGTCATGGCGATGGACAGCCTGATCTATTACGGGCCCACGGACATTGCCGCCTCTCTTGATCGTCTGGGCGCGCGCACCCGCCAAGCCGTGGTGTTCACCGTCGCGCCGAAAACCCCGTTCCTCATGGCTTTCTGGACCCTGGGCAAGGTGTTCCCGCGCGCGGACCGATCACCCACCATGGTGCCCCATGCCTTTGACACCCTGCACAGGGCCACCGGCGGGCGGCTTTCGCAGATCGAACGCGTCTCGCGCGGGTTCTACATTTCGCAATGTCTGGAGTATCGCCCGTGATCTTGCGGAAGAAACACATCCAGCAACTTGGCGCCTCCTGGCTGCCCTTTGCCGATGCGGCATCCCAGGGGCTGCCTCTGGGGCAACTCTTGCGGTTGGGTCTGTTTCAGGTCTCGGTCGGGATGGCGACGGTGCTTTTGCTGGGCACGCTGAACCGGGTGATGATCGTCGAGCTTTCGGTCCCCGCGATGATCGTGGCTTTGATGATCGCCCTGCCGGTGCTGTCGGCCCCGTTCCGCGCGCTTTTGGGGTTCCGGTCGGACACCCACCGCAGCGCGATCGGCTGGAAGCGGATCCCCTATCTGTGGTTCGGCAGCCTTTGGCAGATGGGTGGCTTTGCCATCATGCCCTTTGTACTGATCCTGCTGGGCGGCGATCAGGTGCTGGGGCCAAGCTGGGCCGGCGAGGTGCTGGCGGCCCTGGCCTTTATCATGGCGGGCCTTGGGTTGCACATGATCCAGACGGCCGGTCTGGCGCTGGCCTCGGACCGCGCGACGGATGAAACCCGGCCGCGGGTGGTGGCACTGCTTTACGTCATGTTCCTGCTGGGTATGGCGATTTCGGCGGTGATCGTCGGGGCGCTGTTGCAGGACTACTCTGACATCCGGCTGATCCGGGTGGTGCAGGGCTGCGCGCTGGCGACGCTGATCCTGAACCTGATTGCGCTGTGGAAGCAGGAGAAGGTCCGCCCAATGAGCGAGGCCGAGCGCGCCGCGCCGCGTCCGCGCTTTGCCGACGCCTGGGCCGATCTGATGGCCGGAGGCACGGCCGGGCGGCTTTTGGCGGTGGTCGCGGTAGGGGCCTTTGGCTTTAACATGCAGGATGTTCTGCTGGAGCCTTATGGCGGCCAGATCCTTGGCCTGTCGGTCTCGGCCACCACGATGCTGACGGCGGTCTATGCCAGCGGGGCGCTTTTGGGCTTTGGCCTGGCGGCGCGCTGGCTGGGCCGGGGGACCGACCCCTATCGCATGGCCGGGCGCGGCATCTTGATCGGGATCGGGGCCTTTGCTGCGGTGATCTTTGCCGGACCGTTGAATTCGGCCTTAGTGTTCTTTGCGGGGGCCTTGTGCATCGGGCTGGGCGGCGGGCTGTTCTCGGTCGCCACGCTGACGGCCGCCATGGCGATGCCAACCGGCGCGCTCGCCGGACGCGGGCTGGCGCTGGGGGCCTGGGGCGCGGCGCAGGCCACGGCGGCGGGCCTGTCGATCGCCTTTGGCGGAGCCCTGCGCGACGGCATCAGTTCGCTTGCCAAGGGCGGTTATCTCGGCACCGCTTTCGACACGCCGGCCATCGGCTATACCTTTGTTTACCATACGGAAATCGGGCTTCTCTTCATCACCCTCATTCTTCTTGGACCGCTGGTCCGCACCCGACTTCTGACCGAACAACCCAAAACCACCGGAAAACTCGGCATCGCCGATTTCCCGACCTGACCTAGGAGGACTACCCATGGTGGGCACTGAATTCTTTGGAAACTTCGATCTGGCCTCGTTGTCGATCTGGCTCTTCTGGGGCTTTTTCGCGCTTTTGGTCTATTACCTGCAAACCGAAAACATGCGCGAAGGCTACCCGCTTGAGCTTGAGGATGGCAGCCCTGCGCCGAACCAGGGGCCTTTCCCGGTTCCCGCGCCCAAGACCTTTCTTCTGCCCCATGGCCGAGGTTCGGTAACTGTGCCCAACGGCGCGCGTGAAGCCCGCGAGGTGGCCTTGGGTCACACCGCCGTTTCGGAAGGCTTCCCCCATGCACCCCTGGGAGATCCGATGAAGGATGGCGTCGGCCCCGCCTCTTGGGCACCGCGTCGCGACATTCCCGAGCTGGATGGCCATGGCCACAACAAGATCGTGCCGATGTCGCAGGCGGCGGCCTTTGCCGTTTCGGCCGGGCGTGATCCGCGCGGTCTGCCGGTGCAGGCGGGCGATCTGGAAGTGGTGGGCCGCATCTCGGACATGTGGGTCGATGCCCCCGAACAGCTGGTTCGCTATCTGGAAATCACCCTGAACTCGGGTTCGAAAAAGCTGGTTCCGAAGCCGATGGTCAAGATCCAGGCGGATCGGGTCCGCATCAACTCGCTTTCGTCGGACCTGTTCGAGGGCGTGCCCGCGACCAAGTCGCAGACCGAAGTGACCCTGCTCGAGGAAGAAAAGATCAGCGCCTATTATGCGGGCGGCACCCTTTACGCCGCCGACAAGCGCAAGCGCGGGTTCTGATCCACAACAGCAAAGGGGGCGACCATGTCCAACCACGACCACGACGATTTCGCTGTCGAGCCGCTGCCGGGTCTGCCCGCGCAGCCGCCCAAGGGCGAGGTGCTTTTGTGGCAGGGCCGCCCCCGGGCCTATGCGCTGGCGCGCGAGGCGCTGAAGATCAACTGGATCGCCGGCTATTTTGTGGCGCTGGCGGTCTGGCGCGGCTGGGCAATGGGGGGCGGGGTTCCGGGCACCACGATTGCGGTGATGCTGCCCTATCTGGCGATTGGCCTGCTGACCTGTGCCATCCTCATGACCATTGCGGTGGTGCAGGCGCGCAGCACGGTCTACACCATTACCAGCGCCCGCGTCGCCATGCGGATCGGCGTGGCGCTGACGGTGACGCTGAACCTGCCCTTCCGCCAGATTGGCGCCGCCAATCTGGCGCTGAAATCGAATGGCACCGGCACGATTGCCTTGCAGACGCTGGGCGATACGCGGATTTCCTACCTGGTCTGCTGGCCCCATGTCCGGCCCTGGCATTTCAACCGCACCCAGCCCGCGCTGCGGGCCATTCCCGATGCGGCCGCTGTGGCCAAGATTCTGGCCGAGGCGGCGGAAACCCGGCTGAACCAGCCGGTTATCACCCAAAACCCCGGCCCGGCCCATGCCGTGGCCGCCGAATAGGAGGCGAGGATGCAGGACCTTACCCAAAACCGCCCCTCTGACAGCAAGGAGATGATCCCCAAGCCGTTGCTTCTGGCAATGCTTGGCCTTGTTCTCGCAACGCTGGCCATTGTCAGCCTGTCTGTCCTGACCGGTCGCGCGCCAGCGGGTCAGCCCGCGCCCGCCGCGATCGTGGCGGAACGCACGATCTATCTGCAAGGCGGGGGCGCGCAGGCCGTCACCGTTCTGGACGAAAACCGCGCCCTGCTGGCCGACCTGCCGCATGGTGGCTTCATAACCGTCATTCAGAACGGTGTGGCGCGCGCGCGGCTGACAGCCCGTGTCGATCAGTCCTTGCCGGTGCGTATTGTGGAATACGCCAATGGCCGGCTGACCGTCATCGACGACCACACCGGATGGAGCGCCGAGCTTGGCGCGTTCGGATCAGACAACAAGGCCGCGTTCGAACGGCTCATGTCGCAGTGACACCAAACAAAGGGAACCAAATCATGGGACTATTCACAAGATCCGCTGAACAGGTGCCCTGCACCGTCGAGAT
>VGDH01000088.1 GCA_016869835.1 Alphaproteobacteria bacterium
TGGAGTTCGGTCGCGTCCCGGCTTTCGGCCATGGGAAAGACCCCCATGGCATAGGCTGCCAGCAGTCGTTCAGGGCTAAGCCTTAGCGCCATCTGTCGCTCGGCGGCAGGGGGGCACGGCGGCAAAAGCCAAAGGGCGCCCGTAGGCGCCCCCGGATCAGTTGAACTGGGCGTCCAGCCATTTTTCCAGCCAGTGGATGTTGTATTCGCCGTTCTGGATGTCCGGCTCGGCCAAGAGCATGTGGAACAGCGGGATCGAGGTGTCCACCCCGTCGATGATCAGCTCTCCTAAGGCGCGGCGCAGGCGCGCCAAAGCCTCGGGCCGGTCGCGGCCATGCACGATCAGCTTGCCGATCAGGCTGTCGTAATAGGGCGGGATCCGGTAGCCGTCATAAAGTGCGGAGTCCATCCGCACGCCAAGGCCGCCCGGCGCGTGATACTGCGTCACCTTGCCCGGGCAGGGCGAGAAGGCGGGGATCTTCTCGGCATTGATCCGCACTTCGATGCAATGGCCGTCGATCTCCAGATCCTCCTGGCCAAAGGACATATCCATGCCGCTGGCCACGCGGATCTGCTCGCGCACCAGATCGACGCCGAAGATGCCTTCGGTTACCGGATGTTCCACCTGCAGACGGGTGTTCATCTCGATGAAAAAGAACTCGCCATCTTCATAGAGGAATTCGATGGTGCCCGCGCCGATATAGTTGATCTTGGCGACCGCATCGGCACAGACCTTGCCGATCTTGGCGCGCATTTCGGGGGTGATGCAGGGGCCGGGGGCCTCTTCAAACACCTTCTGGTGGCGGCGCTGCAAGCTGCAATCGCGCTCGCCCAAATGCACCGCCTTGCCCCGCCCGTCGCCGAACACCTGAATCTCGATGTGACGCGGCTTCTGAAGGTATTTCTCGATATAGACCTCGTCATTGCCGAAGGCCGCCTTGGCCTCGCTCCGCGCGGTGCGGAAGGCGATTTCCAGTTCCTCGGCCGACTTCGCAACCTTCATCCCGCGCCCGCCGCCGCCGGCGGTGGCCTTGATGATGACGGGGTATTTGATCTTGGCGGCCACCTCGAGCGCGGTTTCGAAATCCGGCACCCCGCCGTCTGACCCAGGCACGACGGGAATTCCATGGGTCTTGGCGGTTTCCTTGGCGGTGATCTTGTCCCCCATGATGCGGATATGTTCCGCCGAGGGTCCGATAAAGGTCAGGCCATGATCTTCCAACGCCTGCGCGAAGGCGGCGTTTTCCGACAGGAAGCCATAGCCCGGATGCACCGCCTGTGCGCCGGTGATCTCGCAGGCCGAAATGATGGCCGCCTTGGACAGATAGCTTGCAGACGAGGGCGCAGGCCCGATGCACACGCTTTCATCGGCCATCCGCACATGCATCGCATCGGCATCGGCCGTGGAATGGACCGCCACCGACTTGATCCCCATCTCGCGGCAGGCGCGGATCACGCGAAGGGCGATCTCGCCCCGGTTGGCGATCAGGATTTTGTCAAACATGGGCTTACTCGATGATCATCAAGGGCGCGCCGTATTCCACCGGATGCCCGTCGGTGACGAGGATCCGCTTCACCGTGCCCGATTTGGTGGCCGGGATGTGGTTCATCGTCTTCATCGCCTCGATGATGAGAACGGTCTGGCCTTCGCTGACAGCCGAGCCGACCGAGACAAAGGGCGTCGCACCCGGTTCGGCGGCCATATAGCAGGTGCCGACCATGGGCGAGGTGATCGCGCCGGGGTGCTGGGCGGGGTCGTCATGGCCATGCGCTGCTGCCGGGGCGGCTGCGGCTGCGGCTGGCGCGGCGGGTGCCGCCGCGGGGGCGGCCATCATCGGCGCGGCCTGCATCACAGGGGCGGCCATATGCACGACATTGGCCTGTTTGACCACGCGCACCTCAAGGCTGTCGTCGTCGCCATATTCGCGCTTGACGGAAAGTTCGGTCAGCTCGTTCTTGTTCAGAAGTTCTGCCAGCGCCGAAATGAAGGCGACATCGGCCTCAGACGTGTTCTTGCTCATCCCGTCCTCTTTTGACGTGTTGGGCCAACGCGGCCGCACTTTGGATCCGCGACTGTATAAGGCCTTGGGGCAGGGGAAGGAAGCCCCGAATACCGGCAGGGGAAGGTTACAGAAAACTTCCCCCTACTTGATTTTACCGTTTGATAAAAAAAATGACCTGTGGCAGCCTGATCCCACAAAAGCAAAGCCAATGGGAGGTTTCACCTTGTCCAACAGCCCGCTGACCCCCGGCATCGTCGCCGCGCGTTTGCCTGCCGCTGCCTATCAATCGAATTTCGCCGACCACGAACCCGCCCTTGACCGGCATGAGGCGCGAGTAGCGGCTGATCGCTGTTATTTTTGCCACGATGCGCCCTGCATGACGGCCTGTCCGACCTCGATCGACGTTCCGCTCTTCATCCGCCAGATCGCCACGGGCACACCCGAAGCGGCGGCCAAGACAATCTTTGACCAGAACATTCTGGGCGGCATGTGCGCCCGGGTCTGCCCGACCGAGCAGCTTTGCGAAGAGGCCTGCGTGCGTGAGGCGGCCGAGGGCAAGCCGGTGGAGATCGGGCGGCTCCAGCGCTTTGCGACCGATACGGTGATGGTTAAGGGCGTGCATCCGTTCAAGCGTGCGAAACCCACTGGCAAGTCGGTGGCGGTGGTGGGGGCGGGGCCTGCGGGTCTGGCTTGCGCGCATCGGCTGGCGATGAAGGGCCATGATGTGGTGGTCTATGACGCCCGCCCCAAGGCGGGGGGGCTGAACGAATATGGCATTGCCAGCTACAAATCGACCAATGATTTCGCCGCGCGCGAGGTGGAATGGCTGCTGAAGATCGGCGGCATCCGCATTGAAACTGGCAAGGCCCTGGGCCGGGATCTGGCTCTGGCCGATCTGCAGAAGTCGCATGACGCGGTGTTTCTGGGCATCGGCCTTGGCGGCGTGAACGCGTTGCGTGCGCCGGGAGAGGACATGAAGAACGTTCGAAACGCCGTTGATTTCATTTCGGAATTGCGTCAGACGTCGGACAAGTCGACCTTGCCGATCGGGCGCGATGTGGTGGTGATCGGCGGCGGTATGACGGCGGTGGATGCGGCTGTGCAGTCGAAACTCCTTGGGGCCGAGAACGTCACCATCGTCTATCGCCGTGGGCAAGAGAAGATGAGCGCCTCGGGCTATGAGCAGGACCATGCCGCCCAGGCGGGCGTGCGCATCATCATCCATGCG
The DNA here is from genome assembly GCA_016869835.1 of Alphaproteobacteria bacterium. GTDB lineage: Bacteria > Pseudomonadota > Alphaproteobacteria > Rhodobacterales > Rhodobacteraceae > Tabrizicola_A. Next base: position 3,231 of record VGDH01000088.1, read on the forward strand.
GCACCTGTTGCCGTGCAGGACGGTGCTGTGGAATTTGCCTATACAGAAGAGTGGCCAAAGGGGCTGACCGTCACTTCGCAGACCTTTACGCTGAAGGCCGATCAGGTGTTCAAGGCCATTGGCCAGACGCTTTCGGGGGCGCCCGAGGGGCTGAAACTTGAGGGCGGCAAGATCGCGGTGGACGGGCATGGCCGCAGTTCGGTTCCCGGCATCTGGGCGGGGGGCGATTGCGCCAGCGGGGGCGATGACCTGACGGTCACCGCCGTGAAAGAGGGCCGCGATGCGGCCGAAGACATCCATGCAAGCTTGATGGCGTAAGGGGCACGATCATGGCAGACCTGACATCCAACTTCATTGGCATCAAATCTCCAAACCCGTTCTGGCTGGCCTCGGCCCCGCCGACGGACAAGAAATACAACGTCGAGCGCGCGTTCGAGGCGGGCTGGGGTGGCGTTGTGTGGAAAACCCTGGGCGCGGAAGGCCCGCCTATCGTGAACGTGTCCGGCCCGCGCTATGGCGCGATCTGGGGGGCGGATCGCCGCCTTCTTGGCCTGAACAACATCGAACTTATTACCGACCGCCCGTTGGAGGTGAACCTGCAAGAGATCAAGGAGGTCAAGCGCAAGTGGAAAGACCGCGCGATGATCATCTCGCTGATGGTGCCCTGTGACGAGGACAGCTGGAAGGCGATCCTCAAGCAGATCGAAGATACCGAGGCCGACGGGGTTGAACTGAACTTCGGCTGCCCGCATGGCATGGCCGAACGCGGGATGGGGTCTGCCGTGGGGCAGGTGCCGGAATACATCGAAATGGTCACGCGCTGGGTCAAGCAATATAGCCGCATGCCCTGCATCGTGAAGCTGACGCCCAATGTCACCTCGATCCTGCCGCCTGCGATGGCGGCCAAGCGGGGCGGGGCCGATGCGGTTTCCCTCATCAACACCATCAAGTCGATCACCAATGTCGATCTGGATGCCTTTTCGCCCTTCCCGATGATCGACGGCAAGGGCAGCCATGGCGGCTATTGTGGCCCGGCGGTCAAACCGATCGCGCTGAACATGGTGGCCGAGATTGCCCGGCACGAGGAAACCCGTGGCCTGCCGATTTCCGGCATCGGCGGGGTGACGACATGGCATGACGCGGCAGAGTTCCTCGCCCTTGGGGCGGGCAATGTGCAGGTCTGCTCGGCTGCCATGACCTATGGCTTCAAGATCGTGCAGGAAATGATCTCGGGCCTGTCGCAGTATCTGGATGAAAAAGAGATGGCGCTGTCCGACCTGATCGGCCGCGCCGTGCCGAATTTCGTCGAATGGCAGCATCTGAACCTGAACTATGTCACCAAGGCGGTGATCAATCAGGACGATTGCATCAAGTGCGGGCGCTGCTATGCGGCCTGCGAGGACACCAGCCACCAGGCGATTGCGATGTCCGAGGATCGCACCTTTACCGTCAAGGACGACGAATGTGTGGCCTGCAATCTGTGCGTCAACGTCTGCCCGGTGGACAATTGCATCACCATGCAAACCCTGCCCAAGGGCGCGTTGGATGAACGCACCGGGCGCAAGGTGGGCAATTATGCAAACTGGACGACGCACCCGAACAACCCCGGCGCGGTGGCGGCGGAGTAGGGCTGTAAGGACAGGTAAGGGCGGGGCTTGTGCCCGCCCTTACCCTTGGGCGCGCCGTTCGGCCAGATAGGCCGCGCGGGCTGCCTCGGCCGCGGCGCGACCCGCCTCGAAATCAGCGGTCAGCGCCGTGACGACCGGCGGCATGCCGACGGGCTGGGTCGGCAGGATTTCGGTGGCCACAGGGCGGCTTGCCTCTTTGGCTGGGCCGAGTTGCGGCGGCTCGTGCAGCGTATGGGGCTCCGGGGCGGGGTTATGGAACGGCTGCATGGCAGCAACCGGCAAGGCTGGCGAGATGGTCATCTGCACCCTCAATCAACATGAACGCCCCCAAGGCGCAGGTTAGCACATGCGGTAGGGCGCTTCACGCCAAAGATGCGAAAAACCTTAACGGTTGATCGGGCGCAAGGCGTCAGAGCGCATCGAGGATGCGCGCTGCTTCGGCCCGCGGGTCGATCAGCGGGCGGCGATCCTCACCGGGGAAGAACCGTGCGCGCGTCGCCGTGGGCATCGGGCCCGGGGTGGCGATGACCACCCGGGGCCCGTGCCTGGCAGTCTCATGCTGCCAGCTTTGCGCAAGGGCGATCTGGCCAGCCTTGGTGGCCCCGTAGGCGCCAAAGAATTTCTCGCCGCCGCGCGGATCATCCAGAAAAACCGCCGTGCCTTGACCCGCGATCAACAAGGGTTCGATCAGCGGGATCAAGCTGCCCGTGGCGCGGAGATTGGTGGCGATGGATTTGTCCCAATCCTTCATGTCCAAGAACCCGGCAGGGGACAGTGGGGCCACATGGATGGCCGGATGCACCCAAAGCTGCAAGCCGCCCCAGCGGTCATGGATGGACCGGCAAAGGTGGCGCATGGCGTCTTCGTTGGTAACATCCATCGGCGCGAGCGTCAGGTTTCCTGCACCCGGCAAGCCCAGGGCCTTCACACGATCATCAAGCTCTTCAAGCCCGCCGACGGTGCGGGCGACCGCGACCACATCCCAACCCTTGACCGCCAGATGTTCGGCCATGGCCGCGCCAAGCCCGCGCGAGGCACCGGTGATAAGGGCGAGTTTTCTGGTCATGGGTTCTCTGGCTCCGACTGTCGAACCGGGGGGCTTCACGCCCCCCGGACCCCCCGTGGGATATTTGAGAACAGATGAAGGGGCAAGTGCCGGGGGCTAGACCTTGGTGTCGCGGCCTGCGGCAATTTCGGCTTGGCGGGCGGTGAGGATGGTGGTCAGCAGGGCGTCGGGCAGGCGGGTGTCGGGGGTGAAAAGCGCGCCGGATCTTGAGGTGCGGAACGGGGCGCAGTCGATCCGGTGGATGATGTTGCCGGAATGGGGGTAAAGGCCGAGGTGATGGGTGAAGGCGGCATAGCCCACCACCATCTTGCCCTTGGACCCCGGCTGGCGAAAGCCGGGCATGGCGTAGGAGATGGTTTCGATATGGTCGGGACGGCGGATTCTCAGGCGAGCGCGAAGGGCTGTCAGGGCGGCGGCAAAGGCGGGCGTCTGGGCGGCGATATAGGCATCGACCGCCCCGATGGTCATTCCGCCGCCTTCATCTGGAAGCCCTCTTCGATCTTGTCGGAAGGCGCTACCGGGTAATCCCCCGAGAAGCAGGCGTCGCAGAATTTCGGCGCTTTCGGGTCGCGCCCTGCGGCCTCACCTGCGGCGCGGTAGAGGCCGTCAAGCGAGATGAATTTGAGTGAATTCACCCCGATCCAGTCGCGCATCTCGTCTTCGGACATGGTTGCAGCGAGGAGTTTGGCGCGTTCGGGCGTGTCGACGCCATAAAAGCAGGGCCAGGCAGTGGGGGGCGAGGCGATGCGGAAGTGGACCTCGGCGGCGCCGGCCTCGAGAATCATGTCCTTGATCTTGCGGCTGGTGGTGCCGCGCACGACCGAGTCGTCCACCAAGATCACCCGCTTGCCCTTGATGAGCGCCCGGTTGACGTTCAGCTTCAGCCGCACGCCCATGTTGCGGATCTGCTCGGTCGGTTCAATGAAGGTGCGGCCCATGTACTGGTTTCGGATGATCCCCATGGCATAGGGAATGCCGCTTTCTTGGGAAAATCCGATGGCCGCGGGGGTGCCGGAATCCGGCACCGGGCAGACCAGATCGGCCTCAACCGGGGCTTCGCGCGCCAGTTCCGCGCCAATCTGGCGGCGGGTTTCATAGACGGACCGGCCCCCGATGATGCTGTCGGGGCGCGAGAAATAGACCTGTTCGAAGATGCAGAAGCGCGAGGCGGCAGGGGCGAAGGGGCGCGAGGAATTGACCTTGCCGTCCTCGATCACCACCATTTCTCCGGGCTCGATCTCGCGCACGAATTCCGCGCCGATGATGTCGAGCGCGCAGGTTTCCGAGGCCAAGGCCCAGGCATTGTCGCCCAGACGGCCCAGAACCAACGGGCGCACGCCCAAGGGGTCGCGCACGCCGATGAGCTTTGTTCGGGTCATGGCAACGATGGAAAACGCACCTTCAACCCTGCGCAGCGCATCCTTGATGCGCTCGGCAATGGTTTTCTGAATGGAGCGGGCCATCAGATGGATGATGCACTCGCTGTCCGAGGAGGATTGGAAGATCGACCCACGTTCGACCAGCTCTCGGCGGAGTGCCGCGGCATTGGTCAGGTTGCCGTTATGGGCAATAGCAGCGCCGCCCATGGAAAACTCGCCAAAGAAGGGCTGCACGTCGCGGATCGCGGTTGCGCCCTTTGATCCGGCGGTGGAATAGCGCACATGGCCGATGGCAAGCGAGCCGGGCAGGTCTTTCATCACCTCGGCCTTGGTGAAGTTGTCGCGCACATAGCCAAAACGGCGGGCCGAGTTGAACCCTTGTTCGCCGTCATAGGCGACGATGCCGCCGGCCTCTTGCCCCCGATGTTGCAGGGCATGCAGCCCAAGCGCCACGAAATTCGCCGCGTCGTTGACGCCCACCACCCCGAAGATGCCACACTCTTCCTTCAGCTTGTCGCCGTCATCGAGCGGGGAGAAGGGGTGGGCGGGGAAGCGGCGCATGGGCTCTCCGAATCCTGTGGCTGGGTTGGCCTTTGTTTAGGCCGAATGGGCCGCCCTGTCACCCCCAAAGCCGACGGCACCGCAACCCGCTGCGGCCTTAAGGTCAGTTCGACGGGGCCGGAGCCGTTTCCGGAGCGGTTTCGGGGGCAGTTTCCGGCGCGGTTGCGCTTGCAGGCGCGGCGCAGGCCTTGGTCAGCGCGTTATAGCGCGACAGGATCCAGCCCGGCGCATCATCGGGAACGGCCGCGTCGATATTGGCCTGGAACGAAGCAAAGATCTTGGCCGAGCGGGATTCATCCACCATCGGCACGGTATTGGCGGCCACGGCGCGATCATAGACCAACAGCGCCACACCGACGAGGACGATACCGCGCAAGACGCCAAAGACAAAGCCCAGCCCCTGATCAATTCCGCCGAGGGCCGAACGTTGCACGATCGAGGAAAAGAGCGGCGTGAAGAGCGAGGCGAGAATGAGGCCGATGGCCAAGACGATGCCGAAGGCGACGATGATGGAAAGCTCACAGCTGTCTTTCAGAAAATCACCCAGCACCGGGATTTCCTTGACCAGCGGCTGCGCGCTTTCGGCAAAGACAAAGGCCAGCACCGCCGCCCCGATCCAGCCCGCAATCGCCATGGCCTCGCGCACGAGGCCGCGCGAATAGGCGAGGATCGCCGAAAGTACGATGACGAGGGTCACGACGCCGTCGATCAGGGTAAAGCCTTCCATCCAGCACTCCTTTGCGCGTCAGCCTGCGCCAAACATTTCACCCACGAAGGCGGTGAGGTCGGGCATTTCCCGCACGCTCATGCCATCGACGGCAACCAGCTTTGACCGGCTCGGGGCAATCGCCTGTGAGAAACCAAGTTTTGCCGCCTCTTTCAACCGGTTTTCGGTCTGGCCCACTGGGCGCAGGGCGCCAGAAAGGGAAATTTCGCCAAAAAGAACCGTTTCGGCGGGAATTGCCACATCTTCGCGGGCCGAGACAAGCGCTGCGGCGACCGCCAGATCGGCGGCGGGCTCGGTCACCCGCATGCCACCGGCCACGTTCAAGAACACATCAAGCCCGGTAAAGGGAATGCCGCAGCGTGCCTCAAGGACGGCAAGGATGGTCGAGAGCCGCCCCGAATCCAGCCCCACCACCGTGCGGCGTGGCGTGCCGAGCGGTGAGGGGGCGACCAGGGCCTGAATTTCGGTCAGGACGGGCCTTGTGCCCTCGATCCCGGCAAAGACAGCGCTGCCGGGGCTTGCCTGCCCCCGTTCCGACAGGAAAAGCGCCGAGGGGTTCATCACCTGTGACAGCCCGCCACCCGTCATCTCAAACACGCCGATCTCATCGGCGGGGCCAAAGCGGTTCTTGACCGCGCGCAGGATGCGGAACTGATGGCCGCGCTCGCCTTCGAAATAAAGGACGGTGTCGACCATGTGTTCGACCACGCGGGGGCCGGCGATCTGGCCCTCTTTGGTGACATGCCCGACAAGGATCACCGCCACCCCGCGTTTCTTGGCAAAGGTCACCAGCTCATGCGCGGCGGCGCGCACCTGGCTGACCGAACCGGGGGCGGCCTCGACCGTATCGAGCCACATGGTCTGAATGGAATCGATGATGGCAAGGCCGGGGCGTTCGGCATCCAAGGTGGTCAGGATGTCGCGCAGATTGGTTTCGGCCCCCAAGGCCACCGGTGCTTCGGTCAGTCCAAGGCGCTGGGCGCGCATGCGGACCTGAGCCGAGGCCTCTTCGCCCGAGATATAAAGGCATTTGACGCCGTGGCGGGCAAAGGAGGCGGCTGCCTGCAAAAGAAGGGTGGACTTTCCGATGCCCGGATCGCCCCCGACCAGGATGGCGCTGGCTGGCACCAGCCCGCCGCCCAAAACGCGGTCAAACTCGTCGATCCCGGAGGAGGCGCGGGGGGGCGGCGCCTCTTCAGTGGCCAGATCGGTCAAGGCGATCGCGCGGCCCTTGGCCCCCAGCGCCTTAGGCCCGGCCGAAAGCGGGGCCTCCTCGACGATGGAATTCCACGCCCCACAGGCATCGCAGCGCCCGGCCCATTTGCGATGGACTGCGCCGCATGAGGAACAGCTGAAGGCGGGGGATGATTTGCTCATGGCTCTTGTTGCCTTGAAACGGCCAACTCCTCAAGCCCTTGCGGGCATTCGTCGTGGGCGCGCGCGACGCGTGCTGTCAGCCTTGATGAGCCGGCCCCGCAGGCCCGCGATGCGACAGGGCCAGCGAGGCGAGAATGCAGCCGGTGAACAGGTAAAGCCCCCAGGCGGTTTCAACCGTCACCATGCCCGCCCCCTTGATCAGCACGATGTAGATCGCCAACAAGAACACATCCGCCATTGCCAGTTTGCCCATCCATCGCAAGACCGGCATCACCCGCGGCGCGAGAAGCCCGAAATCCACCAGCGCCACGCCCACAACCTTGGCCATGGGCGCAAAAACCGCCAGAAAGGTCACCACAAGCGCCAGAACCGCATCGCTGCCCCAAAGCGCCTGCAACCCGGTGATGACCGAGATTTCCTCCATGCCGAAGATCGGCAAGACGGCAGCGCGCATCAGTGGCGCAAACCAGGCGATGGGGAACAGGATCAGCAGGCACAGGTTCAGATATCGCATCCCCCGACCTCGCCGCGCGGCGGCGGCAAAGTCAAGCGCGGGTTACTTGCCCGGCTTCGGCAGTTGCATCACATTCTGCTCGCGGTGATCTTCAAGATCGAAATCATAGCCCAGCGTCCGCAGGATTTCCCGCAGGTCCGCCTCCAGCCGCTTGATCTGCGTCTGGGCCGCACGTTCTTCGGCCTCGACATCCTGCAACCAGCGGCGCAACTCGTCGCAGGTGGTGCGGGCGGCGGCAAGGCGGTCGGTCAGGGCCTGCACCTCTTGCTGGCGGTGGCGCAGGAAGTCCATGGCACGATTGACCTTTTCATCGGAATAGGTCTGCGCCAGCTCGCGCGTCTCGAAACTCATCTGTGCCGCAAGTTGCAGCAGTTCGGGTTCCAGATCACGCAGGTCGGGGTGCTGGCGCAGATGCTGCATCCGCGCCTTCATCCCCTCGAATTCCGACGACAGGCCAAAGACGCCCTTGCGGTCGGCGGCATGGGCATGGGCATAGGCGCGCGAGATGTCATGCATGCCGATGGCAAAGCTGCGATGGCTGCGTTCCAGCCGCGAGATGTGCAGATTGGCCGGCATGTAGAGGAGCAACAGCACGACCAACCCGGTCAGGCCCAGCTGAAGCCACATCCCGGCCTGCGCCACCGCCTGCCCCCCCGAAGAAGAGCGCGATCTGTGGCCAGGGGATGACGCCAAAAGCGGCCAGCAGGCTGGCCGTTACCAGCCCCGCCGCCAAAAGCGCAACCAATGAGACCGCAACAGCGTTCAAGGTCGCATGGCTATGCGCAAACGCTCAACGATCTTCAGAACCATTCCACACCATCCCCGGCACTGGCCCTTGCGCCCCTGATCCGGGCGCATTTCCGGCCTTATCACTGCCGCCAAGCTTTTCGAATTAAGGAAAAATTGCAACGAAAATGGGGCATATCCTTGAAATGGCGCGACAAATTCCTGTGGACAAGGCGGGTTGTTTCCGATCTGGAAACCGTTGCACAACCTTGGCGGGCAAAGCGGGCTGGCCGCCCAGAATCGCGCTAGCGGACCGCAGCAATCGGCCCTGTCGCACGACCATGGATGAACTGCTGCACATAGGGGTCAGGCGTGCTGTCCATCTCGGCCACGGGTCCGGTCCAGCGGATCACCCCGTCATGCAGCATCGCCACCCGATCGGCAATCGCTCGGACCGAGGTCATGTCATGGGTGATGGTGATCGCCGTGGCGCCCATCTCGGTTACGATCTCGCGGATCAGGGCGTTGATGACGCCGGCCATGATCGGGTCAAGCCCGGTGGTCGGCTCGTCGAAAAAGATGATCTCGGGCTCGGCGGCGATGGCGCGCGCGAGGCCCACGCGCTTTTGCATGCCGCCCGACAGTTCGGCGGGGAAAAGATCGGCGGTTTCTGGCCCCAGGCCAACCCGGCGCAGCTTTTCGATCGCGATCTCGCGTGCCTCGGCCTTGGGCCGCTTCAGGGGGCCGCGCAGCAGGCGGAAGGCGACGTTTTCCCACACCTTCAGGCTGTCAAACAGCGCGCCACCCTGAAACAGCATGCCAAAGCGGGCAAGAAAAGCCTCACGCTCGGCGGTCAGCACGTTCTGGCCTTCCCGCGTGATCAGTCCCGCATCTGGCCGCACAAGGCCAAGGATGCACTTCAACAGCACCGATTTTCCGGTCCCTGACCCGCCGATCACCACCAGCGACTGCCCGCGATTCAGGCTCAGGTCGATGCCGCGCAGCACCTGTTTCGGACCAAAGGACTTGGTGACACCGGCAAGGTTGATCATGGCGTGAACATCACCGAGGTGAGCAGGAAGTTTGCCGCCAGGATCAGGATCGAGGCGGCGGCGACGGCGGTCTTCGTGGCGCTCCCCACACCCATCGCCCCGCGTCCCGAGGCCATGCCATGATAGCAGCCGATCAGGGTGGCGATAAAGCCAAAGACCGCACCCTTCACCAGCGACGAGACCACATCGGGAGTTTCCAGAAAATCCAGTGTGGTCTGGATATAGGTGGCCTTGTTAAAGCCAAGCTGGCCCGTGGCCACCAGGAACCCGCCCATGATGCCGATGATGTCGCCCACCGCCACCAGCAAGGGCACAGTCAGCGTGCCCGCCAGTACGCGCGGAACGGTCAGGTATTTCATGGGGTTGGTGGAAAGCGTGACTAGCGCGTCAATCTGTTCGGTCACCTTCATCGTGGCAATCTCGGCCGCAATGGAGGAGGTGACGCGCGCGGCAATCATCAACCCCACCAGCACTGGCCCCAACTCGCGCACCATGCCGATGGCCACGATCTGCGGCACCACCGCCTCGGCGTTGAAGCGCTGGCCCCCGGCATAGATCTGCAAGGCCAGCGCGCCGCCGGTGAAGATGGCGGTCAACCCCACCACAGGCAGCGACAGCCAGCCCACATGCAGAAGAGCCGAGAGAAACTCGCGGGTATAAAACGGCGGGCGGGCCAGATGGCCGATGGTCTGGGCCGCATAGATCGCCACCCGGCCAAAGGCCGCCAAGGTGGCCAGAACCGGACGGCCAAGCGCCGCGAGCGCCGCCCTGACGGCCAGCCCCGACTGGTTCT
>VGDH01000089.1 GCA_016869835.1 Alphaproteobacteria bacterium
GCGCCCAGTTCTACATGAACCACCGCTGGCTGGGCGGCACGCTGACCAACTGGCAGACCGTGTCGAAGTCGATCCAGCGTCTGAAGCAGATTGACGAGATTCTGGGCGCAGGCGGCGAAGGCCTGACCAAGAAAGAGCGTCTGATGATGGAACGCGACCAGGCCAAGCTGCAAGCATCGCTCGGTGGCATCCGTGAAATGGGCGGCACCCCCGATCTGATCTTCGTGATCGATGTGGGCAAGGAAGACCTCGCCATCCTCGAAGCGCAAAAGCTGGGTATTCCGGTCGTTGGCGTTGTCGACACCAACTGCTCGCCCAAGGGCGTTGACTATGTCATCCCCGGCAACGACGACGCGGTCCGTGCCATTAGCCTTTACTGCGACCTGATCGCCCGCGCCGCGCTTGACGGCATGTCGGCGCAACTGGGTGCGGCCGGCGTTGACCTTGGCGCCTTGGAAGAAGCCCCGGCCGAGGAAGCTGCCGAGGCGTGATCGCCTTGTCATGGCTTTGACATCCGGCGGGGGGACTACTCCCCGCCACTTCATTTCAGGAATTCAGGAGTCTGAAAAATGACCGCAATCACCGCTGCAATGGTGAAGGAACTGCGCGATTCGACCGGCGCAGGCATGATGGACGCAAAGAAGGCGTTGACGGAAGTGAACGGCGACATGGAAGCGGCCGTTGACTGGCTGCGCACCAAGGGTCTGGCCAAGGCGGCCAAGAAGGCCGACCGCGTGGCGGCCGAGGGTCTGGTTGGCGTGGCCGTGTCGACCGGCAAGGGCGTCGCTGTCGAGATCAACTCGGAAACCGACTTTGTCGCCAAGAACGCCGACTTCCAGGCGCTGGTGCGCGATGTGGCCAAGGTGGCGCTGACCACCGGCGATTCCATCGAAGTCGTCAAGGCGGCTGCGCTGAACGGCAAGACCGTGGAAGAAGTGATCCAGGAAGCCATCGCCCGCATCGGCGAGAACATGACCTTCCGCCGCATGCATGTTCTGGAAGGCGAGACCGTCGTCTCTTACGTCCACAATGCGGCCGCTGATGGCATGGGCAAGATCGGCGTTCTGGTCGCGCTCAAGGGCAATGCGGCCAAGGCCGCCGAGATCGGCAAGCAGTTCGCGATGCACATTGCCGCGACCAATCCGTTGTCGCTGTCGGAAGCCACGCTTGATCCGGTCGTGGTCGAACGTGAACTGGCCGTGCAAACCGCCAAGGCGCTGGAAGAGAATGCCGCCTCGGCCAAGCCGAAGCCGGATGCCGTCATCCACAACAACATCATCCCGGGCCGGATGAAGCGCTTCCTGTCGGAAAACACGCTGCTGGGCCAGGCTTTCGTCATCAACCCCGACCTGACGGTCGAGGCGGCTGCGAAAGAAGCCGGCGTTGAAATCACCCGCTATGCCCGTGTCATGGTGGGTGAAGGTGTTGAAAAGAAAGAGGACGACTTCGCCGCTGAAGTCGCCAAGATGGTTCAGGGCTGATCCCGGACCGAGGATAGCACAGTTGTGCAGGGCAGGGGCCGACCGCAAGGTTGGCCCCTTTGTCATTTGCCCTTGTGAGGGGAGGGGCTGGTCGCTATATGACATGTTATAGTATAACAAACATAGGTTCGCGATGACCCAAGATTCCCGCCTTCCCGTGACCGTGCTTTCCGGCTTCCTTGGTGCGGGCAAGACCACGCTTCTCAATCATGTGCTGAATAACCGCGACGGGCGCCGCGTTGCCGTCATCGTGAATGACATGTCGGAAGTGAACATCGACGCCGATCTGATCCGCGAAGGCACCAGCCTGAACCGGGCCGAGGAAAAGCTTGTCGAGATGAGCAACGGCTGCATCTGCTGCACCCTGCGCGACGATCTGTTGCAAGAGGTGCGGCGGCTGGCCGGGGAAGCGCGGTTTGATTACCTGCTGATCGAAAGCACCGGAATTGCCGAACCCCTGCCAGTGGCGGCCACCTTTGACTTTACCGACGAGGCGGGCAACAGCCTTTCCGATGTGGCGCGGCTGGATACCATGGTCACGGTGGTGGACGCGGTGAACCTGCTCAGTGACTTTTCCAGCCATGATTTCCTAGCCGACCGGGGCGAGTCCCTGGGCGAGGGTGACCAGCGTTCCTTGGTCAATCTTCTGACCGATCAGATCGAATTTGCCGATGTCATCGTGTTGAACAAGGTGCGCGATGCAACCGCAGTACAGTGCCAGGCTGCCTTGACCATCATCAAGGCGTTGAACCCCGATGCCCGCGTGATCGAGGCCGATCATTCCCGCGTCGACCCAGCCCAGATCTTTGATACCGGGCTTTTCGACTTTGACCGCGCGCATGAACATCCCTTGTGGGCCAAAGAGCTTTACGGTTTCGCCACCCATGTGCCCGAGACCGAGGAATATGGCATTTCCTCCTTTGTCTATCAGGCCCGCGCTCCGTTCGATCCGATGAAGATTCATGCGGTTCTGAACGGGGATCTGCCCGGTGTCATTCGCGCCAAAGGGCATTTCTGGATCGCGACGCGCCCCGATTGGGCGGCAGAGTTCAGCCTTGCCGGGGCCATGTCCTCGATCACGCCGCTGGGGTTCTGGTGGGCGGCCTTGCCTGAAAGCCGTCGGCCGGGCGATGCCGAGGCGCAGGCTGAAATCGCCCGAAATTGGTGCGCGCCCTGGGGCGACCGACGTCAGCAGATCGTGTTCATCGGCTCGGGGCTGGATGAACGGGCAATTCGGGCGGCGCTGGATGCGGCTTTGCTTCCGGTCAATTCCTTCACCCCGCAGGCCTGGTCGGATCTGGCCGATCCTTTCCCCAAATGGGGACGCAAGGCCGCCTGAGCGCGGTTCATTTTGCCGGGCAAACATTGGCGCTGCATGGCATTTTGCTTTTGGACCCGGGCGAAATGCGCCGCCCGGCTTGTCCTTGGCAAGGGGCTTGGCTATCCAAAGTCGCATACGGGCCTTGCGCTGCGCAGGGCTTGATCTGGCCCGGGACAGCAGATGACACAGACAGCCTATGACGTGGTGGTGATCGGTGGCGCGGTGATGGGGGCGTCTTGCGCCTTTTGGCTGACACGGATGCAGCCGGGGCTTTCGGTTCTGGTGGTGGAGCAGGACCCAAGCTTTGCCCGCGCCTCGACGGCGCTTTCTGTGGCATCGATCCGCTCGCAGTTCTCGACCGGGGTGAATGTTGCCATCTCGCGGTTTGGGATTGATTTCATTCGGAACTTTCAGGATCGCCTGGGCCATGACGTCGGAATCCCGTCCTTGGGCTTCAAGGAAAACGGCTATCTCTTCCTGGCCCATAGCGCCGGGGGGGCAAGCCTGCTTGCCGAACTGGCCGAGATGCAGCGCGGGCAGGGGGCCTTGACCGAGGTCTGGACCCCGGCCCAGACCCAAGCCCGCTTTCCCTGGCTGAACGTCGAGGATCTGGCGGCTGCAAGCTTTGGCCCGCGTGATGAGGGCTGGTTTGACAATATGGGCCTTCTGGCCGGTTTCCGCGCTGCAGCAAAAGCACAAGGCGCCGTCTTTGTGACCGATGAGGCGATCGGGCTGGACATGCAGGCGGGCCGAGTGGTGGCCGTGACGCTGCGCAAGACCGGGCGCGTCGCCTGCGGCCATGCAGTGAACGCGGCCGGCACGCGGGCCTCGCTGGTGGCGGCATGGGCCGGGATCGATCTGCCGGTCGAGCCGCGCAAACGGACGGTCTTTGTGATTGATGCGCCGAACGCGCGCCATCCCGATGCGCCTTTGCTTGTGGACAGCGGTTTTTACCTGCGGCCAGAACACGGCGGGCAATGGATCACCGCCACGGTTCCGTCCGAGGACGGGCCTTGTGCGGCTGATGATTTCGAGCCTGACCTTCATCTTTTTGACGACGTGCTCTGGGAGCAGCTTTATCACCGCGCGCCGGGCTTTGATGCGGTCAAGGTCGTGCGCCACTGGGTGGGCCATTACGCCTATAACACTTTGGACCAGAACGCGATTCTGGGACCGCATCCGGCGGTGGCGAACCTCTTGTTCATGAACGGGTTCTCGGGCCACGGGCTTCAGCAATCTCCGGCCATCGGTCGTGGGATTGCTGAACATCTTCTAACGGGCGGTTGGCAAAGCTTGGACCTGTCGGATCTGTCGATCGACCGGATCGTGACAGGCACGCCATTTGCAGAAAAGCACGTTGTTTGAATGGGTTGGATAACAGGCCTCAGGGGCTGACCCTGTCTGGGATGATCATATGTATTACATAATATAGATTATGTGATAAATTGATCTGCCAAAACGAATCCAAAAACACTGTCCCCGCTTGCTGTGCGGATCCCCCCTTCGGTATGCGATTAAAGGTTCGGTATGCGATTGAGGGTTTGGCGCACCCAGCACGATTCGAACGTGCGACCTTTGCCTTCGGAGGGCAACACTCTATCCAGCTGAGCTATGGGTGCCTGAGCGTTCCTATAGCGCGCCCGACGCGGCGCTGCAACGCGAAATCACTGGAAAAGCTCGTGGCACAGCTCCAGCGCCGAGATCAGCGCATCAACCTCATCGACCGTGTTGTAAAGCCCAAACGACGCCCGGCACGTTGCACCGACGCCTAGATGCTCCATCAAGGGCATGGCACAATGGGTTCCAGCACGCACGGCGATGCCGCGCTTGTCCAGAACGGTGGAAATGTCATGGGCATGCGCCGGACCTTCCAGCGTGAATGAGAAGATTGCCCCCTTCCCCGCCGAATTTCCTTGCACTTGCAGCCAGTTAAGTCCTGCCAACCTGTCGCGCGCATAATCGCGAAGTTGGCGTTCATGCGCCGCGACATTCTGCATGCCAAGGCCCATCATGTAGTCCAGGGCAACGCCAAGCCCGATCTGCTGCACGATGCCGGGCGTGCCGGCTTCGAACTTCATCGGCGGATCATTGTAGCTGATCGCATCGCGGGTGACCTCGCGGATCATGTCGCCGCCACCAAGGAACGGCCGCATCTCGGCTTGCCGTTCCGACCGGATATAGATCGCACCCGACCCTGAGGGGCCATAAAGCTTGTGGCCCGTGACGGCATAGAAATCCGCACCAAGATCGGTCACGTCCACCGGCATATGCACGGCAGCCTGTGAGCCATCCACCAACACCGGAACGCCCTTTTCCCGCGCAGCGCGGCAGATGGATTTCATATCAACAACTGTCCCTAACACATTGGACATATGTGTTATTGCAACAAGTTTTGTCTTGGGTCCGATGGCGTCAATCACCGCCTGAGGGTCCAGATCGCCCTTGGCGTCCACTTCGACCCATTTCAAGACTACGCCTTGCCGTTCGCGCAGAAAATGCCACGGCACAATATTGGCGTGGTGTTCCATGATCGACAGCACCATCTCATCGCCGGGCTGCAGGCGCGGCGCGGCCCAGGCATAAGAGACCAGATTGATCCCCTCGGTCGCGCCCGAGGTGAAGATGATCTCTTCCTCGGACCTTGCATTCAGAAACCGCGCGATGGTGCCGCGCACGGCCTCATACTTGTCGGTCGCGAGGTTTGAAAGGTAGTGCAAGCCCCGGTGAACATTGGCATATTCCATCGAATAGGCCTGGGTTACCGCCTCGATCACCGCCCGCGGCTTCTGGCCCGAGGCGCCGTTGTCAAGATAGACCAGCGGCTTGCCGTTCACCTCACGGCTCAGGATTGGAAAATCGGCCCTGACCTTCTGGACGTCATACATTCTGCGGCACTCCGATCAGGATGGCAAAGAAAACGGCCGCCGCCAGCGCGACCAGAAAACTCACAACCAGGATGCCGAAAAACACCATCACGCCCGAGCGGAACCCATGCAATTCGGCGATGAACAGCGTCAGAAGGACCGCATAAAGCGCAAAGCTCGCAACCCCGATGATCGGCGACAGACCCGGCGCCAGCAGCATCACCACAAGCTGCACCAGTTGCAACAGGATCGGCGGCACCTGCACCCAGGCCACTAGCACCAGGGCCTGCGCAAGGCTTCCGGTGCCGCCAAAGATGCGGCCTACCCAAAAGCCCAGAACCCCGGTCAGCGCCAGAACGACAAACTGGATCATCGCCGTGCGCATCGGGCTGCCAAACATCACGGCAATGCCCGGATCGCCCTGCACCGGAGAAACCAGAAAGCTGATGAAACCCAGAAAGGCCGAGGCGACCGAAACCAGCAGCATGGCCGTCCAGCCCGTTGGCACCGGCAGGTTCAACCCCATCAGCCGCGCCGCTGCCGAGCGCGGGTTGGACAGCGTCAGCCGCAGCAGGTATTGCAGGCTTCCCAGGGTCATGCGCCGCGCTCCGTTTCCCGTAGCATCACGATCCAGCGGATCACAAAGACCGCTGCGATCACGATGCCAAGATAGGTGGTCTGCCGCCCCTGCCCCAGAAAGGCCAAGGCAAGCCCCATCAACAGCATGGCCGGGGTGATGCTGGCAAGCGACCAGAACAGCGCAAGCCGCGCCGAGTACCAGCTGCCCTGCCCGCCAAATGCCCGTGCCACCAGACGCGACAGGGCCGCGACCGCATAGGCCAAGGGCATGACCAGGGCGAACAGGCCAAGGGCAAAGCCGAACATGCGCTGTTCGATCGGAACTTCGGGCTGAAAATGGCTGAGCCTTGCGGCCACCGGCCATTGGGCGATGAAAGAGACCAGAAGAAAGGTGAAGAGAAAGGTAAAGATGAAAGCCTCGGACCGGGGCCGGTCAAGGTGCTGGCGCACCACCCGCCGGGGCGCGCGCCAGCTATCAATGATATCCACCAGCAGCGACATCTCAGTGCTCGTGGCGCTGCAGCCAGCCCTCAAGCCGGTCACGGATGTCATCTGCAATCGCCTCATCCTCGATCTCGTCAATCGCTTCGGCCAGAAAGGCCAGCACCAAAAGTGACTGCGCCGCCTTCAGTGGCACCCCGCGCGAGCGCAGATAATAAAGCGCGGTCTCGTCAATCGCGCCCGAGGTGGAGCCGTGGCTGCATTTCACATCATCGGCATAGATTTCCAACTCGGGCTTGGCAAGAAACTGGCTGTCCTCATCCAGCAACAGCGACTGGCTGATCTGATAGCCATCGGTCTTTTGCGCCCCGGGCTTGACCAGGATCTTGCCCTGAAACACGCCGACGGCACCGTTCTTCAGCACCTTCTTGAACACCTGACGGCTTTCACAGCGCTGACCCGCATGGGTGATGAACACCGTGTCGTCATGGTGGAATTCGCCATCGCCCACGGTCGCGCCCGCGACATGGGCCACGGCATCATCGCCTAAAAGCTCCAGCACCGCCTCGTTGCGGGTCAGTCGGCCATTGGCGGTCAGCGTGAAAGATTTGAACAGCGCGCCTGCGGCGATGCTGCCAAAGATATGGGTGGCCGCGCGGCGCTGATGATCGCGACCTTGGGTGCGGACATGGTGTAGCCGGGCGCCCTCGCCCACATCGACCTCAAGAACCTTGTTCAGGCGCGCTGCGGCCGGACCGTTTTCCAAAAGCGTCAGTTCGGCGCCAGGCGCCAACTTCACGCAGTGATGCAGAATTGCGTCGGATGTATCTGATGTACAGAGATAAATCATTGAAATCGGCTTTGACGGACGGCCCGTCACCCGGATCATCATCCCTTGCGTGGCCAGCGCGGTGTTCAGCGCCGCAAGAGGGCGTTCAACCGGGCTTTGGCCGCATGCCTCAAGCATGCCGTAAAGCCCGGCAGCCCAATGGCCCTCTGTCCCGGCCGCGTCGGCCAGCGGCGTGATTTCGACGCCGTCCAGCGCCAGCGGATCGGATTGCACCGAATCAAACACCCCGTCGACAAAAACCAGCTTCAGCCGATCAATCGCCGAAAAAGGGCGGGCCTCGCCCTTGGTGTCAAAAAGATCGGCTTTCGGGGGCTCAACCGCAGTCAAAGACGTTGGGTCGGTATAGCGCCAATACTCATCCCGTTTGCCGGGCAGACCCATGGGGCGCAGTCGGTCAAGGGCGGCGGCCTGTACCGCAACAAGCCAGCCCCCCTGCCCCAAGGTGCGGCCCGCAAGCCGCGCCGCAAGCGCATCGGATTTTGCCTGCAAAAGACCCATTACTGCACCTCGGCCAGAAGATCGGCATAGCCGTTGTGTTCCACTTCAAGCGCCAGTTCCGGCCCGCCGGTCTTGACGATGCGGCCCGCCGCCATGATGTGAACGACATCGGGTTTGATGTGATCCAGAAGCCGCTGGTAGTGGGTGATCACAAGGAACGACCGCCCGGCATCGCGCAGGGCGTTGACCCCGTCAGACACCAGTTTCATCGCATCAACATCCAGCCCGCTGTCGGTTTCATCCAGGATGCACATCTTGGGTTCCAGCATGGCCATCTGGAGGATTTCGTTGCGCTTCTTCTCGCCGCCCGAAAAGCCCACATTGACCGGCCGCTTGAGCATCTCGGCGTCGATCTTCAATGCCTTGGCCTTTTCGCGCACCAGTTTCAGGAAGTCGCCCGCCGATACCTCTTCCTCGCCGCGCGCCTTGCGCTGTGAGTTCAGCGCGGTGCGCAGGAAGGTCATGTTGCCGACACCGGGAATTTCCACCGGATACTGGAAGGCCAGGAAAAGTCCCGCAGCCGCCCGCGCCTCGGGCTCCATATCCAAAAGCTCTTGGCCCAGAAGCTTGGCCGAACCTTCGGTGACCTCATAGCCATCGCGGCCTGACAGCACATAGCTTAACGTCGATTTGCCCGAGCCATTCGGCCCCATGATGGCATGGACCTCGCCCGCTCCGATCGTCAGATTCAGGCCGCGCAGAATGACCTTGTCCTCTTCGGCCAGTTTCACGTGAAGGTTCTTGATCTCAAGCATCTTTCGGTCCTCGGTCTGTTCTTCTGGCCGGTCTGGCCGGTGTCTGGGGTATTGCACAGATGTGCAAATGCTATTGAGGTGTCACAAAAGCCTCAATCACCCAAGACAGGTCCTTTGGTGCAAGGCTTTGCGGTTCAACAAGAAATTCAGCCATACGTCCGTGGCGCGCCACCAGCGGGCACAGCGTTTCGGCACGGTGATAGGCGGTTCGGTCGCTGTAATCGTCCCACAGCACCTTGACCGGGCGCGTCGTGCGCAAAAGTACGGTCAGAAAGCAGGCAAGGCGAAAGCGGCCATCAATCAGCACAGTGTCAGGCTGCAGAAAATCCGGCCGGTCCCAGACCGAATTCGGATGTCCCGGCCAGCGCGCGACGCGGCGGTTGTTCGCCGGCATGCCCCATGCCTTGGTCTCGCCAATGTCGGCGTGATGCAGAACCACCTTGCCCTTGGCAGGCGCAGCTTCGAACCAGCGCTGCATCATCGCGACCCAATTGGCATCGCTTTCCACCGAAAAGATCGTCACCGAAGGGTTTTCGCCCGCAACCAATGTCGAACCACCCGACCCGTATTCCAGGATCGCCCGCGCCGCAGCGTAGGCCGCACGCAGCGCATCAGCCTCGTCAGGCGGCAAGGTCAGCTTGGGGGCGGTCAACGCGTCCATCGTCTAGCCCTTCGCGCCCTTGCGGGCGGGCTTGAGCAGAAAGTTCTCATTCACCGGATGGCGGCGGAAGGTGGCCGCCGTTTCATAGCCATTGGCCGCAACCCAAGCGAGGAAATCGGCCCGGTTCGTCTCGTCCACCTCGATGAACAGCACCGGGCGGCAATGCTCCAACGTCTGGGCCAGACCGCGCAAGACCTGCATCTCCATGCCCTCGACGTCGATCTTGATGAAATCAACCTTGGCACCAGCCAGGGCTTCATCCCCCGCAATCACCCGCAGATCGCCGCCTTCCACCAGACGCCCACCGCCGAGGTTCTTGTTAGGCTTGTCGACTTCCATCGTCAGACCCGCCTGCGCCTTGTCCGAAAGCCCAAGCCCCAGATGCGACAGGTCACAGCGGCCCAATTCGCCATTCAGCCCCACGTTCGAGGTCAGAACCGCAATCGCCACCGGGTTGGGCTCAAACGGGATCACCTGCTTGACGCCCAGCATCTTCAGCGCAAAGAGCGCATGGTTCCCGATATTGGCGCCGATATCGACAAAAACCGCGTTTTTCGGACAATGGGCGCGGATGATCTCAAGCTCTTCGGTCTCATAGAACCGGCCGGCAAGATGTTCCTTCTGGATGACATCCTTGGTGTTGGTCAGCGTGAAAAACACCGGCTTGCCGTCGATCACCGTGCGCACCACCTGGCCCGCCGGACTGATCACCAGATCCGGCGTTGCCACGGGGGCCGCGGCGTGCTTATTCAGCCACGCGTTCTTCGGCTTGCCAACCTTCACCCGACCGAACCTTCAAGGCTGATCGCCACCAGGCTTTGCGCCTCCATGGCGAATTCCATCGGCAGGGCCTGAAGCACTTCCTTGCAGAACCCGTTCACCACCAAAGCGACCGCTTCTTCCTCATCCATGCCCCGCGAGCGGCAATAGAACAGCTGATCCTCATCCACCTTCGATGTGGTCGCCTCATGCTCCACGCGCGAGGAGTTGTTCTTCACCTCGATGTAGGGAACTGTATGCGCGCCGCACTTATCGCCGATCAACAGGCTGTCGCATTGCGTGTAATTGCGGCTGTCCACCGCCTTGGGGTGCATGCTGACCAGACCGCGATAGGTGTTCTGCGCCCGCCCCGCCGAAATGCCCTTGGACACGATGCGCGACTTGGTGCGCTTGCCCAGATGCACCATCTTGGTGCCGGTATCGGCCTGCTGGGCATTGTTGGCGATGGCGATCGAGTAGAACTCGCCTTGGGACGCGTCGCCGCGCAAGATGCAGGACGGGTATTTCCAGGTGATGGCCGAGCCGGTTTCCACCTGTGTCCACATCACCTTGGCGCGCTCGCCCCGGCAATCGGCGCGCTTGGTGACAAAGTTGTAGATGCCGCCCTTGCCGTTTTCATCGCCGGGATACCAGTTCTGAACGGTGGAATACTTGATCTCGGCATCCTTCAGGATCACCAGTTCCACCACGGCGGCATGCAGCTGATGGCTATCGCGCTTGGGCGCGGTGCAGCCCTCAAGATAGCTGACATAGCTGCCCTCATCGGCGATGATCAGCGTGCGCTCAAACTGGCCGGTGTTCTCGGCATTGATCCGGAAATAGGTCGACAGCTCCATCGGGCAGCGGGTGCCTTTCGGGATATAAACGAATGACCCGTCCGAAAAGACCGCCGAATTCAGCGTAGCAAAGAAGTTGTCCGACTGCGGCACAACGCTGCCAAGATACTTCTGCACCAGTTCGGGATGCTCGCGCACCGCCTCCGAGATGGAACAGAAGATCACGCCTGCCTTTTGCAACTCGGCCTTGAAGGTGGTGCCAAGCGAGACGGAATCGAAAACCGCATCCACAGCCACCCGACGCTCGCCTTCCGGCAATTCGACACCGGCCAGAATCATCTGTTCTTTCAGCGGGATGCCCAGCTTTTCATAGGTCGCCAAAAGCTTCGGGTCCACCTCATCGAGGGACTTCGGCTTTTCCACCATACTCTTGGGCTTGGCATAATAATACTGGTCCTGATAGTCTATCGCCGGATAGTTGAGCATCGCCCATCGGGGTTCTTCCATCTTGATCCAACGGCGATAGGCCGCGAGACGCCAATCAAGCATCCATTGCGGCTCATTGTTCTTCTGGCTGATCAGGCGAACGATGTCTTCGGAAATGCCTTTGGGCGCGAAATCCATCTCGATATCGGTGGACCAGCCATGCTTGTAGCTGCCTGACATGGCCTGCACGGTTTCGATCGTCTCCCGATCGACGCCGTCGCGCACTTCCATTTCAACTGCCGCCATGGTCAACGCCTCCGCTTCATGGGCCGCAGCCCGCCTTCTTTCAAGCCCCACGCGCCAAAAGACGCGCATAGTCGCGGCCCCAGACCTCGGCAAAGCGCAAGACCTCGTCGCGCGTCACCCCGGGCCCCAGCGACAGGCGAATGGCCTGCCCCGCGCGCTGCGGATCGTGGCCCATGGCCTGTAAGACCCGGCTGGCCTTGACCTTGCCGCTGGAACAGGCAGACCCTGCCGAAATGGCAAACCCCGCCAGATCCATTGCCATGACCTGCGTCTCCCCCTTCCAGCCCGGCGCGATCAGGCACAGGGTGTTGGGAAGCCGCACCACCGCATTCCCGACGGAAATAGTATCAAAACCCAAATCCGACAATGCTGAATCTAGAATATTTCTAACTTCGGCTGCCTCATCCCAGACGCCATTGGCCAGATCCCGCATCGCCGCCTCGGCCGCGGCTCCAAAACCGGCAATGCCGATCAGGTTTTCCGTGCCGGCGCGACGGCCCAATTCCTGCCCGCCGCCCCGAATCTGCGCCGTCACATCCAGCCCCTGGCGCAACACCAGCGCACCAATGCCCTTGGGTCCGCCCAGCTTGTGCGCACTCACAAGCCCCATCTGGCAACCAAGCCAGTTGAAGGCGAAGGGCAGTTTGCCAAAAGCCTGGGTCAGGTCCGACACCGCAAGGCCTTCGGGCGGCTCCTGCACGATCCCGGTCTCGGAATTGGCCAATTGCAGGGCAGACCGCGCAGGGTCACTCACCGTCACCCGGCCATTCCCATCAACCAGAAGGCTCGCCTCGCACCAGGACAGCACCGCATCATGCTCGACCGGCGCACAGGAAAGGCCCCGCCCGGCACAGGCCAAAGCCGCCGCTTCGGTTGCGCCCGAGGTAAAGACGATATCAGCCCCCTCAGCCCCCAAAGCCGCCGCGATCTGGCCGCGCGCCCGTTCGCGCAGGGCCTTGGCCGCCCGCCCCTCGGCATGAACCGAGGACGGGTTGCCCACCACCTCCATCGCAGCAATCATCGCCGCCCTGGCTTCGGGGCGAAGAGGTGCCGTGGCATTCCAGTCAAGATAGACGCGGTTCACGAGGCCCCCCCCACACGACAGCGGCAAAGTGCCATCTGGCCTTCAATGTGGCCCAAATATCCTCGGGGGGGCTGGCTTTGCAACGCAATGCCGGCATGGGGGGCAGACAGTCCCTCGCAAATTCTGTCTTCAAGCTTTTTGCTTGCACCAAAGGTTCATTCCTCATCCACCACCCGAAACAGCGCCGGCACGGCCGGACAAGGC
>VGDH01000090.1 GCA_016869835.1 Alphaproteobacteria bacterium
AAGGGCGAAAGGGTCAGGCAGGGTCAGGCATGTCGGAAGCGTTGAATTCCACCGGAAGCGAGGATGTCCTGTCGTCGATCCGGCGGCTGGTGGCGGATGATCTGCGCCCGGTGCCGCCGGAGACAACCGCACGTCCGGCCATGGAAACCGAAAAGCTGTTGCTGACCCCGGCGCTGCGGGTCGTATCAAACGAACCCGCCGCTCAGTCCGTCGCCCCGCCGATTGAGCGGGTGATAGCGCGCGTCAGCGCCGGGATGGAACAACAGGCCGAAGAGTGGGAGTCCGAGACAGGTGATCCCGGCCCCGATGCCGAAGGCGCGCCGATGGCGGAAAACGTCGATGAGGCACACTGGGCCGAGCATCAGATTGCCGCCTATGCCGAGCCGGTGTTTATCCTGAAATCGGCCGAAGAACGTGGCGAAGAGCCCGGCTCATCGGGCGATGAGGCCGGGCATGATCCTGCGTCCGAACCGGATGAGGCCGCGGGCCTTGCCAGTCAGCCCGACGTGGTTGCGCCTGAAATCCTTGAGGCCACCTCCGCCGAGGATGCGGCGGAAGCCTTGCCGGGCTGGGCGCAGAGCGACGGAGCAGAAGAGGCCGAGACGGTTTTGGCCGAACCTTGGGTTGGCGGCACGGTGGAGCCAGACCGCGCCTTGGCCGATGAGGCAGAGGCGGCGGTGTTGCAGGAACTCGCCGGGGGCGCGCGGCGCAGCGACAGGGCCGAGGCCGCGCTTGAGCTGGACGAAGCCGACGATCCTGACCTGCCGGTGGATGAGGCGATGTTGCGTGAGATTGTGCGCGATGTGTTGCGCGAAGAATTGCAGGGCCGCTTGGGGGAGCGGATCACCCGCAATATTCGCAAGCTGGTGCGCGCCGAGATCGCCCGCGCCATGGCCGCCGATGAATTGCTTTGATCGGGATAGCGCCCTGATCTGAATAGGAAAAGCGCCCTTTGGGCGCTTTGGTTTTCCATCCTTGGGCTTTTGATCCGTGTCGCGGCTGCGCTGCCGCAGGCCGCCGCCATAGCCCCGTTTGGCTCAGGCGGCTTCGGCCTGTTCCATCTCTTGCGCATGGCGGCGTTCAGACTCTTCGCGGCTCAGCGCGACGCTGGTGCGCACGCCCTTGGCCACAAACTCCATCAGACCCTTGACCACGCGCTCATTGGGGTCGATCCCGGCGCAGGACAGCACCTCGCGCCCATCGCGCGACCGCGCCCAGCGGGCGATCTGATCGGGGCCGTTACCGTATTTCTTGTCATCGGCGATGGCATCATCCAAGGCCGCCAGAACCACCGCCGCAAAGAGTTTGCGCGCGCGCTGGCCCTGCTCAAAGTTGAACGCCGTGCTATCGATGGAATCGAGCATGCTCGTTATCCTATTATTGCTCTTGTCATTCTCGCGTCCGCTGCTTGTAACGAATTTGCTACGATTCGGCTTTTGATCTTTCGCATGACTGCCATGCGCCTGGCGCATGGCTGAAAAACCGACCTACCGTATCTAGCTTACTTGCCCGCAGACAACTGGCCGTATATAGGGGCGGTCCAAACTATTTCAACCTTTTGACAAGGTTTCGCCACAATGGCCAAGATCAACGGAAACGAACTGAAACCCGGCACCATCATTGACCACGACGGGGGGTTGTGGGCTGCGGTGAAGGTCACCCATGTGAAGCCCGGCAAGGGCGGCGCCTTTGCGCAAGCCGAGCTGAAGAACCTGCGCGACGGCCGCAAGTTGAACGAGCGCTTCCGCTCGGAGGACAAGGTCGATCAGGTCGATCTTGAAATGAAAGACCAGCAGTTTCTGTACGAGACAGATGGCCGTCTGGTGTTCATGGACAGCGAGACCTATGAGCAGATCGAACTGGATGCCGAACTTTTGGGCGACCGGCGGCCTTTCCTGCAAGACGGCATGACGGTGTCGGTCCAGTACTACGGGACGGAACCCCTGAACGTGAAAATCCCGCAGAAGGTGCAGTGCCGCGTGGCCGAGACCGAGCCGGTGCAAAACGGCCAGACCGCGTCAAAGTCCTACAAGCCGGCGGTTCTGGACAATGGCGTGCGCATCATGGTGCCGCCCTTCATCAATGCCGACGAAGAGATCATCGTGCATACGGAATTGATGGAATATTCCGAACGCGTCTAAGCCGGGCGCGGGCGGAGTTTGACACAAACTCCGGACCGGAAAATGCGCATTTTCCGAAGGCTGCCCCTGACGGGCAGCCTTTTTCACAGCAGGTGCAGCTTTGCCGTTCCGGCAATCATCTCGCCTTGTGCCTGATCCAGGCGCAGATGCGCCAGTGCCTTGCCGCCCGACTGGGTAAACACCCGGCCCACCACCTTGCCGCCGGCCATGACTTCGGTGCCGGGGAGCACAGAGCCGCTGATCGCCACCTGCACCAGCCCCTTGCGCAGTTCGGTCTTGTGCTTCATGCGCGCCGTCACTTCCTGGCCGACATAGCAGCCCTTGCGGAAGTTCACGCCATTCAGACGTTCAAAGCCGTTCTCCAAGAGG
Organism: Alphaproteobacteria bacterium; assembly: GCA_016869835.1. GTDB lineage: Bacteria > Pseudomonadota > Alphaproteobacteria > Rhodobacterales > Rhodobacteraceae > Tabrizicola_A. Next base: position 2,511 of record VGDH01000090.1, read on the forward strand.
TAGCTGTCATCGGGGATCAGTTCGATCCCGCTTTCGGGGATGCAATGGGCAACCCGGATGGCGTCCCAGTCGATCTGCGCTGCGGTCCCGGCAGGGCCATAGGCGCGCCAGCCAAGCGCCGGGTGGCGCGGGTCTGGCAGGGCGCCTGTGGGTGCGGGGCCAAGGCCGCGGGTCACGGTCACCTCTGCGGGGCTGATCTGCACATCCGAGCGCAGCCGATACATGGACAGGCGCTGGAGCGTGGCGGGGGCGAGGCTTTCCTTGATGTCGATCAGCAACGCTGCGCCGGTGTTCACGACAAGGAAATCGGCCAGATACTTGCCTTGCGGGGTCAGAAGCGCGGTCCAGACAATGCCGGGGCCTTTCGCCAGAGGCAGAACATCATTTGATGTCAGCCCCTGCAAAAAGGGCAGCGCATCAGTGCCGGACAGCTGATGGATCCGCCGATCTGGCGCGGTTTCGCCCGGTGTCATGGTCATGGCTCAGCCCTTGAATTGCAGCGCGTGAAGCCGCGCGTAAAGCCCGGCCTTGGCGATCAGGGCATCATGGGGGCCTTCCTCGACCACCCTGCCCTGATCCATGACCAGGATATGGTCGGCCGCCCGCACCGTGGCAAGGCGGTGGGCGATGATCAGTGTCGTGCGTCCGTGCGCGGCCCTTGCCAAAGCATCGGCCACCGCCGCCTCGGATTGGGCGTCAAGGGCGCTGGTTGCCTCGTCCAACAGCAGGACGGGGGTGTTTTGGGCCAGTGCGCGGGCAATGGCCACGCGCTGGCGCTGGCCGCCGGACAGCGCCGATCCGCGTGGACCGACGGGGGTTTCCAGACCAAGCGGCAGATGGGGCAGGAAATCGGTCACATGGGCCTGATCGCAGGCGGCCAGCAGCACCGCATCCGGCAGATCGCGCCCCAGCGTGATGTTTTCGCGCAGGGTTTCGTCAAAGAGGGCGGCGTCCTGCGTGACGCTGGCAAAGATCCGACGCTGGTCGGCCAGCGCCAGCGTGGCGGTGTCGATCCCGTCGATGAGAACCCGGCCCGTGGCCGGGTCGATCAGCCCGGTCAGAAGCTGGAACACCGTCGACTTGCCTGCGCCCGAGGCCCCCACGATGGCCGTGGTCTGCCCCGCGCGGGCGGTAAAGGACAGGCCGCGCAGAATGGGCTGGTCGCCATAGGCGAAGGTCACGTCGTCAAAGCGCAGCTCTGGCGCGCCGGGCCTTGGCAGGGAGGCGCTGGTGGCCGGGCGGGTCTGGGCGGGCTGGCTGTCGAAAAGCGCATAGATCCGATCCAGGCTTGCCGCCGCCACTTGCCATGTGCCGGACAGATCGCCCAGGCGGCGCAGGGGTTGAAAGGTCAGCGACATGGCGGTGAAGAAGGACATGAATTCGCCCGTTGTCCGCTCGCCCCCGGCGATCTGGCCGCCTGCCATCAGAAGCACCGCGAAAAAGCCAAAGCCTGTCACGAAATCCATCATGCCGGGCATCAGCGCGCGTCCGGCCATGATCTTCACCTCGGCCCGCCGGATGAGCGAGAGGACCCGGTCAAAACGGCCGGCCTGATAACCCTCCATCCGGTTCAGCTTGACCGCCTGGATGCCGTGGAAAATCTCATCGAGCCGCGTTGCGCGCAGACCGGCCTGATCGCGCAAATGGGTTGTCTTGCGCCGGATATAGCGTTGAGCGGCGAGCGAGGGCAGGATGAGAAGCGGCGCGCCAACAAGGGCGGCGAGCGTCCAGACCGGATCAATCGACAAGGCCACGGCAAAGAGGAAGATCAGGCTGAAAAGATCCCGCCCAACCCCGGTGACCACCGCGGCCCACAGGTTTTGCACGGCAAGCGTGTCGCCCTGCACCCGTTCGATCAGCGCGCCGGGGGCGTTTTGCTGAAAGAAGGCGCCCTCCAGCGTCAGAAGGTGGCGCAGCAGCGCCGACTGCATGGCGGCGGCGACCTTTTGCGTCACGGCCGCAATCACCGTGCGCGAGGCGATGGTGGCCAGGCCGCGCACGGCGAACAGGCCAAAGATCACAAGGCCCACCGCCATCAGCGGCCCATTGCCGCCGGGTGCAAAGACCTTGTCAAAAAGCGGCTCGATCGCGCGGGCCAGCGCGCCAAGCGTGGCCCCCTCGATCATCATCAGCCCGAAGGCAAGCGCGATCATGCCGGTCTCGGGCCTGAGGTAGTCGCGCCAGAAGCGGCGGAACAGCGGGGATTTCGGGGACGGCTGATCGGTCACGCGGGGCCTTTGATGCAACACGGCTGGGCGGAAGGTCTAGCCGGGGCGGGGGGCGCTGTCCAGAAGCTGCGCCGGTTTGCAGCGGGGTGCCCCTCTCTCATGCGGTCCGGTGGCGCAAGGCTGGGGGCCAGTTTGCGGGGCCAGATGGTGCCAGTTTGGCGTCGGTGTTGACGGCCGAAAGGGGCATCGCTAGCCCTTGGGGGATTGATGCCTGAACTGGAGCTGCCATGCCCGCCCCTGCCAACCTGTCCCATGGCCGCGCCTACCTTGCCATCCCCGGCCCCTCGGTCGTGCCTGACCGTATTCAGCGCGCCATGCACCGCACGGCCCCGAACATCTATGAAGGCGAGTTGCATGCGCTGACGGGCTCGCTTTGGCCCGATCTGCGGGCGCTGGCGTGCACAGAACAGAATGTGGCCTGTTACATCGGCAACGGCCATGCCCTTTGGGAGGCGGTGAACACCAACCTTTTCTCGCGCGGTGACAAGGTTCTGGTGCTGGCCTCGGGCGTGTTCGGCCTTGGCTGGGCCAACGTGGCCAAGGCCATGGGTGTCGATGTCGAGGTGATGGATTTCGGCCGCAGCGCCGCACCGGACATGGGCCGGGTCGAGGCCCGGCTTCGCGCCGATGGGGCGGGCGAGATTGTTGCCGTGCTGACCACCCATGTCGACACCGCCACCTCGGCGCGCACCGATATCGCGGCGCTGCGCGCGGCGCTGGACCGGGCCGGGCATCCGGCGCTGCTGGCGGTCGATTGCATCGCCTCTTTGGGATGCGACGAATTCCGGATGGACGCCTGGGGCGTCGATGTGGCCTTTGCGGCCAGCCAGAAAGGTCTGATGCTGCCGCCGGGCGTGGGCTTTGTCTGGTTTTCCGAAAAGGCCCGGGCGGTGGGGCGCAAGGCAGGCTTGCGCACGCCCTACTGGGATTGGGCCCCGCGCGCCGATGGGCCAGAGTTCTGGCAATACTGGCACGGCACAGCGCCGACCCATCACCTTTATGGCCTGCGCGAGGCGCTGAGCATGATCGTGCACGAGGAGGGGCTCGCCAATGTCTGGGCGCGCCATGAGGTATTGGCCCGCACGGTCTGGGCGGCGTTTGACGCCTGGGGGCAGGGGCATGGCCGCATCGCCCTGAACATCGCCGATCCCGCCTCTCGGGCGCGGGCGGTGACCTCGGCCCGGCTTGGTGCGCCGGATGGGCAGGCGCTGCGCCAATGGTGCGAGACGCGGGCGGGGGTGACCTTGGGCATCGGGCTGGGCATGGCCACGCCAGAAGATCCCGAAAGCGCAGGCTTCCTGCGGGTGGCCCATATGGGCCATGTGAACGCCCATATGACGCTGGGGGTGCTGGCGGTGATGGAGGCGGGGATGCAGGCGCTTGGCATTCCCCATGGCAAGGGTGCCTTAGAGGCCGCAACGGCGGTGGTTGCACAGGCGGCGGGCGCATGACCCAGCCGATCAAACGCCCGATCATCGGCGTGGCGCTGATGCTTGGCGCCATGGCGGTTCTGCCGGGCATTGACGTGATTGCAAAGATCCTTGGCCGGGAGGGCATCCCGATCCTGCAGGTGGTCTGGGCACGTCTGGCGCTGGGGGCGCTGATGACCTTGCCCTTTGCGCTGCGGATTGCCGGGCCTGCCGCGCTTTGGCCCGACCGGCCCTGGTACCACAGCATCCGCGCCGCCTTTCTGGTGGCGGCGACCTTTTGCTTTTTCCTGTCACTGAAATGGCTGCCGATTGCCGATGCGCTGGCGATCTTTTTCGTGCAACCCCTGATCGTGACCATCCTTTCGGCGCTGATCCTGCGCGAGACGGTGGGGCCGCGTCGCTGGATTGCGGTGGCCGTGGGGTTTGTCGGCACGCTGATCATCATTCGCCCCGGCGTTGCCGAGGTGAACCCCGGCTCGTGGCTGGCGCTGGCGGCGGGTGCCAATCTGGCCTGCTATTTCGTGATGACCCGAGCGATTTCGGGGCAGGCCCATGCCATGGTGACGACGTTCCAGACCAATCTTCTGGGCGGGGCCATTCTGACCGCGCTGATCTGGACGGTCTGGGTCTGGCCCAGCCCCGAGCAATGGCTGATGCTGGTGGCCTTGGCCTTTATTGCGACCTTCGGACATCTGTTGATCGTCAAGGCCTATGACCATGCCGAGGCGTCGCTTCTGGCGCCCCTTGCCTATACCGAGATGATCACCTCGGTCGCGCTGGGCTGGATGTTCTTTGGCGACTTTCCCGATGCCTATACCTTCCTTGGCGTGGCGATCCTGATTTCTTGCGCGATCTACATTTCCATGCGCGAACGCGCCAATGGCCAGCGGCCAGTCCCGCAGGCGCCTGAGAAGCCCTGACCGCCCCGGCAGGGTCGGTTATTGCCCGTTTCTGGCCAGCCAGTCCTGCATCCAGGCGATTTCAGCCTCTTGCGCGGCAATCACCGCCTCGGCCAGTTTGCGCACCTCGGGGTCCGAGCCATGTTCAAGGACAATGCGCGCCATGTCGACCGCGCCCTGATGATGCGGGATCATGCCGCGGATGAAATCCACATCCGCATTGCCGGTGAAGGCGATGGCCATCCCCTCGTGCATGGCGGCGTTGGCGGCGATGAAGGCCTGGGTCGCAGGCGTATCAGCCCCCGTAGCCATGGTGCCGCCCATGGCGTGCCCGGCATGAGGGTCGGCGGCGATTTCGGCAAGGCTGCCGCTGGCCGCGCCGATCAGAACGGCGACAAGGGCGAAATGGCGGATCATCTTAAGTCTCCATCACGTTTGGCGGTTTTTCGGCAGTCTTTCGGTCGACTGCGAGAGATGCAAATCACCCTTCGGTGAGACGCCGCCCGGCCCCCGCCCGCACAATGGCCCTGCGCGAGGGGGACTTCACCTTGGCGGCACAGCTTTCTATGCTGCAGGCGCAGGCGCAGGCGCAGGACAGGTTGACCATGGCACAGCCAAGACGGGCCCCAAAACGGCCGACAGTAGGGATCATTTCCAACTCTTATCAGATGAATGACCGCTATCAGGTGCATGCATCGGGTCACATCAACTCGATCGCCGTGGCCGAGGTGGCGCGCTGCCTGCCGGTGATCCTGCCCTCGGATCCGCGTCTGGTATCGGTCGAAGAGCTGCTTGACACTTTTGACGGCTTTCTTCTGACCGGGGGCCAGCCGAATGTGCATCCCTCGGAATATGGCGAAGAGGAAACCCCGGCCCATGGCGCCTTTGACCGCAACCGCGATGCGATCACCTTGCCCTTGGTGCGGGCCTGCGTCGAACGTGGCCAGCCGTTTCTGGGCATCTGCCGGGGATTTCAAGAAATCAACGTGGCGATGGGGGGCAGCCTGCATCCCGAGATCCGCGATTTGCCGGGCCGCATGAACCACCGCATGCCCCCCGAAGGTACGCTGGACGAGGTCTTTGCCCTGCGTCATGCGGTGCGCTTTACCGAAGGCGGGGTGTTTCACCGGCTGATGGGGGCTGATGAGGTGATGACCAACACGCTGCATGGCCAAGGCATCGCCCGCCCCGGCGCGCGCATCGTGATTGATGGCCATGCGCCCGACGGCACGCCCGAGGCGATTTATATCAAGGATGCGCCGGGCTTCACACTGGCGGTGCAGTGGCATCCGGAATGGAACGCCGCCAATGATCCGGTCTCGCGCCCGTTGTTTACCGCCTTTGGGCAGGCGGTGCGCGATTGGGCCGGGCGGGCCTAAGGCGTCTTTAGGGTCAGGCCGTCAAAGGTAGCGGCAAGGACAGCATGGGCTGCGGCGCGTTGCGCCTCTGTCCCGCCCTCACAACCCGCAAGCCAAAGTGCTTGTGCCATCACAGCGCCATTCAGAAGATGTGCCGTCGCCACCGGATCAAGCGGGCGCAGACGACCCTCAGCGATCAAAGCGGCCAGGTCCTCCACGATGATTGCGAACCCGCTTTCCATCAGGATATCCATTGCCCGCGCGCCCATCACCGCCGGCGCGTCGCGAAACAGGATGCGGGCGTTTTCAGGCCGCAGCGCAAGGTCAAGATAGGCGTGATAGCAGGCGGTCAGGCCGCGCCACGGGTCGGGTTCGGCTTCGTAGATGCGGTCCAGCTCGACGGAAATCTCGACATCAACGGCGCGAAAGACGGCCTCGAACAGCCCAGACTTGTTCTGAAAATGGTGGTGCAGCGCCCCGCGGGTGACGCCGGCCTCAGCCGCCAGCGCATCCAGCGAAACATGGGCAAAGCCCTGCGCCGCAAAGGCATGGCGTGCCGTGGCGACAAGACGGTTGGCGGTTTGCTCGGCCGCCTCAGCCCGCCCCTGCGGGCGCGGTGTGGCGGTGGGAGGGGCGGCGGTTGACATACGGTCCGTATGTGAGTTAGGGCATCACATACGGACCGTATGTGAAATCATGGGGTGAGGCAAGTGCAGGGGCGGGGATTGATCGGGGCGATCTGGCACGAAGTGCCGGGGATCGTCGGCTTGGCGCTGCCCATTGTGATGGGGCTGGCGGCCTCAACCCTCATCGGGGTGACGGATTCGGTCATGCTGGCACCTTTGGGGCCGGTGCCTTTGGCCGCAGTCGGGCTGACGGGGGCCGTGGCGGTGCTGTTCTATGCGGCGATCTATGGCCTTTTGTCGGCACTGTCGGTGCGGATCGGTGCGGCTTGGGGGGCGGGGCAAGGCCTTGCGATCCCCGGCATCCTGCGGTCGGGTCTGGCCTTGGGATTGCTTGTTGGCGTGGGCTCGGCGCTGCTCATGGCCGCGCTTTGGCCTTTGCTTCCGCTGTTGGGCCAGCCGGAAGAGGTTGTCAGTGCGATGCGGGGCTATTGGTTCTGGACCTGCGCCTTCCTGATCCCGTTTTCGGTCCTGACCGCCTTCAAGTCGGCGTTCGAGGCTGCTGACAAACCGTGGCTCGGCACGGCATTTGCCTTTCTGGGCGTCGCGATCAACGTGCCGCTGAACTATGCGCTGATCTGGGGGATCGGCCCTTTGCCGCAACTTGGGCTGACCGGGGCAGGGCTGGCCTCGTTTCTGGCCGAGACGATGGCGCTGGGGGCTGCGTTTCTGTGGTGGGGTTATGCGCCGTCGATGCGGCGTCTGCGGCTGCGGCGCAGGGTTGCGCTGAGCGAGATGCGCCTGACCTTCCGCGAAGGGGTGCCGCTTGGGGCGATGTATGTGGTCGAGACCGCCTCGGTCAGCGTAGCGACGCTGATGATCGGTGCCTTTGGCACGGTGGCCTTGGCGGGCAATCAGGTGGCGCAGGCGGTGGGCGGTGTTCTGTACATGCTGCCGCTCGGCGTTGCGGGCGCGGTTGCGATCCGCGTGGCGCAAGAGCGCGGGGCGCAGAACATGGGTGCCTTGCGGCCCATCGCGCTGGCCGCGGTGGCGGCGGCTGGCCTTTGGCTTGTGACGGCTGCGGTGGTTCTGGTGTTGCAGGGCGAGGCGATTGCGCGGCTGGTCACAGATGACCCCGAGGTGGTGGCCGTAGCCGCCGCGATCTTCCTTGTGTTCGCGCCAATGCAGATCAGCGATGCGGTGCAATCGGCGATGCTGGGATCGTTGCGTGGATTGTCTGACACCACCTGGCCCGCCCTGGTGTCAGCCATCGCTTATTGGCCGGTCGCCCTGCCTTTGGGCTATGCCTTTGCGCATTGGGCGCAGATGGGGCCGTCGGGCATCTGGGCGGGCTATATCCTTGCGCTGGCGGGGGCTGGGGCAGCGCTGACCCTAAGGTTCTGGCGCAAAACGGCCTTGTTGGCGCAAAGCCCCTCGGTCTAGATGGTGGCAACGGGTCCAAGGGGAGAGAAGGCGAGAATGAAACGGTCGCGCATCAACCAGATCATGCAAGCGGCGGATGAGATGATCCGCCACCACGGCTTTACCCTGCCGCCCTTTGCCTCTTGGACGCCCGACCAGTTCGCCGCGAACAAGACGCGCGCGGCGCGGGTGATTTCGGGGCGCTGTGGGTGGGACATCACAGATTACGGGCAGGGGCGGTTTGACGACTTGGGCCTGTTCCTCTTTACGCTGCGCAATGGGCTTTTGTCCGACCTGCAGCGCGGTGGCGGCATGTGCTATGCCGAGAAGCTACTGATTTCAAGGCAAGATCAGCTGTCGCCGATGCACACCCATGTCATCAAGGCCGAGGATATCATCAACCGCGGCGGCGCGACGCTGGTGGTAGAGCTGTTTGGCTCTGACGACCGGGGCAATTTCGCGCCGGACCGGGGCGGTATGGTGCGCTGCGACGGGATCGACCACGCCTTTGACCCCGGAGAAAAGCTGCGCCTTGCGCCCGGCGAAAGCGTCACCCTCATGCCCGGGGACTGGCACGCCTTTTGGGGCGAGGGGGGCGATGTGCTGATCGGCGAGGTCTCGACCGTGAATGACGACGAGACCGACAATGTCTTCCGCGAACCGATTGGCCGATTTGCCGAGATCGAAGAGGATGAGGCCCCGCGGCACCTTCTGGTCAGCGATTATCGGCGTTGGTTGGCCTAAGGCGGCGCAGCCGGCAGCCGCAATGAAAAAGGCGGCCCAAGATGGGGCCGCCTTTTGAAGTCATCCGCGCAGGCACAGTTTGAAGGGCAGACGCCATTGACCAGCGCCACGGCGCAGGTGCTGCCCCCCGTGGTCGCTGCAGCGCCGGTCGTTGTCGTGGCTGCCGTGGCAGTGGTGGTCGCCGCCGCAGGCGTGGGTGTCGCAGCCGCACCGGTCGTCGCGGTGGAAGTCGGGCTCGTGGCGGCGCTCGCTCCCGTGACGACGGGTTTGGGCATCACCGCCGGTTTCGGCACCACGATGGCCGGGGCTGCGACAGGGGTTGCCGCCGGCGTTTCAACCTTTTCCTTCGGCTGCGGCGGTGGCAGCGTCAGGCCCTTCGGCATCGAGCCATCGGCATTCAGAACGATCACTTTGGTGTTGTCCGGCACCCTCTCGTAAAGGTCCATCACATCCTGGTTGATCATGCGGATGCAGCCTGATGAGGCGTTGCGCCCGATCGAGTTCCATTCCGGTGTGCCATGGATGCGGTAGCCATAGTCGATGCCATTGGTGGTCAAATAAAGCGCCCGCGCACCAAGCGGATTTTCCGGCCCACCGGGCTGGCCTTTTTCCCATTTCGCAAGCTCGGGCTTGCGCTCGATCATCTCTTTGGGCGGGGTCCAGGTGGGCCAATTCTTGCGCCCGGTGATCAGCGCCTCGCCCGACCACTGGAAGCCCGCCTTGCCGACCGAGATCCCATAGCGGATGGCCTTGTTCTTGCCGGTGACCAGATAAAGATGCTTGCTGGCGGGATTGATGATGATGGTGCCGACCGGCTGATCGGTCGGATATTCGACCGTCTGGCGCTGGAACTGCTGGGGCACCTTTTCGACCGGCACGGCCGGGACGTTGAACTGATTGTCGGCCTTGGCCGAATAGACCCCCTCGATCAGCTGCGGCGACTTCGGCAGATCGGCCGTCTTGACGGCCGAGGCCGTGCTCGCTCCGGTCAGGGCCGGGTCCACCACGCAGGCCGAAAGCGTCAGGGACAGGCAGGTCGCGGCAATAAGGCGGAAGGCAAGACCGTGGGGGGTAAGAGGGCGCATAGATGTTTCCGAAGGAATCCCGGCAAAGATGGCCATAATGTGAATATGACTACCGCACAGACGCTGTCGCGTCAAAGCCCGAAGCCTCACGCAAAGGTGAACGCGCGAAGGTTTCTGTGGCGATCTGTCAAAGCGTGGTGCGCAGGTGCCAAAGCTCGGGGAAAAGCTCGACCTCCAACATGCGGCGCAGATAGCTGACCCCCGAGGTGCCGCCCGTTCCACGCTTCAGCCCGATCACGCGCTCCACGGTGGTGACATGGTTGAAACGCCAGCGCCGGAAGTAGTCTTCGAAATCCACCAGCTTTTCGGCCAGCTCATAGGCCTGCCAATAGCGGGTGGGATCGCGATAGACGCTTTCCCAGACCGTGCGAACGGCGTCCTGTGCGACCCAAGGCTGGCGCAGGTCGCGGCCCAGCACCTCGGCCGGAACCGGCAGACCCGCCCGCGCCAGGTGGCGCAGCGCCTCGTCGTAAAGCGAGGGGCGGGCCAGTTCGGCCTCAAGCTTTGCGGTAAGGTCGGGGCGATGGGCATGGGGCTTCAGCATGGCCAGATTGCGGTTGCCGACGGCATATTCGATCAGCCGGTATTGCCAGGACTGAAAGCCCGAAGACTGGCCCAGACCCTCGCGGAACGTGGTGTAATCCGACGGCG
>VGDH01000091.1 GCA_016869835.1 Alphaproteobacteria bacterium
TTATGCGGCGCTCTTGGAGGCGGGCAAGGCCGTGGGCGCAGGCCCCGTCGGCAGCCGCGCCTTGATGAGCCTGCGGGTGGAAAAGGGCTATGGCAGCTGGGGGCGCGACTATTCGCCGGAATACTGGCCGCAGGAAACTGGGCTGGCGGCCCTCATCAAGATGGACAAGGATTTCCTCAACAAATCCGCCTATGCCGCCCTGATGGACACCCCCCCGCGGGAGGTTCTGCGAACACTGGTGATTGAGGCCACCACGGCGGATGCAACGGGCAATGAGCCGATCTTTGACCTTGCAGGCAAACCTGCGGGCAAGGTGTCATCCGGGACCTATGGCTATCATGTCGGCCAGTCGCTGGCGCTTGCCTATCTGCGCCCCGACATCGCGGCGGGGACAGAGCTGGACGTTATGGTTCTTGGCCGTCCGCATCGGGCGAGGGTGCTGGAAGGGGCGGCCTTTGATCCAGAGGGCAAGCGGCTGCGGGCATAAGTTCTAATCTGACCCTCACTCCCTCCCCAAAAGGGGGAGGGGAGGAGATTGGCAAGGTCAGGCGTCACACTGCCGCCGTGGCGAGGTCGAGCAGAGATTGCGCTGACCCTCCCGGTGCCAACCCTTCTGCCGCCGCGCACAAGGCTTTGGCGCGTGGGGCGCCCAGAACCGGGTCGGCGCAAGCGTGGAACTTCTGGCGCATCTCGTTGCGCGACACCATCGCTTCAGGGTCGCCACGCGCTTCGGTTGGGGGGGATTCCAGACGCGCGCCATCTTGCAATACGACGACTGCATGGGCAAAGCGCCGGGCCGGGAACGCTGCGTTATAGGTAGCGGATTCGGTGACCAGCATCCCTTCAGCCAGCCGGCGGATTTCGGGGTCGGTGAAGGCGGCCTCGGTTATATCGGCTGCACCGATGCTGCCGCGCACAGCCGCGACCGCGGCGGGGAAGGCGGTCGAATACTGCGCCTCTTCGGTGGTCGCAGGCGTCCGGGTGGCAAGGCGCAGGGATTCATGGAAGGTGACGATCTCGATCTGTGCAACATCGGTGGACCGCAATCTGTGGCCCTGCATCAGCGATAGAACCGCTTGAACCGGTGGCTGCGCCCAGCGGCAAACTGGGAAGGGTTTATAATACTGCTCCATCACCCGCCAGTTTTGCCCCAGATCGCCCCAAAGGTCGGCGACATCGTCGCCCTCCGCCGTGATCGCGGGCGCCCCGGTGAAGCCGGACCGGGCGAGATAGGCCGCTGACACCCCCGCCATGCCACCCCAGCCCGAGCCATCTTTGACCATGGTCGGCGCATCGATGCAGCGCATCATCTGGCTGCGGGGGCCGTGATACTCGGCAATCCCAAGTGCGTGGCGAGTTTGCTCTGCCCCCAGCCCCAGATAACGCGCCCCAATCGCCGCACAGGACAGCGCCGTCCAAGCCCCCGTGGTGTGATAATCGCAAGCCGTGCGGTGGAGCGCTATGCCCGCGCGGGTGCCAATCTCGTAACCCAATAGCAGCGACACCATGAGGTCACCGCCGTCCAGCCGCCCCGTCGCATCGGCCATCGCCATCGCGGCGGGCAAGGCCGCGCATCCGGCATGGCCCTTAGTCAGGCGGTGGCCGTCATGGGCGTCATAGGCGTCGATCACCATGCCCCCTGCGAGTGCTGCCCCTGCGGGGCTGACCTTGCGACCGTCCATCAGCATCCGGGCGGGCGCGCTTCCGGCACCAAACTGATCGGCCGCATGATCCCGGATAATCTGAGCCAGTCGCGTGCCAATGCCGCCCGCCGTCACGCCCAGCAAGTCCACCAGAAAGTCACGCGTGCGGTCTTGCACTGGGGTGGGTACGTCCTGCCAGCGCAGAGCGTGGATAAAGTCGGTCAGTTGCATGGTGGTCTCCGCTTGCGAGGCATCCTCAGGGTTTAGTCTCTGACAGGCCAAGGGCCGCTTCAAGCTCGTGATGCAGAGGTAGAGGGTCGGTCACCCGCCGCCCGTGGTGCAGCACGATCCGGTCGGCCTGATCACGGGACAGCACCACATTCAGACTGCGGGCAGCGAAGATGACCATATGGGCCGGCAGGCCCACCCCAATGCGGCCAAGGTCGGGGCGGCCGATCAGGTCGGCGGGGGTGCGGGAGGCCATGGCAAGGCTACCGGTCAAGGGCTCATCCGCTTGAAAGACTCGGATCGCTTGTTTCAGCGTATCAAGCATGTCGTGGTCGCCGTAGGCAAACCACGCATCCCGGCAGTTGTCGCCGCCGATGGCCAAGGGCAAACCCGAGGCGCGGATTTCCTTGGCCGCCGTGACACCCCGCCAGCGCGGAGTGCGGCCCGGTTTACGGTCCATCAGATACATCATTGGCGTCGGCATGGAGACGAAGGCCAGATCTGCTTCGCGCGCCAGCGAAAGGGTGCTGTCGATCACTTCGGGGGGCATTAGGGACAGGTTCACGCAATGGCCCAACACCACCCGGCCCTGGAAGCCTGAACGCAGCCGGGCGCGGGCGATTTCGGGGATGGTGAAGGCTGAAAGATCCTCGGTCTGATCGACATGCAGATCAACATCCAGCCCGCGCTCCTTGGCCAGCGCAAATAGCCGGTCCAGCGCATGGGCCAGCGCGTCATAGGTGCCGTTTTCACCCCGCTCAAGCGTGTCGGTCACCCCTCCCAGAATGCCGCCCCTTTCGGCGGCCAGATCGGCCAGCGCGCGGGCATCATCGCCCACCCAAGCCTCCATCGCGCAGATCGTGACGCCCTGCAGGTCAACCTTACCCGCCCATTTGGCGCGCATCCGATCCAGCGCGCTCCAATGGTGCTGCGAATAGGCCAGCGTCTCGCTGTCAACATGGCTGCGCAGCGCGGCAACACCATGCGCATAGGCACAGGCCATACCAAAATTCATCCGCAGGTCCAGATCGTCATCCGTCCAGCGTAGCCAGTCCACGGCGGTCAGAGAAAAGCCGCCGTGGATCGTGCCATCGGGGCGCACGCGCGGAATGGCGTGGCCGCAATCGAGATGGGTGTGCATATCGATGAAGGCAGGCCAAAGGTGGCGGCCCTCAAGGGCAACGCGGGGGGCGGTATCGGGCGCGGTGCCGCCCGGGAAAAGCCCCGCAACCCGGCCCTGGTCAATTAGAATATCCAACAGAAAGGCACCCTCGGCATCTTTGACGGTGCCAACAGGTTGGCTTACAACGAGTTCGGCCGGCACTCGAGCCCCGGAAAGCAGAAGGCGCGAGGCGTCAGGGATTGTTACGATACTTGTTTTAATTTGAAATCCCTCGTCCCGCGCCTTCGGGTTGGTCAGAACCCTGCTTTGATTTTCTCAAATTCGGCAACTTGGCGGTCCCGCAGATCCAAATCGAAAGGCAGCTGCGGAAGCGTCGGTCCGTCAATTGGGCTCAGGCCAGCCTTTTCAAGCGTGGCCGGATCAATCGCTTTCATGCCTTCGGCATTGGCATGTCCATAGCCAACGTTGCCGACCAGAACCGCAGCTGCTTCGGGGCGCATCCAAGCGTTGACATAGTCATAGGCTTTGTCCTCGCTACCTTGGCCATTTTTTAGGTTCACCAGTCCGCAGAACCACGTTGTTACCCCTTCTTTCGGGGTGCGTTGGTATCCAACGGGGAAGTTTTCCTTGTGTAAAAGCGCGACACCATCAGGCCAGGACCAGGCAACCATTACCTCTCCCGACATCATCATCTGCACCATTTCTGTTGATGAGTTCACATAGGACCGCACGCCGGGATGAACCTTACGCAGCCAGTCGCCAGCAGCTTGGAACTGGTCTTCGGTGACACTCGTCCAATCGGTGACGCCGGTCGCAAGATAAGCAAGAGCCCAGACATCATCTGCGGCATTTGGCATGGTGATCTTTCCGGCATACTTTGGGTCTGCAAAAACCTGCAGCGAGGCAATATCTTCGGCTGGGACCTTCTCGGCGTTCTAGGCAACCGCTGTGGCCCCCCAGTCAGCCGGAATGATCCAGACACCTGCCTCATCTTTGATAACTGGTGAGTTGAGAAATTCGGGGATTATATTCTTGAACTCGGGAATGCGGGAAACGTCCCAAGGTTCGATTAGATCGGCGGCGCGGTATTTCGGCACCATTTGGGCGCAAGGGTGAGAGACATCGGCCCCAAAACCACTAGTGGCTTTCTGGAAGGTCTCATCATCGGATGTAACAAAGGCATAGGTCGGCCGGTCCCCCCACTTTTCTTTATAAGGAGCGAACATACCCTCAACATCGAAACCAGGCCAATCTGTCACCAGAAGTTCTGGATCGTCAGCAAAGGCGCCAGTTGGCCAGCAAAAAACGAACAACACAGACAATCTAAAGCGGCAAGCTTTCATCGCATTACTCCTTTGGATGGTTTTGTCGATAAAGTTTATTGACTGGGGCTGTTGTTCAAACCGCCCCAGTCGTGATTGATCTCAGGATCCGATTAGGCCTCGAGCCATACGCCAGCCAGATCCATCTCGAAGGTCTGATGGACGCGGTAGCCCTTCAGCTTGGGGTTGGCGTGCGAATAGACGCTTTGCCAGAACGGCTGGATCAGCACACCATCGCCTTGCAGCATCGCCTCCAGCTCGGCCATGATCACCCGGCGTGCCTCAACATCGGCAAGGCCCAGCGCCTGCGCCAGCTTGGCGTCAAAGTCGGGGTTGGCATAGGCGCTCTCGTTCCATGCCTCGCCCGAGCGGTAGGCCAGTGCCAGAACCTGCACGCCCAGGGGGCGCATGTTCCAGTTGGTCATCGAGAAGGGATACTTCGTCCAGTCATTCCAGAAGGTTGCCCCCGGAATAACCGTGCGTTTGATGTTAATCCCCGCATCGCGGATCTGGGCGGCAATCGCATCGCACGAGGCCTGATGATGGTCCTGATCGATGGAGATCAGGTCAAACTCGAAATCGGCCTTACCCGCTTCTGCCAGCAAGGCCACGGCCTTCGCTGGGTCACGGACCTGCTTGGGAAGTTCGGCATATTCGGGGTGGATCGGGCTGACGTGGTGGTTTTCGGCCACGGTGCCAAGACCGGAAATCCCCAGTTCCAGCACCACCGCATTATCGACCGCCGCCTGCAAGGCCTGGCGCACGCGCTTGTCGGTGTAGGGCTCTTGCCCGACGTTCATCCGGGCGACCATGGTGTTTGCGGTGGCGATGGTATAGCGGGTTGCGCCGATGGCATCGAGCTGGTCAAGGAAGTTCTCGCTCGAAGCCTGGTTCAGGTCCACCTCGTCCGCGGCCCAAGCATTTACCTCGATCGCCGGGTCGTTGCCAAGGTCGGTGAACTCGATAGCATCCAAAAGGGCCTCGCCCCCCCACCACGCGCCATTGGTACGGCGCACGACGCGGGCCTTTGATCCGACGGCATGCGATTCCAGCTCGAACGGACCGGTGCCAATAGGGTTGGCAGCCAGATTGGAGCCGGTTTCTTCATAGCTGCGGTGCACGATCAGTGCCGGATAGTCGGCCATGTTCGGGATGATGGCGATATCGGGGGCCGAGAGGTTCAGCTGCACCGTCATGTCATCAACCTTGACGATGGCACCGTCACGGGCTTTCCCGGTGGCCTCATCGGCCAGAGTGGAAAAGCGTGAAGACATCGAGTTGCCTTCAACCGATTTGTCGCACCACCGGGTGATGTTGAAGATGATGTCGTCAGCATTGAAGGCATCGCCATTGGTCCATGTTGCCCCTTTGCGGGCATGCAGGGTGTATTGCGTGGCGTCGGCGTTCACTGCCCAGCTTTCTAAGAGCCGGCCTTCAAAGGTGAAGTCCGAAGTGTACTTCACCAAAGGCTCAAGGAACTGGCGCTCAAGGTTCGCGATTTGGCTCCAGTCGGCGGTGCGGGGATCTTTCAGATCCATCACCTGCATGGCAACCCGCAGGGTGCCGCCCTTGACCGGGGTTTCTTGCGCATGGGCCGGTGTCGGCAGGCCGAGCATGGCGTAGGCTGTGGCCGTCGTCGCGCCAAGGGCGGTGGCCGTGGCGAGGAATTCGCGGCGGCTGATGGGGTCAGCGCCAAGGCTCTTGGCGCTGCGGGACAGGTGGTCGGGCAGCGGATTGCCGTGGCGGTCGTGGTAGGTCATGGCGTTCTCCTTTTTGGGTTTCAGGCTTTATGGAGGGCTTCTATGGCTTCAGGGCTCAGGTCACGAACGCGGCCCCATTCGCGGGTTTTTGGACTGTTCAACAGGCCGAGCGGGTCCATCCGCTTTTTCCACGCCAGATGGCGGTAATCGGCTTTCTTCATGCCGCCATCTTCGATAATGCAGGAATGCGGATCCGAGGCCGGGCAGCCGTGGGCCTCATAAAGGCCCATGATTTCGTAAAGCCGTTCGTCGGTGGTGTATTTGACCAAAGGCAGGTCGAAGGCGACCCGTTGGCCACCCATCAGCGAGAACTCGTGGTGCATGTAGACGTCATCGCCCAGCACGGCCTGCAACTCGCTGATCTTCTCCACGTTCAACGGCGCGGGGCACAGGATTTGCAGATAGGTCACCTTGCGGTCGGTTTTCAGCGCCTGCAGCGTCGTGTGATTGTAGGAAAACTCGAACGCATGGGGCAACTTGCGGGCAAGGCGCTCGGTATCGTCCATTTCAAGGTCAATCTGGCCATGATGGGCGGCGATCAGGGCGCGGAAGGCGCCCATCTGCGCACGCGGAATCAGCGTGACCAGCATTGGATGGCCTTCGCGTACGATCCCCGTCAGCCGATCAAAATAGGTTCCGATACGCGCATCCAGCGTCGAGCACAGCTTGCGACGGATGTCTGAAGCTGCCAGCGCCATCCCAGCCCCATAGCAAGCGGGGTAGCTGCCAAAGGTGGCGATACAGCCGATCCAATCCTCGGTCGGCACTGTGCGCAGGGTCAGTTCGGTGATGACCCCGTTGATGCCCCAAGCGTGGTGGATCATGTTGATCTGATCGCCCGAAAACACCATCTCGCGCGGGGCTTCTTCGGCCGAAAGCGCGCGGATTTCCAACACATTGCCCGCATCGCGCAACATGCCGTGGCTGACCGTGCCAATCCCCGCTGATCCGCCCGAGATGAAGCCGCCTATGGTGGCGATGTCTTGGGTCGAGGGGAAAACTGGTAACTCGCGCCCTTTGGCTTTCAGCGCCTCATTCAGCTTCAGGATGTTGCAGCCCGCCTGAACCCGCACAAAATCTGGTCTGATTTCAAGGATTTCGCCCATCGCAGTGGTGTCGATGATGAGCCCACCCTCCATCGGGACTGACTGGCCATAGTTGCCGGTTCCCCCGCCGCGAAGCGTCACGGGGACGAGATGGCGCGCCGACAGGGAAAGACACTGCATCATCTCGGCGGGGGATTTCGGCCTTGCGACCAGATCGCCGAAGCAGGTCTTCAGACGGCGGTCGAGGATCGGGGAATACCAAAAGAAATCTCGGCTTCGCTTTTTGACAAGCACTGGTTCTGCGATGGTCTCGACGGGGGACAGGGCAGCGGCAAAAGCGGCCCAATCGGTCGTGGTCTTGCCGGAGATGCTTGTCATGTGGGACTTTCGCAGCGGAGCCTATCGCAAAACGGTAGGGCAGGCAGAGAAAGGGTTCACGTGAGCAAAACGGGGACGTGATCTAAAAAATTCGACGTCATGTGCTGGTGGGCTTAGCCGAGTTGAAAGCGCGCGAAATCGGCTACCAGCCTTGCAAGGCCATTTGCGGCATTGTCCAAGAGTGCATCGCCTTTTTCTGCCGTGGCAGCTTTTGCATTGCCGACCGCGCCTTTAGGGTTGAGGTCAGCCATGAGCCAGCCAGGCCGCAGGGCTGCAGCGCCAAGACCAAGGTCAGGGTGCGCCTTGTGCCAGTTTAGGTGCGCCGAGCCGAAATCATCGGCCCACTCAATGCGGACTTTTTCAGGATGGGCGGCCAGCATAGCCGATGTTTCGACATCTCCTGCATGCAGGCCATTGCGCGCCTCAGCTTCACCGACAATCTTTTCGGCCCCCGCCAGATCGTCCCAGGCAACATGGGCAGTGATGAGGCCAAGTTCGGCACGCAGATCACGGCAAGCAAGCTCCAATAGCGCGCGGTTGCCGCCGTGTCCGTTCAAAACCATCAGCCGTAGGATGCCCGCGCGCTGGACTGAAGCCGCGATGTCGCGAAGGAGGCGCAACATTGTATCGGCCGAAAGTGACAGAGTGCCAGGCCACGAATGATGCTCGGTGCTTTTGCCAATTGCCTGAACTGGGAGGGCGAGCACGGTCAGCACCGGGTCGATCAGCGGCAGGGTCCGGGTCAGTACGGCGAGGGTCAAATCTCGGTCAACACTGAGCGCAAGATGGGGCCCGTGCTGTTCAACAGCGCCAATAGGAAGGATCGCCACAGCTTGTGCGCGATCAAGGGCGGCGAGTTCGGTGGATGTCAGGTCAGCCCATTGTCCTATATGGCCCATGTCACCACCTCTCTCAGACCGGGATGCGTGCGATGCGGGCGCGTACTCGGTCGATGTACCGACTGCAGGCAAGTTCCGTCTGGTCGTCGATTGCATGCAGTCCTAGCCAGAAGGTTTTCGTTCGGCGGTTGGTGCAGTATCGCAGGCCTCGCAGGATGATCTTGCGGCCAGGTGCGCCCATCAGGAAAGTCCAGAACCACCAGGGCGAGCCAAAGCTGGTAATCACCCCGATAAGGCCAATATTGGTCAATGCCGGGCGAAGGCGTTGGCCTTCGTCGTGCAGGCTAAAGGCGATGCCGGGCCGCCAGACCCTGTCGATCCAGCCTTTCAGGATCGCGGGCTGCGCATACCACCAGGTCGGATAGATTAGAATTAACCCATCGGCCCACCGCAGCGCATCGACATGAAGGACGAGATCAGCGGGGATTGAGACATTTTCGGTATAGCTACGACGTTCTTCTGTAGACATGACCGGATTGAACCCTTCAGCACACAGGTCAATCACGCGGACCTCATGACCTTGCGCACGGGCGGTTTCCACGGCAACGTCACGAAGCGCGGTGTTGAGGCTTTCAGGGACTGGGTGGGCGTGAACAAAAAGAAGGCGCATCAGGCGGGGCTTTCTGTTTGGGTCAGGCGGCGTAGGGCGTGGAGCGCGACGGTAATGACTATAATCGCCCCACCGATAAGGGTCATCTGACCGGGGTTTTCGCCAATCACCGCCCAGACCAACAGTGGACCAAGAATCACCTCCAACAGGGTGATCATTGAAACTTCGGGTGCTGGCAGATAGCGGGGGCCAAGCATCAAAAGGCCCGCTGCCCCGGGCAGGATGATGGCGCCGGACAGAAAGATCAGAAGCGCCTGAGTGGTGGTGACGAGTTCAAAATCCGCAAAGGGCACCGCAAGCAGGCCACCAAGGATCGATCCCAGCGCCAAATGCGGCAACATGTTGCGACGACCTGTGGTGCGCAATGTGACGTAGTAAGCAGCGATGGTGATGGCATTCATCAGCGCGAAACCGTCGCCAAGGAGCCTACCTTGCCCCAAGCTTCCAGAGGCGAGGACGAGAACCCCCGTGAAAACCAATGCAATGGCAAGGGCGGTCACGCGGTCAATTCGTTCCTTCAATAAGAAGAATGATAGGATGGCTGCCAGAAACGGGGCAATGGCCAGCACCAAAAGTGCGTTAGCCGCTGAAGTGTGCTGCATGGCCGAACACCAGCTTAGGACGCCACCAGCGTTCAACGCGATGATGAGCAAGCCTTTTCGATCAAACCATTCTCCCTTGGCCGGCATCGATCTGGGCGCAAATATCTGATTAAGTAAAAGAAAGATGCTGCCCGAGATAACGCCGCGCCAGAAGGCCAGAGCCAACATATCGCCTCCAATCAGGCGCATGATCAGGGCGTCGGGCACGAAGATCATCACGCCGCAAAGTGTTACCAGAATGCCAAAGGCCTGCGGATTGCGCTGAGCCAGAGATGTCATGTGGCTGTGCCGAACAGCTTTGTTAGAAAGCCATAGAACCAGTCGGCCTGACGCGCATCCGCATCCAACATGAGTGCATCCTGCTCAACCTTCGACTGGGCGCCAGGCTTGCCAAATGCGGCCCACGGGGTGGATTGCCAGCGGCGAAAGCCCTCGATTGTGCATTCGGGATGGAACTGGAAACCATAAGTCCGTGCGCCGTGGCGGAAGGCTTGATTGGGATAGAGCGGGCTGGAGGCCAGATGCACCGCCCCTTCGGGAATGGCAAAGGTGTGGAAATGCGCCTGTGTCATGAGCAGCGTTTCGGGCAGGAACTCGCGTCCCTCGGGTGTCGGCGAAATTGGGTAGTAGCCGAACTCGTGGACGGGCTTATCATAGGGCCCAACCTCGGCCCCAAGGACCCTCGCGATCTGCTGCGCGCCCTGACAGAGGCCCAACAACGGAATGTTCTTCGCCATGCAGGCACGGATCCATGATGCCTCCTGGTACAAGAAGGGGTGCTTGTCTTCTTCGAAGACGTTGAACGGCCCGCCATATACTACTGACCCGGCAACATCCGCGCCCGGAACTGGCAGTTTATCGCCCTTGAAGGGGCGGTAAATGACCGGCTCAAACCCGTTTTGAACAGCGTACGTCACCACGCGATCATCGGGTGGATCATCGCCGTGACGGACAAGTACGATCTTGAGAGACATGTTGTTCTCCTGTCAGTGCACCACAAAGATTACTGCGACCGAAGCCATTTTTGGCAAAAGGAAAACAGGGACGTGATGATGGGTTTTTTTGCCATGCGAGCGCCTAATTTCCGCACATACCAAGGGAACATCTGATCAACGGCTTCTCCGCCCAGTACTAGCGCTTCGACGAGCTGCTCACTGCGTTACACGACGACGCCAGCGTTCAGCGGGGCGTCCTTCCACCTGAAGGCCGCCGCATCCGCCTCACTCTTCCGCCTCGTCAGCTACCGCTACGGCCGCGGTGCCATGTGGATTACCACCAACAAGAGCATCCGCTAGCGGACCGAGCTGCTTGCCGGCGACCAGGTGCTGACCACCGTCCTCCTCGATCCCCTCCTCCACCGCTCGAATGTCCTTAACCTTAAGGATCGCAGCTACAGGCTGCGCGATCTCGAGGAAGCTCTGAGGGCCTCAGCATCCCAAAACCGCACCCCGCCGACTGCGCCTCCGAGGCACGCGCTCTGACTGTTGACGGTCAGCGCGCGCCCTGGAGCCGCTCCGTTGCGCGACACTTCGTAAAGCTGGGTGTCGTTTGACCGTTGCCGCGTTACAAAGGCAATTACAAAGGCGCCTATCTTGAAGTTGCCAAGGCCGCAGCGCGCAAGCATGGCATCCCCGAGGACCTGTTCCTGCGCCTGGTGCAACAGGAATCCAGCTGGAACCCGCATGCGGTCAGCCATGCCGGTGCGCAGGGGCTGGCACAGCTCATGCCGGGCACGGCGGCCAAACTGGGGGTCGATCCAAAGGACCCGCATCAGAACCTTGACGGCGGTGCGCGCTATCTGGCGATGATGTATGCCAAATTCGGCAGCTGGCGGCTGGCACTTGCGGCCTATAACGCCGGTCCCGGAGCGGTCGAAAAGCACAGTGGAATTCCGCCCTTCCCCGAGACCCGCAACTACGTTAAGGCGATTCTCGGCTAGGCGCTGCCGCGCTATCGCCCGCCTTCATCAGCCCCCCTTTATGCTAGGCCGGAGCCAAAGGCGAGGGCGAGGACCTGACCTGCGCCGGGGCGGTGACGCCCCGGTGCGCCGCCTGTCACGGTGCCTGTGACGCCGCCTATCACTCGGCGCCTATCACTCGGCGGCGATCTTGATGACCGGTTCCATCTTGGCCAGAACATCTGCCGAGAGGTGGCACTTGATCTGGTGGCCTCCGTCCAGAACCTGAACCGGCGGCATCTCGCGGTCGCACAGCCCGCCCGGCACCTGGGACTTCCAGCGGCAGCGGGTCTGGAACGGGCAGCCCGGTGGCGGGTTCACCGCCGAGGGGATGTCGCCTTCCAGCACGATGCGCTGGCGCGTCACCTTGGTATCGGCGATCGGCACCGCCGACAAAAGCGCCTCGGTGTAGGGGTGATAGGGCGGTTGGAACACCTGACCGGTCGTGCCCATTTCCACCACATGGCCCAGATACATCACCATCACCCGGTCGCTCAGATAGCGCACGATGCTGAGGTCATGGCTGATGAAGAGAAGCGTCGTCTTGTTCTCGCGCTGGATGTCCATCAGAAGATCGGTCACCGCCGCCTGCACCGAGACGTCAAGCGCCGAGACCGGCTCATCGGCCACCACAACCTTGGCCCCACCGGCAAAGGCGCGGGCGATGCCGACGCGCTGTTTCTGGCCACCAGACAACTGGCGCGGCATCCGTTCGGCAAAGGCGCGGGGAAGTTTCACCAGATCCAAAAGCTCCAGCATGCGCTGGTGGCGTTCGGCGTCCGAATTGCCCTGCTTGAAGATTTCAAGCGCGCGGATGATCTGGCGGCCGACGGTCATCGAGGGGTTCAGCGTATCGAAGGGGTTCTGGAACACCATCTGCAAGGACGAGACCGTATCGGTGCTGCGTCTGGTGATCGGCGTCGACTGCACGTTTTCATCAAACAGCATGATCTGGCCCGAGGTCGCGGTTTCCAGCCCCATCAAGACCTTGGCGAAGGTGGACTTGCCGCAGCCGCTTTCGCCGACAATCGCCAGCGTCTCGCCCTCATGCGCTTCAAAGGTCAGCGTCTCGTTGGCCTTGACCACCTTTTTCATGCCGCCGCCAAAGGCGCTGCCCGACACCGAGTAATACTTCTTCAGATCCTCCATCTTCAGGACCACCCCGGAGGGTGCCAACCGGACTTTCAGCGTACCTCGCTCTCAACCGTCATGCATCGCTGCAGCGAACGGCGACACCAAGGTGTTTGCGCGCCATGATCTTGGGGTTTGGGTAGCTTGCGACTGCTCGG
>VGDH01000092.1 GCA_016869835.1 Alphaproteobacteria bacterium
GGGGTGCTTTCTCAGCCAATCTTTCATCATGTTCAACGTGAGGTAAGGTCACGTCCACCCCGCGCCAAACCGCTGGGGTCCGGCAGGCAGGTTCGCGGATCATGCCCTTGATCCTTTCCCTTTTTTCGATCAACGCAGGGGGATCATTGTGACCCGGCCCTAATTTGATCAAATTCAGGGTACTACCGGATCAGGTTCACGCGCAAGCGGTTTCTCAGCCGCTGGTTTTGCGGCAGGTGCCGGTTGAGCCGGCGGTTGACCCAGCCGAAGGCCCAGATCACGACCAGGGTCAGCAGGATGAAGTAGAAGCCGACGATGGGGTAGGGGATGAAGGGGTTGAAGGTCTTGTCGGCGAAGTAGTTGGCGTAATAAAGCGCGTCGCCCATTTGGCGGAGGGCGGGGAAGCTGGCGAAGAACACCAGCGTCGTGGCGTGGAAAAGGAAGATCGCCTCGTTCGTGTAGGCGGGCCAGCCCAGCCGCAGCATGGTGGGCCACTGGATGCGGCGGAACTTCTGCCAGCCGGTGATGCCATAGGCCTCGGCTGCCTCAAGATCGCCCTTGGGGATGGAACGCAGCGCGCCGTAGAAGATTTCGGCCGAATAGGCGGCGGTGTTGAGAAACAGCACCAGAAGCGCCCCGGCCCAGGCCCGCGTCAGCCAGGCGGTCTCGATCGTGATGCCAAGGACGTCGATCCCGGCGCGTGGCAAGAGGACCAGCATTTCATAGGCGATGAAGAACTGGATGAACAAGGGCGAGCCGCGAAAGACGAGGATGAACCAGTCGGCGGGTTTGCGCAGCCAGGGGTTCTCGGCCGCCTTGGCCAGCGCCAGCGCATTGGCCAGAAAGAAGCCAAACCCAAGCGCCAGCACGCCGAAATAGACGTTCCAGATCATGCCCGATCCGATCAGCGTGAAATGCTGGCAGAGCGTGAAATCGGTGCGCGGCAAGAGGTTCTCACCGTAGCCGATGGAGCGGAGGGCATAGGCCTGAACGGTTTCCAAGCAGGTCATGGTCATGCTGCGGCCTTTCGCATCGCTTCGCCCGCGGCGGTGGCCTGTCCTTTGGAGAGCCGCGCCGCAAGCCGGCCGAGGACGCCTTCGGAGAGCTTGGTCATCAAGAGGTAGAAACACAGAAGCACGAGGAAGTACCACAGCCGCCAGTCGGGGTGGGGATATTCATAGGCCTGGGTCTTGGACCCGCCGAGTTCGCGTGCATAATAGACGATATCCTCGATCCCCAGAAGGAAGAGGAGCGGTGTCGCCTTGAGCAGGATCATCCACAGGTTGCTGAGGCCCGGCAGCGCATAGACCCACATCTGCGGCACGAGGATGCGGCGGAACACCTGACGCGGGCTCATGCCATAGGCCTCGGCGGTTTCGAGTTGCGCGCGCGGCACGGCCTGCATGGCCCCGTAAAGCACATTGGCGGCAAAGGCACCAAAGACGATGGCAAAGGTGAACACCGCCAGCGCGAAGGCATAGGCGTCATGCCAGAAGGCGTCAGACCGTGCCAAAGGCACCTTGGCCTCGGGGCAGACGCGGAATTCCAGCCCCTGCCAGGGCCAGGCGCCGTCGGGGCAGACCATGAGGCTTTTGGGATATTCGATGCCCTGATCCAGCGCGATGACGAAGAAGAGGAAGAACACGATGTCGGGCACGCCGCGCACCATGGAGATATAGACCTGGCCCAAGGCCCGGGCTGGCAGGAACTGCGCGCGCGCAGCCGTTGCCCCGGCAAAGCCGAAGGCCATGGCGCTTGGCGCGGTGATGGCCACAAGGCTGAGGACGGTCAGGAAAGACCAGTAGAAATCAATGTGCTTGCCCGAGGTCAGATAGCAGGACAGCCATTGCAGCCCCTCGATCGCCTTGGGGTCGGCGCAGAATGAAAACATGAGCGGCCCTTCGGATCGGAGGTCAGAAAAAGGGCGGAGGCTGTGAAAGCCTCCGCCCGATCAATGGCTTAGCAGCCTTCCTTGCCGGCATCGCCCCAGGTCACGGCCGCCGCACCGAAGTACTCTTCCTTGACGATCATCGCATCCAGCGTGCCATCGCACTTCATCGACTTGATCGCCGCGTCGAACTTGCCGCGCAGCTCGTCGTCGCTGTCGCGGAAGCCCAGGCCCACGCCGCCACCCAAGGCCACTTCCTCGGCCAGAAGCACCAGCGCGCCGCCCGATTCTGCGGCCATCGGCACCAGGTAGTCCTTGTCGGCAAAGACCGCGACCGCTTCGCCATTCTTGACGGCGGCAACGGTTTCCTCGGGCGTTGCGTATTCCAGAAGCGTCATGCCCTGCTCGGCGATATAGCCGGCCTGGATGGTGCTGGTCTGGGCGGCCACGGGGCCCGACTTCAGATCGACATCGGCGGTGGCGGCGAGATAGGCCGATTTGGTCGGCGGCAGGTAGCCTTGCGAGAAGTCGATGACCTCTTCGCGTTCGTCGGTGATCGACATGCCGGCGATGATCACGTCATAGTTGCCCGACTGCAGGTTCGGGATGATCGAATCCCAGGCATTGGTGACCCATTCGCAGGTCAGGCCGGCGCGCTTGCACAGCTCATCGCCCATTTCGCGTTCAAAACCGGCGACTTCGCCCGCGTCATTGATGAAGTTGTAGGGAGGGTAGGCGCCCTCGGTGCCCAGACGCACGACGTCCTGGGCCATAGCGGCGGTGCCAAGGGTGGCAAGCGCGGTTGCAAGAAGCAGCTTTTTCATTTGGATCATCTCCCGTTTGGTTTGGTTCTGCTGTCAATTCCGATCGGCAATTAAAGCCACCGCGCGGTAAATTCGTCAATGGTGCCGTCGTCGATCATGCTTTGCAAGGCGGCGTTGATCGGGTCAAGCAGGGCGGTATTGCCCCGGCAGACGGCCATGGCAGTGCCCAGATCGGGCACGTCTTCCTGATAGAGCGCGAACAGCATGGGTTCGGCCGCGATCTCGGCATCGAAAGAGCCGAAGGCCAGATCGATGCGGCCCGCCTTCAGCGCGGCAATCACCGCCGCCGGGGTGCCATAAGACGTCACCTGCCAGCCCAGATCGCGGGCATGGGCCGCTTGGATGGTGCCAGACTGCACCCCCACCCGCGCCTGGTCTGGCGCGGGCGCGCCGGTCTTGCCATAAAGCTGGTCAACCTCTTCGGCCTTGTTGTAGGGCAGGGTGAAATCGACCAGCGCCATCCGGTCGGGCGTCACGGCGAGCCCGCCAAGGATCACGTCGAATTCGCCCGACATCACGCCGGGGATCAGCCGGTCAAACTGCACATTCTGCCATTCGCATGTCAGGTTGGCCCGGCGGCAGACCTCATCGGCCACACCGCGTTCAATGCCGGTGATCGCGCCTTGGGCATCGACAAAGCTGTAGGGGGGAAAGGGCGCCTCGGTGGCAAAGCGCACAGGTTCGGCCGAGGCCAGAACCAGGGCGATGCCTGCGGCTGCGATGGTGCCCGAACAGGCCATGTCAGGCCGCCGTGGCCGACAGGAAGCCGCGCAACCGTTCGGTCTGCGGATTGCCGAAAAGCTGGTCGGGCGGGCCCTGTTCCTCGATCTTGCCCTGATGCAGGAAGATCACGTGATCAGAGACATCGGTGGCAAGCTTCATGTCATGGGTGACAAGAAGCATGGTGCGCCCCTCATCGGCCAAGGCCTTGATGACCTTGACCACCTCTTGTTCGAGTTCCGGGTCCAGCGCGCTGGTCGGCTCGTCGAAAAGCAGGGCGCGCGGTTCCATGCACAGGGCACGGGCGATGGCGGCGCGTTGCTGCTGGCCGCCCGAGAGCATGGCGGGCCAGGCATCGGCCTTGTCGGCGATGCCGACCTTGGCGAGGTAATGGCGGGCCTTCTCCTCGACCTCGCGCGGGTCGCGTTTCAGGACGGTCACCGGGGCTTCCATGACGTTTTCAAGGATGGTCATGTGCGACCACAGGTTGAACTGCTGGAACACCATCGACAGGTTGGTGCGCATCCGCGTGACCTGAGCGCGGTCGGCGGGGTGGCGGTCATGGCCGGTGCCGCGCCAGCGGACGGTTTCGCCTTCAAACTTGATCTCGCCCTGCTGGGATTCTTCCAGAAGGTTGCAGCAGCGCAGGAGCGTCGACTTGCCCGACCCTGACGAGCCGATCAGAGAGACGACATGGCCGCGGGGTGCCACCAGATCGACCCCCTTGAGCACCTCAAGCTGGCCATAGCTTTTATGCAGGTCGCGGATCTCGATGACGGGCGTGGACGGGGCGTCGGTCATGGGGGGCTTTCTTGAGGGCGGCAGGCGCGTGTCCTGGGTCCGGTGATGGTCAAATAGGGCGCAGAAATGGCCGTATTGCAACGGGTTTTCTGCCGCTTTCACCGGGGGATTTGCGCAGTTTGGTCACTGGGGTTGCGCAATCTGTTCAGGTGCGGCGGGGATCGGCACGGCCAGATAGCGCGCGGGATAAATTCGCACGATGCCGCGCAGGAAAAGGGTGTCGCGGTCTTCAGGGGAAAGCCCCTCGGCGGCCTCAACCAGGGCCTGAAAGCTGGCTTCGGCATCGGCGCCCTTGGCGGCGATATAGGGCAGGCCGGGGGTGGGGGCTGTGCGCGCCACCTCGCGAAGGCGCATCGCCACCTCCGGCTCCCAGCGCCGGATCATTGCCCAGGTCAGCGCGTCAAGGGCGGCCAGATCGGCGCGGCCCTCGGCCACGGCCTGGGCGGAGGCACGGTGGCTGCCGGTTGCAAGGCTGGGGTGGAACTGAAAGCCCATGGTGGCGGCATGGTTTTGCGGCGCGGCCCAGCCCGACTGGCTGAGCCCTTCGTTATAGGCAAAGCGCGCGGTGCGGAATTCGGGCAGGGTGCGAAGATCGTCGGAGCGTGCGACAAAGACCGAGAGGTAATGGCCGGGCGGGCAGCCCTCGATCCCGTAATCGGGGGTGGCGACCAGCGCCACCCGATCCTTGAGCCGGGCACGATAGGGAAAGCCGCAGGTCTGCGACAGGACAAGGGCCGGGTCCTCCCAGGCGGGCCAATAGGCGCCGGGGCCGCGCGTCAGGCGGTCGGGCGCGGCGATGCTGCGGGCGCGCAGGCCCGCGGCGATCCGCGCCCAGAACCGGTCATTCGCCGCCGCCGTTTCGGCGCGGTCATACATGCCAAGCGAGGCGATCACGGGATCATCGCGCGCTGCCGCGCCTCGGCCGACTGCACCGAGGTGAGGCCCAGAAGCCCGGTCAGCACCCGCAGTTCGTGATCTTCATGCGCGTCGCGCTGCCCATCCGACAGCGCCACTTCCCACAGCGCCACCGCCAGCGCCATGCGGTCTTCAAGCGGGACGGCATCCTTCAACACGCGGGTAAAGCGGATGTTGTCGGGGGCCTCGGCCTCGACCTTCTCGGCCTCGGCGCGCAGGGCGGCGGCCTCTAAGCTGCCAAAGCCATGCCGTGCCATCAGGACCCGGTCGATCCGCTCGACCTCTTCAAAGGCGTAAAGCCCATCGGTGCGCGCCACCCGCACCAGAAGGGCCGCAAGCGCCAGATCGGCGTCGGTGCGGGCAAGCGGGGTGGGGTCGGGGCCGAAAAGGCGCTGGAGAAAGCTGATCATGGCGCAAGGATAAGGCTGCCGTCCGGGCATGAAAAGCCCTGATCTTGGCCCCAGCTTCGCCGCGTCTCCGCTCAGACCCCTTTCTGCCCCCCCGTCGACGATTGGACCTGAGGGGCCGGGATCAGGCTGGAAAGCAGGCGCTGAGGCGTCGGGTTTCCGTCTCGATCCCATAGGGGGCATTGACGATTAACATGCCGGTGCCGATCATCTTGTGGCCCTCGCGCACCGGTGGGAAGCGCAGCTCATGGCGCAGCGCCTCGGGGAATTGCGCGGCCAGGCTTTCCAGCATCGGCACATGGGCGCCCGTTTGCAGGATGGGATACCACAGGGCAAGGATGCCAACGTTCCATTTCCGGGCGATCTGGCCCAGGACCTTGGGGATCTTGGCGTAATCGTCCTTCACCTCATAGGAGGGATCGATCAGCATCAGCCCGCGCCGGGGCGTGGGCGGGGTCAGCGCCAGCGCCATTTCATAGCCGTCGCGCCTTTGGATATGAGCACCGAAATCGCCCAAGGCGGCGGTCAGGGCGGCGTTTTCCTGCGGGTGCAGCTCGGCCAGGTGGATCGTATCGGTCTCGCGCAGGGCGAGGGCGGCGATCAGGGGCGAGCCGGGATAGCTGCGCGGTCCGAACATGGCGCGACATTCGGCCAGGCGCTGCATATAGGGGTGATCGGCGGGAAACCAGGCCTCGGCCAGATCAATGCCGGCCTGCGCCTCGCCGGTTTTCAGCGCCTCGGCGCTGCCCAGCTCGTAAAGGCCCCGGCCGGCATGGGTTTCGATATAGGACAGGGGTTTGTCCTTTTGCGTCAGATAATCCAGCATCCACGCCAGAAGCGCATGCTTTTGCACATCGGCCAGATTTCCGGCGTGGTAGATGTGTTGATAGGACAGCATGGGGTTCCCCGATGTAGAAGGGCGGGCCAGACCGGCCCGCCCCAACCCGCCCGATGGGCAGGATTATTCCTTTTCGCGGCCCTGATAGGAATAGTCATCGGTGTTGATGACGATCCGGGTGCCCGCGCCGATATGGGGCGGCACCAGCACGCGCAGGCCGTTGGTGCAGACCGCGGGCTTGTAGCTGGACGAGGCGGTCTGGCCTTTGACCACGGGTTCGGTCTCGGCGATTTCCACAACGATCTTTTGCGGAAACTCGATCGAGATCGCCACGCCTTCATGGGTGCGCAGGTAGCATTTCATGCCGTCTTGCAACAGCACCTTGTCATCGCCCACCACATCGGGATGCACCGCAACCTGTTCATATGTTTCGGGGTTCATGAAGTGGAAGCCTTCGCCATCCTCATAAAGGAAATCATATTCGCGTTCGTCGACGGTGGCTTTTTCCACCATCTCGGTGGTGCGCCAGCGTTCCGAGACCTTTACCCCGTCCGAGATGCGGCGCATGTCGACCGAGGTGGTCGGCGTGCCTTTGCCGGGGTGGAAGTTTTCGGATTTCAGGACGGCGTAAAGACGCCCGTCGAGTTCCACGATATTCCCTTTGCGCAGGGAGGAGGCGATGACTTTGACCATGGTTTCTTGTTTCCGTATCCGGGCTGTGCCAAAGCGGCCCGGTGGGGTCCGGGGCGCAGTATGGCGTTGCCCTTAGCGCAGATTGGGAGGTTTCGCCAGATGAAAGCCGACATTGCCTTGCCCTGGTGGCACCCAAGCCGCCATGCCGATCGCCGGCCGGCGCTTTTGGCGCGCAACCGCTTGCAGGCGGGCATCCGGGGCTGGTTTGGCGCGCGCGATTTTCTGGAGGTGGATCCTTCGGCGTTGCAGGTCAGCCCCGGCAATGAGACGCATCTGCATGCGATGGGGGTCACGGCCATTGGCAATGACGGCGCGGGGCGGCAGATGTATCTGCACACCTCGCCCGAATTTGCGATGAAAAAGCTGTTGGCGGCGGGAGAGACGCGGATTTTCAGCTTTGCCCATGTCTGGCGCAATCGGGAACGGGGGGCGCGGCATAGCCCCGAGTTTACCATGCTGGAATGGTATCGGGTGGGCGAGGGCTATGAGGTGTTGATGGCCGATACCCAGGCCTTCTTGCGGTTGGCAGGGCCGCTGCGCTTTCGCGATGCGGTTTGCGATCCGGGTCTGGAGCCTGAGCGGATCTCGGTCGCCGAGGCGTTTCGTGCCTATGCCGGGGTGGATCTTCTGGCCACGCTGGATGGGGCTTTGGGCGACCGCGACGCCTTGGCCGCGCAGGTGCGCGACATGCGGATTGCGCCGGATGATGGCTGGTCTGACATCTTTTCCCGGCTTTTGTCGGAAAAGGTGGAGCCGCATCTGGGCATGGGGCGGGTGACGATCCTGGACCGCTATCCGGCGGTTGAGGCCGCGCTGGCGCGGGCCTGCGCCGATGACGCGCGCGCGGCGGAGCGGTTCGAGGTTTATGCGTGCGGGGTGGAATTGGCCAATGGGTTTGGCGAATTGACCAACCCGGTTGAGCAGCGGCGGCGGTTTGAGGCCGAGATGGCGGAGAAGGCGCGGATTTACGGCGAGCGCTATCCGATTGATGAGGATTTCCTGGCCGCGCTGGCGCTGATGCCCGAGGCATCGGGCATTGCGCTGGGCTTTGACCGGCTGGTGATGCTGGCCACAGGGGCGCCGAGGATCGACGATGTGATCTGGGCGCCGGTGGGGTGAGGCGCGGCCCCGGGCTTGCCCGGGGAGAAAACAGTCCAGTGGACTGTTTTCAGCGCCGAACGCCCGCGAACGCTTTCGCGGGCCGGGTCAGTTTGTCAAAGATACCTTTCAACAATGCACAAATCGGCCAGAGACACCCCATCCCACTTGGCCTTGGCGGTCTGGTATTCGGAGGAATGGTAGCCGTCCTGTGCGGCTTTCAGATCGGGAAATTCGATCACTACGGTGCGGGGGCGGACCACGCCCTCCACCACCTCCTGCGCTCCCCCCCGCACCAGAAACCGCGCGCCGTATTTGGTGAAAGCCACGGCATTGGCCTGCCGATAAGCCTTATAGGCGGTGGGGTTGGAGATGGTGACGTGGCTGATCCAGTAGGCGGGCATGGGGGAACTCCTGAGGTCAGGGGTCTACCTTAGCCGCCTGATCCCAAAGCACAACAAAGGGCCGCGCCCGACCTCGGGATGGCGCGCCGACACTGGTTCTGGGCGCTTTATGGTTCAGGTTCTTCCCCCGCAGTTCTGCTGGCAACCGTCGCAAACGCGCCCTCCCGGGGGGAGGTCGGGCGCGGCCCGGCGGCGCATGCGCGCCTTGATTCCGGGCGAGGGGCAGATTTGCAGGAGCGGCTCTGTTACACCAACCGCTCCGCCTCCTTCGCAGCGCGGATGAAATCCGCAAACAGCGGATGCGGGGCGAAGGGTTTTGACTTCAGTTCCGGGTGGAATTGCACGCCGATGAACCAGGGGTGGTCCTTGATCTCGACGATCTCGGGCAGGCGGCCGTCGGGGCTCATGCCCGAAAAGATCAGCCCGCACTTCTCAAGGCTTTCCATATACTTGGCGTCCACCTCATAGCGGTGGCGGTGGCGTTCCTCGATCACGGTGCCGCCATAGACCTCGGCCACTTTGGAGCCCGGTTTCAGGTTGGCGGTATAGGCGCCGAGCCGCATGGTGCCGCCCTTGGCGTCGTCGGCCTTGCGGCGCACGGTGTGGTTGCCCTGCACCCATTCCTTCAGGTGATAGACGACGGGGGTGAAGCGTTTGGCTTTCGCCTCGTGGTCGAACTCTTCCGAGCCTGCGTCCTTGATCCCGGCGAGATTGCGGCTGGCCTCGATCACCGCCATTTGCATGCCAAGGCAGATGCCGAGATAGGGGATCTTCTTTTCGCGGGCGAAGGTGGCGGCCTTGATCTTGCCTTCGGTGCCGCGTTCGCCAAAGCCGCCGGGCACGAGTATGGCGTGGAAATCCTGCAAGTAGGGGGCGGGGTCTTCGCGTTCGAAGATCTCGGCGTCGATCCATTCGGCGCGAACCTTGGTGCGGTTGGCCATGCCGCCATGGGTCAGCGCCTCGGCGATGGATTTGTAGGCGTCTTCCAGCAGGGTGTATTTGCCGACGATGGCCACCCGCACCTCGCCTTCGGGGTGGGTGATGCGGTCCATCACGTCTTCCCAGCGGCTGAGGTTGGGTTTCGGGGCGGGGGTGATGCCGAAGGCATCGAGCACCGCCTGATCGAGGCCCGCGCGGTGATAGGCGAGCGGGGCCTCGTAGATGGTTTTCAGATCATAGGCCGGCACCACCGCCTCTTTGCGGACATTGCAGAAGAGCGCGATCTTTTCGAGTTCCCGTTCCGGGATCGGGTGTTCGGACCGGCAGACCAGCACATCGGGGGCAAGGCCGATGGATTGCAGTTCCTTGACCGAGTGCTGGGTTGGTTTGGTCTTGAGTTCACCGGAGGCCGCCAGATAGGGCAGCAGCGTCAGGTGCATCAGGATCGACTGGCCGCGCGGGCATTCGTGGATGAACTGGCGGATGGATTCGAAGAAGGGCAGCCCTTCGATATCGCCAACAGTGCCGCCGATTTCACAGAGCATGAAATCCACCTCCTCATCGCCGATGCGCAGGAAGTCCTTGATTTCATTAGTGACGTGCGGGATGACCTGAATGGTCTTGCCGAGATAATCGCCGCGACGTTCCTTTTCCAAGACGTTGGAATAGATGCGACCGGACGAGATGCTGTCGGTCATGCGGGCATGCACGCCGGTGAAGCGTTCGTAATGGCCAAGGTCCAGATCGGTTTCCGCCCCGTCGTCGGTGACAAAGACCTCGCCATGTTCAAAGGGCGACATGGTGCCGGGATCGACGTTCAGATAGGGGTCAAGCTTGCGCAGCCGCACCGTATAGCCGCGCGCCTGCAACAAGGCCCCGAGGGCTGCCGAGGCAAGGCCCTTGCCAAGCGAGGACACCACGCCGCCGGTGATGAAGATATAGCGTGCCATGTGGGGTCTCCCGTGTGTTTCAGGGTGTCGATTCGCGGTGAAAGAATCGCAGCATCACGGGAGTCAATCCTTAGCCGAGACCAGCGAAGGACGCAACTGCACCGCTAGATGCAGTCGTGACCTATGCGAAAACCGCAACAGGTTGGGGATTAGTTTTCGGCTTTTTCGGGGGTGGCCGGGGCGTCCGCCGGGGCGGGCGGCAGCAGGTCCGAGGCTGCGGGCAGCTCGGGCGCGTCGGCTTTCGGCACTTCGATGCCGATCTGGTCGGCGACCGAGCCGGTCTTGCCTTCGCCCGCCGCAAGGATGGTCAGCGTCAGCGAGGTGCAGATGAAGGCGGCCGCGAGGCCCCAGGTGATCTTGCCCAGGGCTGTGGCCGCGCTGCGCGCCGACATTGCCCCACCGCCGCCGCCCATGCCAAGGCCGCCACCTTCGGAGCGTTGCAAAAGCACGACGCCGACCAGAAGGAGCGCAAGGATGAGGTGGATGGTGAGGACAACGTTTTCCATGGGGCCTTCGCAATGCTGACGCACCTATCTAGGCGCAAGGGGCGGGTGGCGCAAGGGGCTTGGCGGGGGGAACGCGGTCTTTGGCCGTGCGCCCCTTGCCCGCGCGGGGAAGCCTCCGGCGGGGGTATTTGGGCCAAGATGAACCGGCGGGCGCGAAGCCGGGTCTTGACTGGGGGCTTGACTGAGGTCTTGACTGGGGGCTTTGGCGGCTAGCCTTCGCAGACGGCCGAGAGCTTGTTGCCGTCGGGGTCGCGCAGGTAGCAGGCGTAAAAGCCCGCGCCATAGGGGCGCAGGCCCGGCGCGCCTTCGTCCGACCCGCCGGTGGCGAGGCCTGCGGCGTGGAAGGCATCAACCGCGGCGCGGCTGGGGGCGATGAAGGCGGGCATTGAGCCATTGCCAACGCTCGCGAGTTTGCCATCAAAGGGTCGTGTCACCCAGAAGCGGATGCGCGCGGGCGCGGCTTCGCCATATCCGGCCTCATAGGCGTTCAGAAAGCGCCGCTCTAGCCCGAGGCAGGGCATAACCGCATCATAGAAGCGGCAGGCGCGATTGAGATCATTGGTGCCCACGGTGATATAAAGCAGCATCTTCCCTCCTTGCGGCCATTTTGCTGTTTCGCTGGCCGCGACGGCCCGCTATAGGGGCCACGGTTTTTCCATAGCGCAAGGATATGCCATGGCCAATGTCGTCGTCGTCGGAGCCCAGTGGGGAGACGAGGGGAAGGGAAAGATCGTCGATTGGCTGAGCGAGCGCGCCGATGTCATCGCGCGGTTTCAGGGCGGTCACAATGCCGGCCATACGCTGGTGATTGACGGCAAGGTCTACAAGTTGAGCCTTTTGCCGAGCGGCATCGTGCGCGGTGGCAAGCTGAGTGTCATTGGCAATGGCGTGGTGGTGGACCCCTGGCATCTGGTGACCGAGATCGACAAGCTGCGGGGGCAGGGGGTTGAGATCACCCCGGAGAACCTGATCCTGGCCGAAAACGCCAGCCTGATCCTGCCCATTCATGGCGAGTTGGACCGAGGCCGCGAGGCGCAGACCGGGGTGGCCAAGATCGGCACCACCGGGCGCGGCATTGGTCCGGCCTATGAGGACAAGGTGGGCCGCCGCGCGATCCGCGTGGCCGATATCTTTGATGAGGCGACGCTGGACACCCGGATCGGCCGCCTGCTGACCCATCACAATGCGTTGCGCGCCGGGCTTGGCCTGGATCCGGTGGATGCTGCGGCGCTGAAGGCGCAGATTCTGGAGATTGCGCCGAAGATCCGGCCCTATGCCGGGCCGGTCTGGAAGGTGTTGACCGAGGCGCGGCGGGCGGGCAAGCGGATCTTGTTCGAGGGTGCGCAGGGTTCGCTTCTGGATATTGATTTCGGGACCTATCCCTTTGTCACCTCGTCGAATGTGATTGCAGGGCAGGCGGCGACGGGGGTGGGACTTGGCCCGACGGCGATCGACTTTGTCCTGGGCATTGTCAAAGCCTATACCACCCGCGTCGGCGAAGGCCCGTTCACGGCCGAGTTGTTTGACGCCGATGGCGAGCGTCTGGGTGAGCGGGGGCATGAGTTTGGCACGGTGACGGGCCGCAAGCGGCGCTGTGGCTGGTTTGATGCGGTGCTGGTGCGCCAGACCTGTGCCACATCCGGCGTCTCGGGCATCGCCTTGACCAAGCTGGATGTGCTGGACGGGTTCAAGACGCTGAAGATCTGTGTCGGCTATGAGCTGGACGGGCAGCGGATGGACTATCTGCCGACCGCCGCCGACCAACAGGCGCGCTGCAAGCCAATCCATGAAGAGATGGAAGGCTG
>VGDH01000093.1 GCA_016869835.1 Alphaproteobacteria bacterium
ACAACACCGTCAGGCCCCACAGCGCCTTGGGATACCGTCCCCCAGCGCCGGAAACCATCGTCCCGATGGACCCGAGGCCCACCATGCACTAACATTCAACACGGACCACTCGATGGGGGCAGTCCAGCAGCAAATAAAGATGCTGCAAGTCTTTCAATGCGCTCGTGTTGCAAAACCTTTTCGCGCCATGCCACAGGAATTGCTGCGACGCCGTAGCGAGCGCCCGCCAACTGGCCAGTGACCGCACCAATGCTGTCCGCGTCGTCACCAAGGTTAACGGCCTTCAGCACTGCTCCCTCGCAGGACGTAGTGGTCGCCACTGCCCAAAGAGCCGCCTCCAAGGTATGCGCCACAAAACCAGTTGAATTAATGCTATCCAGCGAACGCAGTTGCCAGTCCTCGGAAGCAATCGCCCGAATAGCATCCGGCCATTCTGGGTTGACTTCGCCCTTCAATGCTGTTGCCCAGTTCTCGCCCGCAATCAACTCACATAAGATTGCGGCGAAGTACTCGCATGCTGAAGCTGAGAGTTCCGAGAAGTGTGTTGTCCGGCTCTGTAGGTCAGCAACGCGACGCGCCTCAAAAGGGTTCTGCCAGTGCCGAAGGGCGACTGGTGCGAGGCGCATAATGGCACCGTTACCGTCGGATTTTTGCCGAGTCTCGGGTGCAAAAAGCGTCCCTTTGCGGTGAAAATTCCCAAGTACACGCAATGTGTTCTGACCAATACCGACGCAAACACCGGTACTCGTGTTTTCGCCGGTGCTGGCCCAGCGGCAGAAACGATCAAGCAAGTCCTGAGGATTGAGGTTCGGATGTTCAAGCACGCTTTCCGCCAGACAAAGCGCCATGGCTGTATCGTCCGTCCATGCGCCCACAGGAAGTTTGAAATACCCGCCTGCACGCATATCAGTAACAGGATCAAAGGTATCTCTACGGCAAAACTCAACAGGAGCCCCAAGCGCGTCACCCACTGCTAGGCCAACGAGAGCACCAACGGCACGATCCAAACAGCCCGGAACCTCGTCCACAGTAGCCATAATTTTACCTTTCATGACGCCTCGGGAGCCAAAGTGCAGCTTTTGTTAGTGCACACTTTCCGCCGCTATAGTCTGGAAACGCCGGTCTCACATCTAACTCAGGAGCTTCGATCAGTACAACTGCACGGCTAAAAAAGGTAATGATCGATATCCTGCGGGAGCTTTGCTAGATCAACTACCTTCGACGACAACAATCCAGTTTCATCCGTCATAATCCGGGGGCATCCGCGTCAGGCTGGGGGAAGAAATGGGGGAAATGATTTTAATTTTCCCTTTAAAATCAATTAATAAAATGTGGTAAATGGCGGAGGGGATGGGTCTGGCGCCCAACCCTCTCTGCCCATATGGCTTGAAAAAATTGGGATCTCCCCAGGACCTCGCCGCCGTGCGAACGCAGAACGCCCGAATCCGGCGTGGCGAAAGCTGGAAAGGGATCTTCAGTACGAATGCACGGCCGATGGTCACAGCCAGAAGGTCCGGGAAGGGCAGCTTAGGTTGCTCTGAAAGGTTGGCCAGGCGCTCACCCCACAGAAAGTAAAGGTTTGTGACTTGACCACTTAGTTCGACGCCAATCTCTCCAGAAGCTTGCAGTAGGCGGTCTGGCCGGTACGGAAATTCGAGAGCCGGAAGAATTCGTTCGGGGCGTGGAGGTTCTCGTCGTTCATCCCGAAGGCGAAGACGGTGGCGTGGACGCCGAGTTCATTGTGGAGCATGGTCATCACGGGGATCGAGCCTCCCGTCCGCGTGATGTAGGGGGCCTTGCCGTAGACCTCTGCCAGCACCTCGGCCGCCGCCGTGCTGGCGTTGTGGCCGTAGGGGACTAGGAAGGGGTCGGCGCTGCCAGGAAGGCGCTTGACGCTGACGCGGAGGCCCTTGGGACAGTTGCCCTCGATATGGGCGCGGAGGAGGTCGAAAATTGCGTCCGGCTTCTGATTGGCGACGAGGCGGCAGGTGATCTTGGCATGGCATTCGGCGGGCAGGACGGTCTTGATCCCGCTGCCTTGCCAGCCGCCCCAGATCCCGTTCAACTCAAACGTAGGGCGCCCCCAGAGCCGTTCGCGGGTGGTGTAACCTTCCTCGCCGAACACGTCCGGGACGCCAAGATCGGCGATGTAGGCGGCTTCGTCGAAGGGGATGCGGGCGAAGGCGGCACGATCCTCGACGGTCAGGTCGATGACGTCGTCGTAGAAGGCGGGGATGGTGATCTTGCCGTTCGCCCCTTTCATCGAGGCGATGATCTGCGCCAGGCCCTGGATCGGGTTGGCGATGCCCCCGCCCTGCTGGCCGGAGTGCTGGTCGCCCTTCGCTCCACTGACCGTGATCTCCGCCGCCACAAGGCCCTTGAGTCCGGTGATCAGGTTTGGCTGATCCTCGCCCCACTGGCTGCCGTCGGCGGAGAAGATCATGTCGGCTTTCAGAAGTGCGCCGTTCGCCTTGATGAACGGGGCCAGGTGGGGGGAGCCGATTTCTTCCTGCCCCTCAAAGAACATCTTCACGTTGACGGGCAGTCGCCCCTTCGTCTTCAGCATAGACTCGACGGACAGGATCGGGATCAGCATTCCCCCTTTGTCGTCGGAAGCGCCCCGGCCCCAGACCTTGCCGTCGCGGACCTGCGGGTCGAAGGGCGGGGTTTGCCAGAGGTCGAAGGGCTCGGCCGGTTGGACGTCGAAGTGGCCGTAGACCAGGATGGTGGGCTTGCCCGGCGCGTGAAGCCAGTCGGCGTAGACGACGGGGTGGCCCTCGGTCGGCATGAGGCGGACGTTCTCCATCCCGGCGGCCCTCAGGCGGTCGACGACCCAGTTGCCTGCGGTGACCACGTCGCCGGCGTGCGCAGGCGCGGCAGAGACCGAGGGAATTCGGACAAAATCCAAGAGCTCGCCGATAAAGCGCGGCTGATGCGCGTCGAGGTATTCGGACCAGCCCATGTGATGTCCTTTCAGGCCGCGGGCATGCGGGTTTCGACGAGTTCGGCCCAGTAGGAGGCCCCGAACGGGATCGCGTCGTCGTTGAAGTTGTATTTGGGGTGGTGGACCTCCGCCGTGTCGCCGTTGCCGACCTGGATATAGGCGCCGGGGACGGCTTGCAGCATGTAGGCGAAATCCTCGCCCCCCATGATAGCGGGGCAGTTCGCGTCCACCGACCCCGCGCCGCCGATCCTTTCGGCGACCTTTGCCGCGAAGTCGGTTTCCCGATCCGCATTGACCATCGCGGGGTAGCCCGGTTTCCACTCGATCTCCACCGATCCGCCGAAGCCCGCCACGGTGCCATCGACTAAGGCACGGAAGCGTTGTTCGGCCAGTTTGCGCACCCCTGCATCGAAGGTGCGGACGGTTCCTCGCAGTTCGACCCGTTCGGGGATGACGTTCCAGGCCTCGGATTCGGTCTTCATCG
This sequence comes from Alphaproteobacteria bacterium, assembly GCA_016869835.1. Classification (GTDB taxonomy): domain Bacteria; phylum Pseudomonadota; class Alphaproteobacteria; order Rhodobacterales; family Rhodobacteraceae; genus Tabrizicola_A. Next base: position 3,429 of record VGDH01000093.1, read on the forward strand.
AGGTGACGGAGACGACAATGGACTCCAAGGGATCGGAGTTGCGCGAGACGATGGTCTGCAGCGCCATCACGGTCTGGCAGGCCATGACGGTGGTGTCGACGGTGCGGTGCGGATAGGCCGCGTGGCCGCCCTTGCCGCGCAGGTGGACAGTGAAGTTGTCGGTGGCGGCGTAGAACGGGCCGGCCTTGATCGAGAACTGGCCCACGGGTAGGCCGGGGGAGTTGTGCATCCCGTAGACCTCCTTGATCCCGAACCGTTCGATAAGGCCGTCCTTCACCATCGCCTCACCTCCTGCGCCGCCTTCCTCGGCTGGCTGGAAGATCACGGCGACTTTTCCGTCGAAGTTACGGGTTTCGCAAAGATATTTCGCCGCCCCTAGAAGCATTGCAGTGTGCCCGTCATGACCGCAGGCATGCATCTTGCCGGGGGTCTTGGAGGCGTAGGGAAGGTCCGTAGCCTCCAGGATCGGCAGAGCGTCCATGTCGGCGCGCAGACCCACGACATGCCCGCGCGTATCGGTCTTGCCCTTGATCACGCCGACGACGCCGGTGCGGCCGATGCCGGTCACGACCTCGTCGCAGCCGAAGTCGTGCAGACGGTCGGCCACTGTCGCAGCGGTGCGGTGGACATCGTACATGAGCTCCGGGTTCTCGTGCAGGTCACGCCGCCAGGCGGTGATCTCGGCCTGCATCTCGGCCAGACGGTTCTTGATCGGCATGTCTTCCTCCCTAGTCCTTCAGGACGAAATGGCCGGGGGCCACTTCGGTATAGACCGATGGGGCGGGCTGATGCCCCAGCGGAAAGATCGGCGACTTGATCGGCTTGAAGGCCAGGTCGTCGGCAAAGCGGCGTTTGGTCGGATCGGCGATGGGGACGGCCGAGAGAAGCTGTTTCGTGTAGCTGTGGGTGGGGTTGTCGAACACCGCCGCGCGGGAGCCAATCTCTACGATCCTCCCGAGGTACATCACGCCCACCTGATGCGCGATGCGTTCCATGACGGCCATGTCGTGGCTGATGAAAAGGTAGGAGAGGCCAAGGTCCTCCTGCAACTCCATCATCAGGTTCAGGACCTGCGCCTGGACCGAGACGTCGAGGGCCGAGACCGCCTCGTCCGCGACGATGAGCTTGGGGTTCACGGCCAGGGCCCGGGCGATGGCGACGCGCTGGCGCTGGCCTCCCGAGAGTTCATGGGGAAAGCGGTTCAGGAAGGCGCGGGGGAGGTGGACGCGGTCGAAGAGTTCCTCGACGCGGGCTTTCAGGGCGGCACCGTTGGCGAGGCCGAAGTTGACGATGGGTTCGGCCACCTGGTCCTTGAGGCGGCGGTAGGGGTTGAGGCTGGCGAAGGGGTCCTGGAAGACCATCTGCATGTCGGCCCGGGCCTTTCGCAGGTCATAGGGGGAAAGCGCACCGATGTCGCGGCCACCAATCCAGACCTCGCCGCTGGTGGGTTTCACGAGGCGTAGGATCGACCGCCCGCAGGAGGACTTGCCGCAGCCGGATTCCCCGACCAGTGCGAGGGTCTCGCCCACGTTCAGGGTAAAGCTGACGTCTTCCACCGCGTGGACCTGGGCCAAGGTGCGCCGCAGGATGCCGCCCTTGACGGGGAAGCGGGTGGTGAGGTTCTTGACCTCCAGCAAGACCTGGGGCTTGCGGGCCACCGGGGCCACGCGGGCGGCGCGGGCGCTTTCATCACCGATCAGGCGCATCCGTTCCGGGGCAGGCTTGCCCTTCATCTCGCCCAGTTTCGGGACGGCGGCGAGGAGGGCCCTTGTGTAATCCTCCTTCGGCGCGGTGAAGATCTGGTCGACCGTCCCGGTTTCCACGGTCTTCCCGCGATACATTACGACCACGCGGTCGGCCATCTGGGCGACGACGGCCATGTCGTGGGTGATGAACAAGACGGCCATCCCGTTCTCGCGCTTCAGGCGGTTGATGAGCGCAAGGATCTCCGCCTGGATCGTCACGTCCAGCGCGGTGGTCGGCTCATCCGCGATCAGCAGCTTTGGCTCGCAGGCCATGGCCATCGCGATGACAACGCGCTGGCGCATGCCGCCGGAAAGCTCGTGAGGGTACTGCTTCAGCCGGCGCTCGGGTTCGGGGACGCGGACGCTTTTCAGAAGCTCCAGCGCGCGGGCGCTAGCCTGGGCTTGGCTCAACCCCTTGTGCAGCATAAGCCCGTCGGTCAACTGGCGTTCGATGGTGAAGACCGGGTTCAGGGCCGTCATCGGCTCCTGGAAGATCATCCCGATCTCGTTGCCGCGGACCTCGCCCATCACGGCGGGCGAGGCGGCGGCGACGTCAAGCTCGGTGCCGTCCTCTCTGCGGAAGCGCAAGGCGCCTGCAACAATGGTGCCACCGCCGAACTCGACGAGTCGCATGAGGGAAAGGGACGTTACGGATTTCCCTGACCCGCTTTCGCCGACGACGCAGACGGTTTCGCCAGGCGCGATGGTGAAGAGCACGTCCTCCACCCCCACGACCGGGCCGCTGTCGGTTGCGAACTCGACCCGCAGGTGATCGACCGAAACGATGTCTTTCATCGCCACCCCCTATTTCGATTTCGGGTCAAGAATGTCGCGCAGGACATCGCCGAACATGTTCAGGCCAAGGACCGTCAGCGCCACCGCAGCACCAGGGACAAGCGCTGTCCAGGGCGCCACGTCCAGCTGGTCGCGGCTGGCCTGGATCATCAGCCCCCAACTTGCGGCAGGGGGCTGGGTTCCAAGGCCGAGGAAGGAGAGACCGGCCTCGGCCAGGATCGCGAAGGCAAGCGAGATGGTGGCCTGGACGATCACGGCCGGCAGGATGTTCGGCAGCACGTGACGCAGCATGATCATTCCGTCGGTCGTGCCCGAGGCGCGGGCGGCCTCGACATAGGGCATCTGCGCGACTTTCAGCGCCTCGCCCCGGATGATGCGGGCGAGGTAGGGGGTGAAGGCGACACCGATGGCGATGATGGTGTTCTGCACGTTCGGGCCAAGGACGGCGCTGATCGTGAGCGCCAAGAGGAGGGCCGGGAAGGCCAGCAGCGTGTCCACCAGCCGCATCAGCACATTGTCATTCCAGCCGCCGGAATAGCCCGAGACAAGGCCGAGGGGCAGGCCGAGGACGATGCTCATCAGGACGGCAGAGACGGCGATTTCCAGAGATGTCCGAGCGCCAAGGATGACGCGAGCCAGCATGTCGCGGCCCAGCTGGTCGGTCCCCAGAAGGTGGTTCCAGTTTGGCGGCGAGCGGCGGGCCAGCATGTCCATCTTGGTCGCCGCGTCGGGCGGAAGGATCATCGGGCCAAGGATCGCGACAAGGGCGATGATGGTCAGAAGGAAGATGCCGATCAGGCCCTTGGTAGTCTTAAAGCGCTTCATCCCCCTCACCCCAGCTTCACGCGCGGATCGATCAGGACGTAGAGGAGATCAACGAGGAGATTGGTGATCATCACTACGGCGGCGATGACGACTACGGTGGCCTGGATCAGCGGCAAGTCGCGGTTCAGAAGCGCCTGGTAGGTCAGCCAGCCCATGCCCGTATAGCCGAACAGGCTTTCCATCACGATGATTGACCCGAAGAGGTAGCCGATCTGCAACCCCGCGATGGTGATGACCGGACCGATGGCGTTGCCCAGCGCATAGCGCCAGATGACGGTGCGCTCGGTCAGACCCTTGGCGCGGGCGACGCAGATGAACTCTTGTCCAAGGATGCCGGTCATCGTGGACCGAGTCATCCGGGTGAGGTGCGCCATGAGGCCAAGGCCGAGGGCGAGGGACGGCAGGAATGCGTAGCGGAGCGCGCCCAGGAAATCCTCGGACGGCTCGACGATCCCCGAGGAAGGGAACCAGACCAGCCAGCGCGCGAAGACGAGGATCATCACGATCCCCCAAAAGAAATCAGGCAGCGACACGCCCATCAGCGAGGCTGAAGAGCTCACGGTATCCTGCCACTTGTCGCGGTGGACGGCGGCCCAGACGCCCAGCGGCACGGCCAGGGCAAGGGCGATGGTCATGGACATCACGACGATGATCGCCGAGGCCACGGCCTTCTGAACCAGAAGCTCGGCAATGGGTTTCTTGAAGATCAGCGAATTGCCCAGGTCCCCGGTCAAGAGCCCGCCGATCCAGCGCCCGTATTGGACGATGAGCGGGTCGTTCAGGCCCAGCGATTGGCGCAGGCCCTCCAGCGCGGCTTCGTTCGACTGGGTGCCCATGATCATCATCGCCACGTCGCCGGGCAGGATGTTGGTGACGGCGAATGTCACCAGCGTGATCAGAAACAGCGTCAGGATCACCGACAGAAGCCGGTTGACGACATAGGTCATGGCGATGCACCCAAGGGTGGACCGGCGGGCCGGGCGTCAGCCCGCCGGAAAGGCGTCAGGCCGAGAGCCAGACCTTGTGGAAGTTCAGGTTCGACCCGTTCGGATGGACCACAGTATCCAGTCCCATCACCTTGGGCTGCGCACCGATGGTGCCGTTGCGGAACCAGAGGAAGATGTCGTGCGCCTCGTCGAAGATCTGCTTCTGCACGGCCTTATAGACCTCGGCCCGGGCGGCATCGTCCACAGTGATGCGGGCCTTTTCCGTCAGCTCGTCGATCACGGGGTCCGAGATCATGCGGTAGTTGAACGCGCCCTTCGAGTTCCAGACCGAGTAATACAAGAAGTCGCTTTCCCAGAGCGTGAAGAAATTCATCATCGTCATCTGGTAGTCCTTGTCGACCCAGCACTGCGACAGCCAGTCGGCCCAGGTCAGCTGCTCGATGGTCAGGTTGACGCCGGCCATCTTGAACCATTCGACCAGGATCTGCGCGGTCTCGATGTGATAGGGATAGTTCGTCGTGGCCTTGAAGACGATGTTCAGGCTGCCTTCCGGGTAACCTGCTTCGGCCAACAGGGCCTTGGCCCCTTCGATGTCCTGCGGGCGCTGGACCAGGTCCTTGTTGTAGGCGGCGTCGGTCGGGAAGCTGGGCGAGGCGGTCGTCGCCCCCTGCCCCCAGAGCGCGCCCTGCATCAGCGCTTCCTTGTCGATGATCATGTCGAAGGCGATACGGACGCGCTTGTCCTTAAAGGGTTCGAAGTTGTGGTTCATGTTGATGAAGTCAAAGTTCAGTGGGAACCACTTCTTCACTTGCAGCCCAGCGCCGCCCTCGATTTCACCCACACGGTCCAGCGGGATGTCATTGATCATGTGAAGCTCGCCGGTGCGAAGGCCGGTCAAGCGGGTGGTCGGCTCAGTGATCTCGCGCGCTTCCACGGCGTCAAGGTAGGCGGGGCCGTCCCAGTAGTCGTCAAAGCGGGACATCTTGACGACGGTGCCGACCTCGTAGCTGTCGAACTTGAACGGACCGGCACCCATCGGGTTGGTGCCCTGCGTCGGGCCACTGTCCACAGGCATGATGACGCCAGCGCCATTCTCGGCCAGACGCGACAGGAAGGGCGCGTTCACGGCGCTCATCTTGATCACCACAGTCAGGTCATCAGGCGTCTCGATCGCGGCCACGTTGTTGAAAACCTCGAAGTTCACCGCACCGGTGGCCGGGTCCTTGCAGCGTTCGAAGGAGTACTTCACGTCCGCCGAGGTCATCGTCGCGCCGTTGTGGAACTTCACGTTCGGGCGCAGCTTGAAGATGTAGGTCAGCCCGTCCTCGGCCACTTCGAAGCTTTCGGCCAGGCCGGGGATGACCTTAAGGTTCGCGTCCACCGTGACAATGGACGAATGGATGTTCTGCAGGACGCGGCCCGACGATGCGGTACCGGTCTGGTGCATGTCCAGATTCTGCGTTGTCTCGGAATGGCCCCAGATCAGCGTGCCGCCCGAAACCGGGGAGTCCTGGGCAAGTGCGGGCAGAGCGAAGCCGCCCATGAGCACGCTGCCACCCATCACCGCCGTCGAGTTCAGAAGGAATTCCCTGCGCTTCATGTCGTTTCCCTGTTGGTTGGCCGCGGGTGCGGACTTTGGTTGAGGGCCGGTTCCACGGCCCGTTTTCGTCTGCCCGCATGGACTGCGGGTCGATCGTTACTCCGGCAATCCGGGCCGCTTCCCGGCCACGTCCAGTGCTGCTTCCAGCGCCATGCCAAGGCGCAGGATCGATCCCTCGTCGAACAACCGTCCCCAAAGCGAGATGCCCTGCGGCACGGTGTAGGTCTTGCCCCCTGAGGCCTCGCCTGTGGTCAGCTTGCCTGAGGCGAGCGAGGCGGGGCTTCGGGTTCCAAGTTCCTCGAAGCCAGCCCGAAGATGCAGGCAGGGGTGTCCGGTAAAGTTTGAAGCGATCAGCAACGGCCCGGTCATGAAAGGTCCGATCAGCACGTCGACTTGCCGGAACAGGCCATCCAGCGCCTGCATCACCAGGTACCGCAGGCGGTCGAGTTGGACATGGTCCACGGCAGACAGGAAGCGCGCCTTGCGCATTGCGTTGGGCCAGGCGGCCGCGTCCTGCCAAGTCAGCGTGTCATCCTGATTCGTAAGCGTCAGGTCCTCGAAACTGGCGGCGGCCTCAGCGAAAAGGATGTTCATCAGCGCGCCATAGGGCAGGTCGGGGAGGCTGGCCTCGACCACCGTCATGCCCAGTTTGCGCATGGCGGCAAGGGCGGCATGGTCCACCGCCGTGGCACCTTCGCCAAAGGCTTCGGGCAGGTAGCCGACGGTCACCCGGCTGTAATCGGCCCCGGAATCGAAGACGAAGGGCGCCGCGATGGTCGAGCGGTCGGCGATGTCCGCCCCGTTCAGCGTGGAGAGAACGATCGCGGTATCCTCGACCGCCCGGCAGATGGGGCCGACCTTGTCCAAGCTGTTACACAGCGCCATGCCCCCCGCACGGCTGACCCGCCCAAAAGTGGGACGCAGGCCCGTTGTCCCGCAGCGCTGGCTGGGTGAGGTGATCGAGCCCAGCGTCTCGGTTCCGATGGCAAAAGCGCAAAGCCCTGCCGCCGTGGCGCTGGCCGATCCGGCGGAAGAGCCAGAGGAGCCTTCGTTCAGGTTCCAAGGGTTCCGGGTCACGCCACCGTACCAGATGTCGTTATAGGCCAAGGCCCCCACTGTGGTTTTACCCAGCAGCACCGCGCCCGCCGCTCGCAGCTTTTTCACGATGGTCGCGTCGCTGTCGGCGATCCGGTCGCGGAACGGTTCGGCCCCCCAGCCGGTGATCGTGCCCTTGGCGTCGAACAGGTCCTTCAAGCCGTAGGGGATGCCGTGCAAGGGGCCAAGGTTGACCCCGCCGCGGGTCAGGTTGTCGGCCGCATCGGCCTCGGCAAGCGCAAGGTCCGGCGTCACCTGCGCCCAGCATTGTAGCTTCGGGTCCAGCGCTGCGATCCGGTCGAGGTAGATCAGGGTCAGACGGCGGCTGGAGAGCAGCCCGGACCTTATCCAGGCGGACAGGTGGGTGAGAGGGGCAAAGGCGATGTCCTCGTCCGCCTTGGGCAGCGGAGCGGTGACGGGAGATAGCCGCAGCGAGTCCGCCCCATGCGGCATGGCAAAATCCGGCAAGCGTGGATCGAAGCGCATCGCCATCGGAACATGGTTCGTCAACGGCACCGCCCGCCGCGCAATAGCCGAGGCAATCTGGCCTTCAAGGTTGTCCAGCATCAGCTGGCGTTCGGCGGGCGTATATTCTACCCCCATCAGCCGTTCGGCGGCCGCAATCGTCTCGACAGTGATCTGGGTCACTTTGGGCCTCCGTCCGGGGAAGGGATGAGGTTCAGGTTGTCGGCGAGGATCGTCAGATGCTTGCGCATCGCGGCTTCGGCTCCGGGGGCGTCCCCAGCCTCGATCCGGTTGATGATCTCGACATGTTCGGCGTTGCGGTCCTGTAGCGACCGCAACGAGCGCGCCTTCTGCCGGACACCCCGCCATTCCGGGTTGCCCCGAATTTCGTCGATCATCGAGAATGCAGTGAGGAGCGGCTTGTTCCGCGCCGTCCGTGCGATCAGCCGGTGCAGCGCTCCGTCCCACAACTCGATGGAATCGGGGTCGCCTGCCTGCACGATCCGCGTGGCAAGGTTTCGCATCAGGTCGATGTCCGTCGGCAATGCGCGGCGCGCCGCCATCGCAGCAAGCACCGGCTCGATTCCAAGGCGCGCCTCCATCACCTCGGCGACATTGGTTTCGCCGACGATCTCGGCCGCGAGAATCTGGGTCTTGTCGGGGGGTTGTCCGGCAAAAGTGCCCTTGCCCTGTTTGCGCCAGATCAGCCCCTCGGCCAGCAGACTTTCCAGTGCGGTGCGCACCGCCCGCCTCCCGATACTCATGCTGTCCGACAGGTCCCGTTCGGTTGGAAGCCGTCCGTCGGCAGGAAGCCCTCCGCCCTGGATCATCGCCAAGAGCCGCGCCCGCACCACATTGGCGCTGTCGGTCACGACCGGATTGCGGCAGATTGTCGGCATCGGCGAACCAATCCTGACTTGGTTCGCCTTTGATGGATTTTCTGCCTGATTCTGTCAACTGGGCACTGACGATTCGACCGCCCCCCCGACGGCTCTGACTTGACATCATCAGAGCCCTAAGACGTGCTCCATGGAAGGTATGCCCGTCGAAAAGCCGCCTGCGCCAGCGCTTGATCACGACCTCTTCAGGGATGTCGCGTTCTTCACCATGACCGTCGGTATCAACAAGATAGGTGACCCGTCCGCCGCGGCCGTCCGAATCATTCTCCCTGCCAAAGACGATATGGCTTATGCGGAGAGCGGGCGCCCTGTTTACCTCGGTGTCGAACTTGGCTGTCTTGCTGGCCATGGTGGTTTCATCATCTGTTCATGGCAGTGCCGGGAAGTCCGCCCCGCGGTGGGCGTCGATCATGCGGCGGAGGCGCTCGGGGGCGAGGACCTCGACCTCGGCGCCCCATTGGTAGAGGTGCCAGGCCATCTCGAGCTGGCCCGCCGCGTGGAAGCGGACCGTGAGCGTGCCGTCGGGGTTCTCGGTCAGCTCCTGCCGGGGGTGGAAGACGAACTCGCGCGCGACGGGGGCGGCGGCGGGCGAGAAGC
>VGDH01000094.1 GCA_016869835.1 Alphaproteobacteria bacterium
ACCTCAACCTGCCGAAGCTTCAAAACAATGTCTTCCGGCTTATCTCGCTTTCCAGCCATCTTCTGGTCCTCCAAAAAGTGGGATCATCATATCCCAGTTGGTGGACCACTTCAGTGGGGGCACTCCATCTGGACGGCAAAGGCAATGCCGAATTCAACCTTGGCTCGGGCCGGGGCTTTTCGGTACGCGAGGTGATTGCCGCCTCCAGCGCGGTAACCAACCGCCCCGTGCCTTTGGTCGAAGGCCCAAGGCGGGCAGGCAATGCGGCCGCGCTGGTCTCGGGCTCGACCCGGGCGATCGAGGTCCTGTGCTGGCGCCCGCGCCATACCGATCTGACCGAGATGATCCGCCACGCCCATGCCTGGGGAAAAAAGCCGGGATTTTCGCGCTAACTCCTCGTCGGCTGCGCCGCTCGTCGTGCGGCAGCGACGAGAAGCGGCACGCGCACGAGGAGGTGCAGTCGCGCTTGACACCCCCCGCATTTCCCCCGATAAACCGGCATCCCGGACAGATGCGAATCTGTGCGGGCAATTTTCATTGCGTCCCGAGAGGGGCGCGCTGTCCGAGGCGGGGCAACCCGGCAACACCCGAAAGGGCGGCCACAGGGCGCGGCTGACAGAAAAGGAACGACCCATGTTTGCGGTCATCAAGACCGGTGGCAAGCAGTATACCGTTCGCGCGGGCGACGTCCTGCGCGTGGAACTGATTGACGCTGTGGCTGGCGAAAAAGTCCAGTTCAACGAAATTCTGATGGTTGGCGGTGAGAAAATCACCGTTGGCGCCCCGGTTGTCGCCGGCGCGGCCGTGCAGGCCGACGTGATCGACAACATCAAGGGCGAAAAGACCATTTACTACGTCAAGCGCCGCCGCAAGCATTCGTCGCAGCGCACCAAGGGTCACCGTCAGAAGTGGACGCTTGTCCGCGTCTCCGAGATCCTAGCCAAGGGCGGCGACAAGTCGGGCGTCAAGGCCGCCATCGGCACCGCCGATGCCCGCCGCGCCGCGCACGAAACCAGGTAAGAGGAGTATTCCCCCATGGCACATAAAAAGGCAGGCGGTTCCTCTCGCAACGGCCGCGATTCCGCGGGCCGTCGTCTGGGCGTAAAGCTGTTTGGCGGTCAGGCCGCCATTCCAGGCAATATCATCGTGCGCCAGCGCGGCACCGAATGGTTCCCGGGCGTGGGCGTCGGCATGGGCCGCGACCACACCATCTTTGCCACCGTCGAGGGCAAGGTAACCTTCAAGAAGGGCTTCAAGGGCCGCACCTTCATTTCGGTGCTCCCGACTGCCGAGGCCGCCGAGTAAGCCAGACACCTGAAGTTGAACATCAACGGGGGATCGGCTCAAAGGCCGGTCCCCCGTCTCGTTTCAAGCGCGGACATCACGGGATCGGCCAGAAGGCGGAACAAGGGGCGGGACAGATCCCGCCTGCAACCGTCACGAAGGATGACAAGGATGACCGTGACAGGACATGACCTTTTGGCACTGGGCCTGCCGGATGGCCCGCATTTCAAGGCCGCGCTGGACGAGGCCAACCGCCTGCATTTGCAGGGCGCGGCGCTGCAGACCTTCGTGCGTGCCATGATGCCGTCACAGGCTCCTGCCAGCATTGTCCCGACCCATGACAGCGAAAGGGGCTGAAATGACGCATGTGACCCCCCATATCCACCCTGTCGCGCCTCAGCGGGCCAGAGTATTGCCGGTCCATCCCGGTGCCACGCTTCATGGGAGAGAAGCCGTGACTTTTGACCAGTCGATTGCCGTTCCTGATGCCATTGCCGCTGGCCGATTCGTGCTGCGGCCGCTGCGCCCATCGGATGCCGGGCTTATCATGCTTTACGCCGGCGACCGGCGCGTGGCCGAGGCGACGCGGTCGATCCCGCATCCCTTACCCCCCGGCGCGGTCGAGGCTTTCATCGCGAGGGCCATGTCGGGCGAGACGCGCGGCACGATCTGGGCGATGGACGGGGCGGCGACAGGGTTGTCCGAGCTTTTGGGCGTCATTAGCCTGAAGCCTATGGATCGGGGTCAATCCGAGGTGGGCTTTTGGGTGGCGCCGCAGATGTGGAACACCGGGATCGCGTCCGAGGCGGTGCGGGCGCTGGTGGGGGCGAACCCGCTGGGCGACCGGACGCTCTTTGCCGAGGTGTTTCAGGATAACCCCGGATCGGCCAAGGTTCTGACCAATTGCGGCTTTGAGTATCTGGGCGATGCCGAGACCTTTTCCGTCGCGCGCGGCGGCCGGGTGCCGACCTGGACTTATGTCAGGAAGATGTGACGGCTGCGCACAGTGACGCATCGCAACAGAAGGGACCAGCATGGCAGACGATCTCATTCTCACTGAACGTCTGAACATGCGGTCGGTGACGCGGTCTGATGCGCCGCTGTTCCACGATCTCGTCACCCGGCCTGAGGTAGCGCGGTTTCTCTATATATTTCATCCTGGTTGGACTCTCGCCGAAGCGGAAACCTTTATGGACGACTGGGCCTGGCGCGGCGAGCTTCGCTTCCGGCTTTCGCTGATTCATCAAGGCAAATGGGCTGGTTGGATTGGGGCGAGCGATGATTCAGAGCCGGAGATATTTTATGCTCTCCGTCCTGAATTTACCGGCCAAGGTCTTGCACGAGAGGCGGTTGCCGCGTTCACGGCCTTCTTGTTTGATCGTTTCGACCCGCCCGCGCTGACCGCTGGTGTTTTTACTGATAACCCGGCCTCGGCCAAGGTGCTGGCTTCTTGCGGCTACATTGTGGTGAAGGAAGAATTGCATCCCTCGCGCGGAAGACTTGCGCCAGCACCGTCCTGGGTCTATCGCCTTGCCAACCCTAATCTGGTGGACCGCACATGAAATTCCTTGACCTTGCCAAAGTCTATATCCGTTCGGGTGGCGGCGGGGCGGGCTGTGTGTCGTTCCGGCGCGAGAAGTTCATCGAATTCGGGGGCCCTGATGGCGGCGATGGCGGCAATGGCGGGTCGGTCTGGGTCGAGGCGGTCGAGGGGCTGAACACACTGGTTGACTATCGCTATCAGCAGCATTTCTTTGCGAAATCCGGCCAGCCGGGCATGGGCAACCAGAAGACCGGCAAATCGGGCGATGACATCGTGATGAAGGTGCCCTTGGGCACCGAGATCATCGACGAGGACGAAGAAACCGTCATCGCCGACCTGACCGAGCCGGGCCAGCGGGTTTGTATTGCCAAGGGCGGCAATGGCGGCTGGGGCAATCTGCAGTTCAAATCCGCCACCAACCGCGCGCCGAACCGGGCCAATCCGGGGCAAGAGGGGGTGGAGCGCACCATCTGGCTGCGGCTGAAGCTGATCGCGGACGCGGGCCTTTTGGGCCTGCCAAATGCGGGGAAGTCCACCTTCCTTGCTGCCGTCTCCAACGCGCGCCCAAAGATCGCGGATTACCCTTTCACCACGCTGGTGCCGAACCTTGGGGCGGTGGGCGTTGACGGCAAGGAATTCGTAATGGCCGATATTCCGGGCCTGATCGAAGGGGCCAGCGAAGGCCGGGGCCTTGGCATCCAGTTCCTCGCCCATGTCGAACGCTGCAAGGTGCTGTTGCATCTGGTCGATGGCACCTCCTCGACCATCACCAAGGATTACCGGACCATCGTACATGAGCTGGAGGCCTATTCCGACGTCTTGGGAGACAAACCCCGCGTGCTGGCCTTGAACAAGGTCGACGCCATGGATGCCAAGCAGATCAGCGACCGCAAGCGCGCCTTGGAAAAGGCGTCGGGGGGCGAGGTGCATGTGATTTCCGGCGTCTCAGGGCGCGGGGTGCAAGAGGTGTTGCGTGCGCTTTATGCCGAGATCGAGGGCGACAAGGTGGAAGAGGTGCGCGGAACATGGCAGCCGTGACGCAAATCTCGGCCCCGGATCTGCGGGCGGCGAAACGGCTGGTCGTCAAGATCGGCTCGGCCTTGCTGGTCGATCGGGCAACCGGGCTGAAACAGAGCTGGCTCTCGGCGCTTGCGATGGATGTAGCCGAGGCCAAGGTGCGCGGCACCGATGTGGTGCTGGTGTCCTCGGGCTCTATCGCTTTGGGGCGCAAGGTGTTGGGGTTGCCGGAGGGCGCGCTGATGCTGGAGCAATCTCAAGCGGCGGCGGCGGTCGGACAGATCCGCCTTGCCCGCGCCTATGAAGAGGTGCTGGCGCCGCATGGCATCACCACGGCGCAGGTGCTGGTGACGCTGGAAGATACCGAGGACCGGCGGCGCTATCTGAATTCCCGCGCCACGATGGAAACCTTGCTGGGTCTGGGCGTCGTGCCCATCGTGAATGAAAACGACACGGTGGCGACGGATGAAATCCGCTTTGGCGATAACGACCGCTTGGCCGCACAAATCGCGGTGACGGTGGGGGCCGATCAACTGATCCTCTTGTCGGATGTAGACGGCTTCTATTCGGCCAATCCGAAAGAGGACCCGACGGCGGAACGCTTTGATATCGTGACCCGCATCACGCCCGAGATCGAGGCGATGGCAGGCGATCCGATTTCCGGCCTGTCCAAGGGCGGGATGAAAACCAAGCTTTTGGCGGCAAAGACCGCCGTGGCGGGGGGCTGCGCCATGGCGATCATGGAAGGGTCGGTCCTGCGGCCCTTGTCGGCGCTGGCCAAGGGGGCGAACCGGACATGGTTCGTGGCGGGCGCGGACCCGCAGGCGGCGCGCAAGCGCTGGATCAATGCAATGAAGCCGAGGGGCGAGTTGCGGCTGGATGCCGGCGCCGTGACGGCGCTGCGGGCCGGGAAAAGCCTTTTGCCCGCGGGGGTGACCGAGGTCACGGGCAGCTTTGGCCGGGGCGATCCGGTGGCGATCCTGTCACCGGAGGGCGTGGTCTTGGGCAAGGGGCTGGCAGGTTACGCCGCCGTTGAAGCCCGTGCGATTGCCGGGCATCGGTCGGGCGATATCGCCGGGATCCTCGGCTATCCGGGCCGGGCGGCCTTGGTGCATCGCGACGATATGGTGATCTGAGCGGCCGATTTCTGTCACAGAAATCGGTTCGGAAAATTGCAATTTTCCGGCCCGGAGTTTGTGCCAAACTCCGGTTTCGGGCGGAGAGGTAGATGAGCGAACACGCTGACATGATGGCCGAGATCGGTGTCAATGCGCGGGCGGCGGCGGCGGAATTGGCCTTTGCCTTATCCGAGCGCAAGGCGGCGGCCTTGCAGGCGGCCGCAGCGGCCGTTCTGGCCCGGCGCGATGAAATTCTGGATGCCAATGTGCTCGACATGGATTTCGGCCGCGAAAAGGGCCTGTCGCCCGCCATGCTGGACCGGCTGATGCTGAACGACACCCGCCTGCGCGGCATTGCCGACGGCTTGAGCCAGGTGGCCGAACAGCGCGACCCGGTGGGGCGCGTGCTGGAGGAATGGACGCGTCCGAACGGCCTTCACATCCAACGCGTTGCCATCCCGCTGGGCGTGGTCGGCGTGATCTATGAATCGCGCCCCAATGTCACCGCCGATGCGGGGGCCCTGTGCCTGAAGGCCGGAAATGCCGTCATCCTGCGCGGCGGCAGTGAAAGCTACCACAGCTCCGAAGCGCTGTATGGCTGCATGGTCCAGGGCCTGCGCGAGGCCGGTCTGCCGGAAACCGCGATCCAGCTCATCCCCACCCGCGGCCGCGCCATGGTGGCCGAGATGCTGCGCGCGACGTCCTACATCGACGTGATCGTGCCGCGTGGCGGCAAAGGGCTGGTGGGGCTGGTGCAACAAGAGGCCCGGGTGCCGGTCTTTGCCCATCTCGAAGGCATCTGCCACGTCTATGCCGACCGCGACGCCGATCTGGAAAAGGCCCGCCGCGTGGTGCTCAATGCCAAAACCCGCCGCACCGGCATTTGCGGGGCGGCGGAATGTCTGCTGATCGACTGGCAATTCTACACCAAACACGGCGCGGTGCTGATCGAGGATTTGCTCAAGGCAGGCGTTGAGGTGCGCACCGAGGGCGAACTTCTGAAGGTTCCGGGCACCACTCCTGCCGCCCCCGATGACTTTGGCCGCGAGTTCCTGGACAAGATCATCGCGGCCAAGCTGGTTGACGGGGTGGATCAGGCCATCGCCCATATCCGCAAATATGGCTCCAACCACACCGAGGCGATCCTGACCGAAAACGACGCCACCGCCGCGCGTTTCTTCGAACGGCTCGACAGCGCGATCCTGATGCGCAACGCCTCAACCCAGTTTGCCGACGGGGGCGAGTTCGGCATGGGTGGCGAGATCGGCATTGCCACGGGAAAGCTGCATGCGCGCGGGCCGGTCGGGGCCGATCAGCTGTGCAGCTTCAAATACCTTGTCACCGGCGACGGCACGATCAGAACGTAAGCCGAATCTCCTGCCCGCTGATCTCCACCGTCAGGC
This sequence comes from Alphaproteobacteria bacterium, assembly GCA_016869835.1. GTDB lineage: Bacteria > Pseudomonadota > Alphaproteobacteria > Rhodobacterales > Rhodobacteraceae > Tabrizicola_A. Next base: position 6,366 of record VGDH01000094.1, read on the forward strand.
GGCGGTGTTGGCGGGCCACCTCCTCGGGCACCAGCAGGAACTGCACCTGACCGGGCCCAATCTCGGGTGCTGCCGCCGGGTTTGACAGCGCCTCCCAAAGCTCAGGGTCAATCCGCAGCCGCGCCGCCGATCCGGTCAGCGTCCACCGGCTTTGCCCCCGGTCCACCGCGATGCGCCCGCCTTGGCCCAGCGCGGTTTCCAGACACAGCATGCACTGAAACGCCAGCTTGCATTCGCGCCGCGTCAGATCGGCGGGCGAGGTCCAGTCGATCATCAGGCGATTGCCCTGCGCCATGTCTGACAGGATGCCCTTCACCTCGGCCGCGCCGATGCGTTGATCCTTTGATGTCTGGCCAAAAGCCACGCAGAAAAACCGGATGCGGGCATTGGCATGGGCGACGCTTTCCGCCACCAGCGTCATCTCGGGCCCCCGCACACGCCCATCCATCAGCAACAGTTCAACCCCATTGCCGATGGCCCCGATCGGGCTGATAAGATCATGACAGATGCGCGAGCCAAGCAGGGCAGAGATGTCGGACTTGTCGTGCATCGGGGCAACCTTTCCTGCGGGCGGAGACCAGACATGGCAGCACTCTTGGAACCGGGCATGCTGGTGCGTCACCCCACCCAGCCCGATTGGGGGCTTGGGCAGGTGCAGTCCAACATCGGCAACCGGGTGACCGTGAACTTTGAACATGCCGGCAAGCGGGTGATCGACCTTGCGCAGGTCGACCTGCTTCCCGTCTTCGGCCTTTAAGCCAGTATCGGGTTAACGAAAGCTTAATGCAACCCAGGATTGCACGCCGCGCCAGAACTCTCGGAAAGGCTGCCCCCAGTTGCATTGCAGGCCCCCCAGTTCTAGAACCAGACCCGATCAGGGCGGGAACAGGCCGGTATGAGTGACGATGACAGCGCCTTTGTCTTGCGGCTGGCCCGGGACGACCGCGATCTGCGCGCCGCCCAGCGGCTGCGCTACCGGGTCTTTGTGCAGGAACTGGGCGCGGATGGCCCGCTGATCGACCATGACCGGCTTTTGGAAATTGACGCCGTTGATCCGCATTTCGACCATCTCCTGCTGATCGACACCCGCCGGGATGCCGCGCATCTGGATGATGTGGTGGGCGCCTACCGGCTTTTGCCCTCGGACCGGCTGGCCAGCGCCGGGCGCTTCTATTCGGAAAGCGAATATGACCTGACGGCGCTGCAAGCTTCGGGGCGCAAGCTGGTGGAACTGGGGCGGTCCTGCGTGCATCCGGCCTATCGCGGCGGCAGCGCCATGTTGCAACTGTGGAACGCGCTGGCGGCCTATGTGCTGGAACGCGATATCGAAATCCTCTTTGGCGCGGCCTCTTTCCCCGGCACCGATGTTGCGGTCCTGGCCGAACCGCTGTCCTATCTTGCCCATCACCACCTCGCCCCGCCCGAATTGCGCGTCACCGCCCTGCCGCCGCATCGCGCCGCGATGGACCTCATCGCGCCCGAGGCGATTGACCGCCGCGTCGCCGTGGCGGGCACCCCGGCCCTGATCCGCGCCTATCTGCGGCTGGGGGGCTTTGTCGGCGACGGGGCCTTTGTGGACCATGCCTTCAACACCACCGATGTCTGCCTCGTGCTTGACACCGCCCGGATGAGCGACAAACACCGCGCCTTCTGGATCCGCAAACAGGGTGGGCAAGAGTGAGACGGCACGCATGACGGACTGGTGCGATATCCCGATCGCCGTGGCAAAGCCCGGCCTTGTCGGCTGGGCGCTGGTCGCGCTGCGCGGGCTGACACTGGGGCTGGTGACCTATAGCGGGCTTGTGCTCTTGCTGGTGTTGCGACTGGTCGAGCGGCCGCTGTGCGGCCAAGATCGGCCCATCACGCCCTATATCACCCAAGCGGTCTGCCGCGCGGCCTTTGTGATCCTGAACCTGCCGCTGACAGTGCGCGGAAAGCCGATGCAGCAAAAGGGCGCGGTGGTGGCCAACCATTCGTCATGGCTGGATATCTTCGCCCTGAATGCCGCCCAGCGCATCTATTTCGTCTCCAAGGCCGAGGTGGCGGGCTGGCCCGCCATCGGCTGGCTGGCGCGGGCGACCGGGACGGTGTTCATCGCGCGGAAAAGCACCGAGGCAAAGGCCCAGCAGGAACTGTTCGAGGCGCGGCTGCGCGCCGGGCATCGGCTGTGCTTTTTCCCCGAAGGCACCAGCACCGACGCGATCCGCGTGCTGCCCTTCAAATCCACACTGTTTCAGGCCTTCTACACCCATGGGCTGGACCGGGTGCTGTTCATCCAGCCGGTGACGGTGGTCTATCACGCCCCAAAGGGCCAGGATCCGCGCTTCTATGGCTGGTGGGGCAATATGGAATTTGGCCCGCATCTTCTCTCGACGCTGGCCGCGCGGCGGCAGGGCCGGGTCGAGGTGATCTTTCACCCCGAAGTGCCGGTGGACGCCTTTCCAAACCGCAAGGATCTGGCCGCGCATTGCGAACGGGTGATCCGCACAAGCCACCCCCTGGCCGAAGGCTGATCTGATCGCGCGCCGCGTCCTGCGCCGCCTGCCTGGGTCTGCAGGGCTTAGCCCAGCGGCGCGATCAAAGCCTTCAAGGCAGCGACCGGATCGTCTGCGCCCCAGATCTCGGGGCCGATGCCGAAGAAATCGGTGACCGGGGCGAATTTCGCAACCAGATCGGCGGTCAACGCCCCCTCGGCGATCGAGGGCACCTCGATCACCTGGCTCCACCACTCGAACAGATCGAAGTCTACCCGCTCGCCCTTGCCAAGCGAGGTTTCCCCCACCGGCCCGAAAGCGGCGTAATCGGCGCCGAATTCGCCCGCACTCATCCCCTCATGGCGCGAGATGCCGCAGAAGGCCCCGACAATCGCATCAGCGCCAAGATCCTTGCGCACCTTGCGGACCGAGCGCGCGCCATCGGTCAGATGCACCCCGTCCAGACCCAACCGCTCGACCATCAGCACATGGTTTTCGATGACAATCGCCACATCCCGCTCATGGGCGACCAGACGGCAGGCATCGCCCGCGCGCAGGATCAGATCCTCGTCCCGGCTGGCCAGCGCCAGCCGCAGGCAGGCCACCTCGACCGTATCCAGCACCCGCGCCAACTGGTCGGGAAACAGCTCCAGCTCAAAGGCGGGCGGGGTGATCAGGGTGATCTGCGGACGATCTTGCGGCTCGGACATGTCAGGCTCCTTCGGGATGCGCCCGGCTTAGCAGCCTTTTTTCGGCTTGGCTATCGGGGGCTGGCCTTTGCAAGCCGGGGACGGATGGCGTATCTGGCGGAAGATTTCCGCCCAGAGGTGCCGCCGATGACCCAAAGCCCAAGCCAGCCGATGATCCAGCCCTTCTTCATTCTGGTGCGTCCACAGATGGGCGAGAACATCGGCGCGGCGGCGCGGGCGATGCTGAACTTCGGGCTTGACCGGATGCGGATCGTCGATCCGCGCGATGGCTGGCCAAACCCGAAGGCCAATGCCATGGCCTCGGGCGCAGGCCGGGTGCTGGACGCGGCAGGGATCTTCCCCGACGTGCCCCGCGCCATTGCAGACTGCGATTTCGTCTTTGCCACCACCGGCCTTCGTCGTGAAATGGTCAAACCTGTGATCACGCCAGAACGCGCCATGCAGATGGCGCGCGAAATGGGGGCAGCGGGCAAGAAGGTGGGCATCCTTTTCGGCCCTGAACGCACAGGGCTGGAAAACCCCGATGTGGTGCAGGCCAATGTCATCGTCACCGTGCCGACAAACCCCGATTTTTCCAGCCTCAACCTTGGCCAATGCGCGCTGTTGGTCGCCTATGAATGGGGCCGCCAACAGATCGACGTGCCCCCCGAAGTTATGATGCTGGCCCGTACCGATTTTGCCAACCGCGAAGAGGTGGTAAAGCTGGGGGACCATTTCGAGGAACGGCTCGAGGCGGCGGGCTTCTTCTTTCCGCCGACCAAGGCCGCGGGCATGCGGCTCAACCTGCGCAACATGTGGGCGCGGCTGAACCTGACGCGGGCCGAGGTGCAGACCTTTCACGGCATGTTGCGCCAGATCGCCTACAAGCTGCGCCAGCAGGGCGATTGAGACGACAAACGCCGCGCGCGGGGCCATCGGCGGATTTGGGTATTTGGGCCAAGATGAACCTGAATGTCGTTCAAACCGGCCAGGTTCTGGATTAGGCTGCAGGCGAGGACACGGAATACAAGGCATGGGGCTAGCGATGCAGGCGGTGACACGGCGCGTGACGGTGATGGGGTTGGTGGCAGCCGGGCTTTCGGCCTGCGTGGGCGGCGGTGGCGGCGGGCCGGTGGGCGCGGCCCAGGCCGAGCCTGTGATGCGCGCGGTGCCCAATGCCGGGTTTGACGCCTGATTGGACGGCTTTCGCGCCCGCGCCGCCGCGCGCGGCATCCCGGCGGGCGTGATCAGCGACGCGCTGGGATCGGCCGGGTTTCTGCCCGATGTGGTGGAGCGTGACCGCAACTAGACCGAGTTCACCCGCACGCTGGAAGACTACCTCGCCATAGCCGCCAAGCCCGAGCGCGTGGCCATGGGCCAAGACAAGCTGCGCCAATATGGGGCCGTCCTGTCGCGCATCGAGGCGCGCTATGGGGTTGAGGCCCATGTGGTGACCGCCGTCTGGGGTCTGGAAAGCTTCTATGGCACAAGGCGCGGCTCTGTGCCGGTGATCTCGGCGCTTGCGACGCTCGCCTATGACGGGCGGCGCGGCGAATTCTTTGAAAGCCAGTTGATTGCGGCCCTGAAGATCATCGCCAATGGCGATGTCTCGGCGCGCGGCATGACCGGGTCCTGGGCCGGGGCCATGGGCCACACCCAGTTCATCCCGACCTCGTATCTGGCCTATGCCGTCGATTTCACCGGTGACGGCAAGCGCGACATCTGGAGCGAGGATCCGACGGATTCCTTCGCCTCCACCGCCGCCTATCTGAAGAACTCGGGCTGGCAACGCGGGCTGCCTTGGGGCGGCGAGGTGCGGCTGCCTGAAGGCTTTAACCCCGCCCTGTTGGGGCGCGGCAAGGGCAAGTCGGCGGGCGAGTGGACCGCCCTTGGCGTCACCTCGGCTATGGGGGGCGCGGTGCCTGCGGGCGGGTCGATCATTGCGCCCAAGGGGGTGGGCGGTCCGGCGTTTCTGCGTACGCAGAATTTCAACGTCATCCTGCGTTACAACAATGCCGAAAGCTATGCGATCGGGGTCGGCCACCTGTCCGACCGCATCCTTGGCCGCCCGGCTGTGCAGGCCGATTGGGGGCCGGACCAAACCGGCCTGACCATGGCCGACCGCCAGGCGCTGCAACGTGCGCTGACCGATGCCGGCTATGACACCGGCGGCAGTGACGGGGTGATCGGCACCAAGACCAAGGCGACCATCAGCGCCTATCAGCAGGCCTCTGGCTTGGCCGTGACCGGCGAGCCGTCATTGGATCTGTTGCGCCGCCTCCGCTGATCCCGCACGCCCTTGCACGATCCGGGGCGGAATGACGCAGGGCAATCCGTGGTTTCGTGGCCGCAGCCCTTGAAGGCCCCTCGCGGCGGGCCTAGTCTCTGGCCAAGACGCGAAGGGGACGGGCATGGCCGAAAAGCGCAAGCTGTTTGAAGAGGTTGGGGCAACCGCGCAGGTGACCCCGCAGGGCGGGCTGATCGAAGGCAAAAAGGGCGCGCGGCGCGGCATCCGGGCCTGGCTTGTGACGCTGTTCCTTCTGGTTGCCATGATG
>VGDH01000095.1 GCA_016869835.1 Alphaproteobacteria bacterium
GAGGGACAGATCACTGACATCCCGGCCCGAGAACTCGATCTGTCTGGATATCTTCTGCTTCCGGGCATCATCGACCTGCACGGCGACGGGTTTGAACGCCACCTTGCTCCGCGACCTTCCGCGCCATTTGACCCGGCGAAGGCCTTGGCATCGGCAGCGGCAGAGCTTGCGGTCAATGGCATCACCACGGCCTGGCTGGCGCAAAGCTGGTCCTGGGAAGGTGCGCATCGGTCAGGGGCGGCGGCGCAGGCGCTCATGAAAGCGGTTGCGCAGGCGCGGGCGCGACTCTTGCCTGACATGCGGGTGCAACTGAGGCTGGAAACCCATGTGATTGATGAGCACCCTCAGGTGCTTGAGGCCGTAGCATGCAATGGCGTCGATTTCGTGGTGTTCAACAACCACCTGCCCGAGGCGCAGGAGATGGCCAACCGTCGCCCTGATCGGCTGGCACAGTGGGCGGCGCAGACCCGGCGAACGGTAGACGACATGATGCAGATCGTCCGCGCGGCGGAGGCGCAGTCGGACCGGGTTCCCGCAGCACTTGCGGCGATCGCCGCGCAGTTTGCGGCCCTGGGCGTTTCCATGGGCTCTCACGACGACGACAGCGCGGCGACACGTGCCTTTTTCCGGAGCATCGGCGCCCCGATCGCCGAGTTTCCAACCACGTCCGAGGCTGCACTTGCCGCTCATGTGGCGGGAGAGCCGGTCCTGATGGGGGCGCCCAATGTGGTGCGCGGCGGCAGTCAGACCGGCAATATCGCGGCTGAAGAGTTGATCGCCGAGGGGTTGGTCGACGTGCTGATGTCGGACTATTACTACCCCGCCTTGGCGCAGTCGGCCTTTGCCTTGGCTGATCGAGGTCGGCAGTCCTTGCCGCAGGCATGGGAGATGATCTCGACAGCTCCGGCACGGATCATGGGCCTGGCTGATCGGGGGCATCTCAACAACGGCGCACGGGCGGATATCACTGTCGTCAATGCAAGGACCCATCAGGTTGAGTTGACCCTTTGTCATGGCCGTATCGCGCATGTCGCGGGGGAACTGGCGTGCAGGCTTTGGGGATGAACAGGATTGAAACCGACCGCCTGATCTTGCGGCGTCCCTTGGCAGGTGATCTGTCCGCCTATGAGGCCTATTGCGCATCGGACAGGACGCGCTATACCGGCGGGCCCTATTCTCGCAAGGATGCCTTTGAAAAGCTGGCGGCCATGATTGGCCATTGGGAGATCCGCGGCTTTGGCAGACTGATCCTGACAGAGCGCAGAACCGCGCGCCCGATTGGTCATGTCGGGGCGTTACACCTCGACAAGGATGCACCTGTCGAAATGAGCTGGACCCTCTGGAATGACGCGGATGAAGGGCTTGGCCTTGCCCACGAGGCCGCCCGCGCCTACTTGGCCGCGGCCGCCGCTGAGGGTCTGTTTCGGACGCTCTTGGCGCGCATAGACGTCGCCAACCACAGGTCTCGCAGTCTTGCTGTGCGCTTGGGGGCGGTTCTGGATCCGGATGCAACGCCCCCCGAGTGGTCCCCGGATGCCCTGAGCTATCGCTTCGACCTTGGAGCGTGACCTTCGTACTTCTGCAAGAAGGCCTCGGCCTTGAGGCTGCGGAAATCGTCCAAGGCTGCACGCAGCTCTGCGTGGCCCCAGTCCCACCAGGACAGCGCGAGAAGCCGGTCGATGACATCTTGCGAAAACCGCGCGCGAATCGGGGTGGCGGGGCAGCCCGCGACAATCATGAAGGGTGCGATATCTTTGGTGACCACAGCACCGGAGGCCACAATAGCCCCGATCCCCACTGTCACCTCAGGCTTGATGATCGCGCCATGGCCAATCCAGCAATCAGCACCCAGCGTCGTCCGCCGCGCGGCGCGGGCGGAAAAGAACTCCGGGTCATCGGTCGCATCATCCCAATAGTAGCTTGATCGATAGAGGAAATGGTGCTGGGCGGCATGTGCAAAAGGATGGTCCGTTGGCCCGATCCGCGTCATCGCGGCAATGTTCGAAAACCTGCCTACCGTCGTATTGGCGATGTCCGCCATCCGATCACAATAGGCATAATCCTCAAAGGTTGAGTTGATGACACGCGACTGCGCGCCCACCTCGCACCATGCCCCGAACTGGCTATTGACGATCTCACAGCCGCTATGGACCAGGGGCGTGATGGGTGAGAGTTTTGCCATCTCACTCCCCCTTGATCAGCTTACGGCGCAGCCAGCCGGACAGGCTGTCCATCAACATGACCATCAACACTATCAGGACCATGTAATAGGCAACCTCTTCCCAGTCCTTCTGGGTGATGATCGCCTGCGTCAGCAAAAGCCCGATCCCGCCGCCGACAATTGCACCGATCACGGTGGCGCTGCGTGTGTTGGACTCCAGATAGTAAAGCACCTGCGCCAACAGGACCGGCATGATCTGCGGAATGACACCAAATCGGGCCCGTTGCAGGCTGTTGGCACCGGTAGACTGAACACCTTCAACCTGCTTCTCATCGATGTTTTCCAAAGCTTCCGAGAACATCTTTCCGAATGAACCGACGTCGGTAATGGCGATGGCAATCGCCCCTGTCATCGGGCCCGGCCCGAAAGCCCGGCTAAGGATCACGGTCCAGATCAAACCATCGACACCCCGGATGAAGTCGAACACCCGGCGCATCGCAAAGCGCAAGGGGCCGAGCGGATTGAAATTGCGCGCAGCCAAAAATCCCAAGGGCAAGGCCACGATTGCCGCTGTCATCGTTCCAAGGAAGGCCATCAGAATGGTCTCGAAGATCGCCCAGACAACGTCGCCATGACGCCACATCTTGTTGGTCCAGAACTCTGCCACCATGTAACCGATGTTGCTGCGATCGGCTGACACGCGATCACCCCAAAGCGCCAGTGAGGCAAGTTCACCAAAGCTCTTGCCATAGAACGGGCTGTCGAGAGTGAAGAACCACAGCTCCCAGCCAGCCTGATATCGGAAGGTCTCGACCTTGGAGCGCGAATAGTTGAAACGCCCCGCGTCTGTGGTCACTGAAACCTTGTTTGTCGAGACGCTGATCCATTCGGGAAGCGGCTCGGGGGCGGTCAGCACCGGCTTTCCGCCCTCTGAACGCACGGCGATGGTGCCATAACCGGGCACGACAAACTGCGCACCTTCGGCATCATAGGTCACGACGTGACCGGTGCCGAGATCAATCCTGGTCACATCGCCGGTTACCGTCACCCAATCGGGCATCATTCCGGCCGGGTAAGTGCCCTTGGTCTCGCCCTCGATGGCGATTTCTACTGCGCCTGTGCGATTGTCGCGAGTCACGTGTGTCTTGTGAGACCAGAAGTCAGACAACAGGATTGCCGCGTTGTCGAACCGTGCGCGCTGAGCAAGCCCGGCAAGGTCAAAGCTGATGGCCGCATAGACCAGATAGGCGATGATCACTGCTGGGATCGCAAAGGCCAACTGGCGTTTGCGATCAAAGCGGCGGGTAACGGTTTCGGCCAACGAAGGGGCGTGGGTGGTCATGGTCATGTCTCAGTGCCCCTTCACCAGCTTGTGGCGGAAATGATCGGAAATCCGGTCGATGAGGACGATGGCAAGGAACAACAATAGGAAGATTGCGACCACCTGATCATAGCGGCCCTGGCCCCATTGCATGGCAAGCTTGAGGTCATGACCAATGCCGCCTTCGCCCACAAAACCCAGGATGGCGCTGGCGCGGACGTTGATTTCAAACCGCAACAGCGCGTAGGACAGCCAATTTGGTGCCACCTGCGGGATCACGCCCAGCCACATCCGCTGACCCCATGTCGCGCCAACAGAGGCAAGGCCCTCGACTGGTTTCAGATCGGCATTCTCGGCCACTTCGGAAAAGAGCTTGCCCAATGCACCGCCGGTATGCAGCGCAATGGCGATGACCGCCGGCACCGGGCCTCCTCCCAAGACATAGATCAGCACCAGCGCGATGACGATTTCCGGAATGGCGCGCAGCGCGTCCATTGTGCGGCGAAAGACCGGAATCAGGAGGGGCCAGCGGGCCAGACCGCGCGTCGCCAGCAAAGAAAGCGCCATCGCGGCCAATGCACCGATCAAGGTTGCCACGGCTGCGATGTTCAGCGTCTCGATCAGGGCGGGGACGTGATGAATGAAGATGCCGGGCAGGTTGGAAAGCTTGGCCCAGGCTTCGGACAGAACTTCGGACGGAAACTCAAGGACCTGGTGCAAGCCTTCCCAAAACCCGCCTGCATTTCGCTGATCCGCAAGCATCCAACCCGAGACCATGAAGGCCACGAAGAGCACCATGATGATGCCGCCATACATGCGCTTGCGGCGGACCATCTCAAGATAGGCCTCGCGCGGGTCTTTCAGGTTTGGGCGGGGTCCGGGTTCTGGACCGAAGGCGATATCTACCATGGGGCAGCCTCAAGACACTCAGTGAGAAAACGGCCGGACCCCGGGGAGAAGCGGGATCCGGCCGACCGAAAGGCCAAAGGCCCGGCCTTACTGGCCTTCTTGCAGCTTGCGGGCGGCGATAATGCCGAGGTAATCCTCGTGCTTCACCGGAACAAAGTCCTGTGCTTCACCAGCGGCCACGTTATAGGCGCATTCAGCGTCATCCGCCCACATTGTGTCCAGCATCGCATACATCTTGTCCTTGACGTCTTGCGGCAGGGTCTTGCGGACCACCATCGGGCCTTCGGGGATGAGTTTCGAGCGCCAGATTTCCGTAATTGTGCTCATGTCGACCAGGCCCGCATCGGCGGCTTTGCGGAAGGCGCCCGAGTTGTAGCCGTCTTCCCAGTTGCCAAGACCGTCCGCCCAGGAAACCGCTGCTTCGAAATCGCCGTTGGCGACGCCAACAATCGACTGTTCATGGCCGCCAGACATCTTCACTTCGGCAAAGTAGGCATCAAGTGCGCCGTAGGTTTCCTGAAGTTCGGCTGCCGGAACCAGGTAGCCCGACGTGGAGTTGGGATCGGCGAAGGCAAAAACCTTGCCCTTGGCATCGTCCATCGACTTGATACCGCTGTCTGCCTTGGCAAAGCCGATGGCGTAGTAGCCAGTGGTGCCATCGGTGTTCTGCTTGGTCAGCATCACGTCCACAGCTTCGGGGTTGGTAAGATAGGTCTTGGCATAGGCCGAGGCGCCAAGCCAGGCAAAGTCGAGCGAGCCCCCCAGCAAGCCCTGAATGACACCGTCATAGTCGGCGGGGGTGAACAGCTTGACCGGAACGCCAAGCAACTCTTCAGTCTTGGCACGGAAGCATTCGGTAGATGCCATACGGTCCTGGGCGTTTTCGCCGCCCAAGATGCCGATGTTGAATTCAGTGATGGCGTCTTGCGCCATGGCGGTTCCGGTCAGCGCCGTAGTGGTGGCAAGGACGATCAGCAGCTTTTGCATGGGTCTCTCCATGTGGGGTTTATGGCCTTGGCCCGCGGCCGGGCTTGAGGCCGGGGTGTTCAGGCCAACATTCTTTGAGCGTAACTCACGTCAGCTTTGGTGTCGGTCGGAATAGAAGTTGAGGTAGCGTCCTCGTTGAAGGATGCGTCGGCCCCGTAAATGTCGCGCGCAACGCCGGTCGACAGCTGGTCAGGCGTGCCATCAAACACGATGCGCCCATCGCGCATGCCGATCACTCGGTCGCAATAGCGCCGCGCGGTATCCAGCGTGTGAAGGTTGGCAAGGACCATGCGGCCATCTTCGACGTTGATCTTTTTCAGCGTGTCCATCACAACTTGCGCGTTCATGGGATCCAAGCTGGCGATCGGCTCATCGGCCAGAATGATCTTGGGATCCTGCATGAGCGCCCGCGCAATCGCCACGCGTTGCTGCTGGCCACCCGAGAGCGCCTCAGCGCGTTTTGGGGCTTGCTCGGCGATGCCGAGGCGCTCGAGAATTTCAAGCGCTTTCAAGATGTCAGCGCGCGGCCAGAGATTGAACATGGTCTGCAGCGTAGAGCGACGGTTCAGAATGCCGTGCAGCACGTTTGAAGCCACGTCCATCCGCGGCACGAGATTGAACTGCTGAAAGATCATCGCGCATTGCGACTGCCAGGCGCGCGCCTCGACGCCCTGGAGGGCCAACACATTTCGGCCGTCCACCACGATTTCGCCCGAGGTGGCATCGGTAAGACGATTCATCATGCGCAGGATGGTCGACTTACCCGCACCCGATCGCCCGATGATGCCCACAAAGGCCGGACGATCAATGCTGAAGCTGGCACGATCCACGGCGGCTTTGGTCCCGAACATCCGTGTTACGGATTTGACTTCCAACATGGGGGTGTCCCTTTGCAGCCTTGGTTGCTGCGGGGATATCGGTGATTCATGACAGGGGCTTTGCGGAGATATGAAGGTTCCATGACTGCCCGCTGACATGCCCGCGCCTAGCGCAGGTGCGGAGGCCAGATAAACACCTCATCGGGATCAACCCGGCCGCCCTCTGCCAGTTCCATGCACCGTCGACGCAGAGTTTCGGCCACAGACCAGCGATCAAGCTTGTGAAGCTCGTCGCTCGCAACAGGTTGACCCACGGTAAGATGCACCGATCTCCCCATGAGACGGCGGGTTTCATGGAATATCAGTGCAAGCCGCAAGGGATAGGAGGAGTGGCTCGCAATCTGAAACAGCCGCGAGTTCTGACCCTGGAAGTGGAGTGGGAGGGTTGTCACCCCCGGCAGTGTCGCGAGCCTGCCGACAAAAGGATGCCATGGGGCATCAACGGCTGCCCCTTTTACCGGCCGATTGGCCGTAGCAATGCCGCCAGCCGGAAAGATCGCAACCACCTTGCCCGCCAGCAAAAGGTCTGAGGCGCGACGGCGTGTTTCGCCGGTCAAGCGCCGGGCTTCATGGGTGCCAGAGAAGTCAACCGGCAACAGATAGGGCTCCACCTCGGGCACGCGGCACAAAAGACTATTGGTCATGATCGAAACATTGCCCCGCAGGTCCATTCCGAACTTGCCAAGGCTCAGGCCATCGACAATGCCAAACGGGTGGTTGGCGACCAGCAAGAGGCCACCCTCGCGGGGGAGGCTGTCCAAACGATGTTTGTGATGCACTTCAAGGCGCAGGTTCAAAAGTCGCATCGCGGCCTCGAATACCGGCTCGTAGCGGGCTTCGGGTGAGCGTGCCCAACCGGTGTAAAGCGACCGGAGTTTGGGCTGACCTGAAAGCCGTTCTACGATACGGATCAGGTTACGGCGAAAGCGCGGTTGACTGGGGTGGGAATAGCTTAGATCCAGCTCCATCGCGCCCGGCATTTCGATCGTCACGTCAAGCATCGGTTTCTTCCTTCATGCGTCATCCGAGGCGGCACGTTCTCAGTCTTTTGCAACATGCCTTCCGCGAAGATAAAGCCTGCGGCCTCCGTTCGAGGCCGACCTGCTTCAAGGTGCGCGGGGAAGGTAAAAGTCAGATGACGCCGGTGCTTTGGTTTTGTGACGCAACCTGTTCACCGAAGCGTGCCCGTCTTGGCTTGTTTTGGGAAACGTCGGGGGGCTGCATGCGAGGTGCGTCCGTTGACAGTGCTCCTGGGGGAAGATCTATGTCCAAAGCCTCGGATCTGGTCGCGGTCCCTCCATGACTGCGGTGAGCGTTTCTCGGGTCTATCGATTGAGTTCGGTTGAGCCGGGGTGCACGAGGTGACCGCATCGCTCCGTTGTGCGCAGTCGGTGCCATGTTTGAAAGTGCTTCTTCGTGAACCGCGGGCTGGTCAATACGCCCATGAACAAGCAAAGCCTGCTTTGTCATGAAACTTTCATTTGGTCGATGAAATTGATTCCTGTATTCGGGAAATATGGAACAGAATCGCGCTACCCACGCCTTCGCCACGCTCGGCCACCCCGGCCGGATGGCGGTCTTCCGCCTGTTGATGCGCTTTGCCCCGCAAGGCGTGCGCCCGACCGAGATCGCCGAGGCATTGGGCCTGAAACAGAATACGCTGTCTCATCATCTCGCCGACCTGACGGCGTCCGGTCTTGTGCAGGTCACACGGATGGGCAGGTCGCTTTACTACGCCGTTGACCTCGACACGACCGAAGGGTTGATCGGCTATCTTGCCCTTGATGTGGGCCGTGCGCGGCCTGATCTGATCGCCCCCCTGCTCTCCGCCCAAAAGGATACCGTTCACATGGACCGGACGCTCCTCGATACCGATTTCAATGTGCTCTTCATCTGCTCGGGCAATTCTGCCCGCTCGATCTGTGCCGAGGCGCTTCTGCGCGATCTGGGCAAGGGCAAGTTCCAGGCTTTCTCTGCCGGGACGCGTCCCAATACCGAATTGAACCCCTTTGCGCTGGACATCCTGCAGCGCAACGGCCACGACATCTCTGACTTGCGATCAAAGCATATCTCGGAGTTCCAGCAGCCCGGTTCCACCGTCATGGATTTCGTTTTCACCGTCTGCGACACGGCAGCCGCCGAGGAATGCCCGCCCTGGCCCGGTCAGCCGATCACCGGCCATTGGGGTCTGCCTGACCCGGTCAAGGCGAACGGGACCGATGCCGAAAAGGCGCTGGTCTTTGCCCAGACCTATGCCGCGCTGCGCCGCCGGATCATGGCCTTTGTCGAACTGCCGTTCGCATCCCTCAGCCGGATGTCGCTCCAATCCCGTATCGATGCCATCGGCTCTGAAACTCAAGAAAAGGCCTGACCATCATGACCCGCATCGCCTTGAACGGCCTTGGCCGCATTGGAAAGCTTGTCCTCCGCGATCTGATCGACACCGGCGCGGGGGGCGAGATCATTCTGCTGAACGACCCCGTTGGCGATGCCGAACAGCACGCGGTGTTGATGGAGTTCGACTCGGTTCACGGACGCTGGCGCACGCCGGTTGCGGCGGGCGATGGCGCGCTGGTCCTGAACGGCAAGACCATCCGCCTGACGCATGAGAAAACCATCGAAGCGCTGCCCTTGGCGGAACTGGGCGTCGATCTGGTGATCGACTGCACGGGCGTTTTCAAGACCGCCGCTAAGGTGGCGCCCTACTACGCCGCAGGGGCGAAGAAGGTGGTCGTTTCAGCCCCGGCCAAGGATGGGGGTGCGCTGAACCTTGTCTATGGGGTGAACCATCACCTCTATGACGGGTCGCAGAAATTGGTCACGGCGGCAAGCTGCACCACCAACTGCCTTGCGCCGGTTGTGAAGGTGATCCACGAGAACCTTGGCATCCGCCACGGCTCCATCACCACGATCCATGATGTGACCAACACCCAGACCATCGTGGACCGTCCGGCCAAGGACATGCGCCGCGCGCGGTCGGCCCTGATGAACCTGATCCCCACCACCACCGGATCGGCCACGGCCATCACGCTGATCTATCCCGAACTCAAGGGCCGCCTGAACGGCCATGCCGTGCGCGTGCCGCTCTTGAATGCCTCACTCACGGACTGCGTGTTCGAGGTGGAGCGGGCAACCACGGCCGAGGAGGTAAATGCCTTGTTCGCCGCTGCTGCTGCGGGGCCGCTGAAAGGCATCCTTGGCTTCGAGACGCGGCCCCTGGTGTCCTGCGACTTCACCAACGATCCGCGTTCTTCCATCGTCGATGGGCCGTCTACCATGGTCATCAATGGCACGCAGGTGAAGGTCTATGCCTGGTATGACAATGAATGGGGCTATGCCTGCCGGCTGGCCGATATCGCGCGGATGGTGGCGGGGTCGCTGTGACCGACACCGCAAACCCCGCCGCGCCGCCGCCCAACCCGCTTCGCGCCTATGCTGCCGTGACGTCGGCCTACTGGGCCTTCATGCTGTCGGACGGCGCGCTACGGATGCTGGTGCTGTTGCACTTCAATACCCTGGGCTTCACGCCGATCCAGCTGGCCTGGCTGTTCTTGCTGTATGAGGTCGCGGGCATCGTCACCAACCTCGGCGCCGGCTGGCTGGCCGCGCGCTTTGGCTTGGCGGCCACGCTTTACGGCGGGCTCGCTTTGCAGATCGGGGCCTTGGTGGCGCTGGCACAGCTTGATCCGTCCTGGGGTGTCGCCGCATCGGTCGCCTTCGTGATGGTAGTTCAGGGCGTGTCGGGGGTGGCCAAGGACCTTGCCAAGATGTCCTCGAAATCCGCTGTGAAGCTGCTGGCCCCGAAGGAGGACGGCGGGTTGTTCCGCTGGGTTGCCCTTCTTACCGGATCGAAAAACGCGGTAAAGGGGCTGGGCTTCTTCTTGGGCGCGGCGCTTCTGGCGCTGGCAGGGTTTCAGGTGGCCGTCTGGGGCATGGCGGGGGTACTGGCGGTGATCCTGATCGCCGTTGTGCTGTTTCTGCCCGCAGGCCTGCCAGGGCGCATGAAGTCCGAAGAGGCCTGGGGTGGCTGGAGGTCGAAGGACCCACGCGTGAACAAGTTGAGCTTGGCCCGGATGTTCCTGTTCGGCGCGCGCGACGTGTGGTTCGTGGTAGGAATCCCGGTCTATTTCCAGGCCGTCCTGTCCGATGGCACGCCCGAAGGCAGGCGTGAAGCCTTCTTCCTGATCGGCAGCTTCCTTGCGCTTTGGATCATCGCCTATGGCGCGGTGCAGGCCCTGGCCCCCCGGCTTCTTGGTGGAAAAAGTCAGCCCGAGGCAGAGACGACGCGCAAGGCGATCCTCTGGTCCGGGCTTCTGGTGCCGATCCCATTTCTGCTGGCCGGGGCGGCATGGACGGCGGGCGAACCCGCGCCTTGGCTGACGGCGACGCTCATCCTCGGCCTCTTGCTCTTCGGCTTTGTGTTTGCGGTCAACTCCTCGGTCCACTCCTATCTGATCCTGGCTTTCGGATCGGCAGAGAGGATCACGCGGGATGTGGGCTTTTACTACATGGCCAACGCCGCAGGCCGGTTGATTGGCACGTTGCTCTCGGGCCTCAGCTACCAGGTCGGGGGGCTTACGCTGTGCCTCGCCACGGCAGGTGCCATGGCGCTTGCCGCTTGGCTGGCCGCAAGGCGGCTCAGGGCCTGAAGGTTGGCGACCGGGGGCGAACGCGGCCCTTCGCTTGGTCGAATTGGCATTTGCTGACCACAGGAAAGCTGGTGCCCAATAAACAAGACCGTCGCCAAGCCTGTTTGGCAGACAAAACGTCGGCTTCAGGAGGCGCTAAAGCCCGTTCCATTGAGCGGTCAAGATGACGAGGTGATACGCCTTATTGGATCAAGAATTGGCTCAATGGTATGGGGAGGTCACAATGCGATGTTCTCGTCATAAACTTGTTACCACCGACTGTCTTGGTCTAGGTCAAACCCGAGGGATCCCAAATGGCAGTCGAGACGGAAAGAAAGTTTCTAACGATATCGACGGATTGGATGCATAATTCCTTCAAGTGTATCCGCCTTCGCGATGGGTTGATTGCGTCTATAGAAGGTCGAAAAGTCCGAGTTCGTGTCGCAGATCAGCAAGCATATTTGACAATAAAGGGCGCTAGGGTCGGGTACTCTCGAGACGAGTTCGAGTACGAAATTCCTCTCAATGATGCAGAACGACTCTTGGAGCGACATTGTGCTGGCCTTGTTGTCACAAAGACCCGCCACTTTGTAAAGGAGGGCAACTTTGTCTTTGAAGTTGATGTTTATGACGGCGTTCTTGAAGGGGTTACGATTGCCGAAGCAGAGCTCTCTTCGCCCGAAGAGACTTTCCCGCGACCGGCTTGGCTTGGCGAAGAGGTGACAGGGCGAGAAGAGTATCGAAAAATCAACATGCTTCGAGCGCGATTGCGCGCCGAACAATGATTGTCTTGGAGTGCCCCCACTGAAGTGGTCCACCAACTGGGATATGATGATCCCACTTTTTGGAGGACCAGAAGACTTGTCACCATTGTCCCTTGCGCGTGCATCCGCCGAACTGGTTGCAATAAAAAACGGTCGATTTCTGTCCCCTCGACGTGTGCGCAAGGGACAATGGTGACAAAACTCATGGCAGGCCCGCCAAAGTTTGGATCGTCTGGCGCGTCTGCTGCCTGCGGTCAGCCTCACGTTTTCCGCGTTCTGCGAACATCTGGTGAACCTTTGGGTTTACCTTCCAATGCGGGGGCTGCGATGGCCGAGGTGGGTCAATCTTGTCCAGCCAGCCCAGCGCGGCCAATTGTTCCAGTAAA
>VGDH01000096.1 GCA_016869835.1 Alphaproteobacteria bacterium
TCGGATGCAGGCCCGGCGCCCGTGTGGCAACCGCTGCCATGAGCGGTGCAAGGCAAGAGGCGGCCAGATCCTTGAAAATGGCCAGTCGCACCGTTTCACCGGCAAGACGCGCCGGATCGGCCAAAGTTCCAAGCCGCTCCAGCACGTTCTCGGCAAGGTTCAGCCAGTGCTGGCTAAAACTTGTCAGGATCAGCCGCCCGCCGGGGCGGCGCAGGAAAAGCGGCTGGCCCAAATGGGCCTCAAGCTGGCCAAGAGCGACCGACAGCGCAGGCTGGCTGACATGCAGCGCCGCGGCGGCCGCACTCATGCCCGCCATGGCGACCAACGGCCACGGCATATTCGATCTGGCGCAGGGTTAGGGATAACACAGAATTATGGCCGCTATTTAAAGGTATGATTTGCGTAAATGATATGGCGCGTCGATAGCTTTGGCAATTGCAGTGCAGAGGAGGGCGGCAGATGGCAACTTTGGTCACCGACCAGATGGTCGAGCCGTTTCAGCGCGATGGTGCGGTCCTTGTCAAAGGTCTTTGGAAAGACTGGGTCGAGCCGCTGCGTGTCGGCATCGCGCGCAACATGGCCGAACCCGGTCCCTATGCGGCCGAGAACCTGAAGCCAGGCGAGGGCGGGCGCTTCTTTGACGATTACTGCAACTGGACGCGGATCCCCGAATTTGAACAGGTTATCCGGGGGTCGGACGTGGCACAGGTGGGGGCACGGCTGATGGGGTCTTCGCGCGTGCAGATGTTCCACGACCATGTGCTGGTCAAGGAACCCGGCACCTCGAAGCCCACGCCATGGCATCAGGACGGGCCCTACTACTTTGTGCAGGGCCGCCAGACCATCTCGTTCTGGTCGCCGATGGATCCGGTAAAGGAGGCGTCCTTGCGCTGCGTGGCCGGGTCGCATCGCTGGGAAAAGGAAGTTCTGCCGACGCGCTGGCTGGCCGAGACCAATTTCTATCCCGACAGTGACAAGTACATGCCGGTGCCCGACCCGGACGCCGAAGGCATGACGGTGCTGGAATGGGAAATGGAGCCCGGCGACGCGGTGGCCTTTGACTATCGCACGCTGCACGGGGCGCGGGGAAACACGACGACCGCGCGGCGCCGCGTGTTTTCCTTGCGGCTTTTGGGGGATGATGCGCGCTATGTGACGCGACCGGGGCGCACCTCGCCGCCGTTTCCGGGCCACGACATGGTGGAAGGCCAGGTCCTGCGTCAGGACTGGTTTCCCTTCCTGATGTAAAGGGCGGGCCGATCGCCGGGGGCATCGAGCCCCCGCCGATCGGGCGTGCCCGCCCCCTGCGGCCGCGCGCCCGCTTGCCCCGGTGCGGAATTTGCGGTCAAGTCGGCGGGCAAAGGAGCTGCCCGATGACCGAGACCGTGAAAGACCGCCGACCGCCAAGCTACCCTGCGCCCGAGTTTCCGCCACGCAAGCCAAGGCTTTTTGCCCGCACGCCTCCGGCGATCTTTCCGGTGCTGCTTGGGCTTTTGGGTTTGGGACTGGCGGCCCGGCAGGCTGCGGCGGTGCTGGGCCAATCCGGTTCGCCACTGGGCGGGGTCGTTGAAACCGCACTTGGCGCCTTCATGATCCTGTGGCTTTTTGCCATCGCCGCCCTTGCGGGAAAGATCCTTCGGCGACCGGCCGTTCTGGTTGAGGACATGCGAGTCCTGCCCGGACGTGCGGGGCTTGCGGCAGCCACCATGTCAGCAATGGCGGCGGCGACGGTGCTGGTGCCCTATGCGCCGGGCCTTACCCTCTGGTTTGCCATGGCCGCGCTGGCGCTGCATGGGCTTTTGCTCCTGGTCCTCGTCCAGACCCTGATGCGTCTCGCCCCCGAGGCCCGCAGTATCAGCCCGGCCTTTCATCTTGCATTTGTCGGCTTCATCGTCGGGGCGGTGCCGCTGGCCCGGCTGGGCCTCGAAGGCTGGGCGGTGGCGATCTTTTGGGCGACGCTTCTTCCTGCCGTCGTGATCTGGTCGGTGTCGCTGTGGCAACTGCGCAGCCTGGTGCCCCCAGCGCCCCAGCGCCCGCTCTTGGCCATTCACCTTGCTCCGGCCGCGCTCCTGTCGCTGGTGGCGGGGCAGATCGGACAGCCGGCGCTGGCGATGGGCTTTGCCGTCCTTGGCGCCGTGATCCTTCTGGCGCTGATGTCGGCTGCGCGCTGGATCACGGTCGCCGGGTTCTCGCCGCTTTGGGGGGCCTTCACCTTTCCGCTCGCGGCCTATGCCAATGCGCTTTTGAGCCTCGGTGGCACCTGGCATTACCCGGGGATGGTTCTTCTTGCGCTGGCACTGGCGGTCATCCCCGCGATCGCCTGGCAAGTGCTGAAGCTCTGGCCTGGCAATCGGCTTGCGCTCAAGACCAATGCCGCCGAGGCCTGAGAGAACGGATTTCGGTTCATCTTGGCCCAAATACCCCCGCCGGAGGCACCGCGCTTGGCCCCGAGCGCGCGGTTTGCCAGATCGCCGCGGCAGCGCCGTCGCGTGGGGGCTCGATGCCCCCCAAGACGGCCTCCCTTTTCCCGTCAGCAGTTTGGGACGTTGACGGCAAGGCCACCCAGCGAGGTTTCCTTGTACTTTTCGTGCATGTCATGGCCGGTCTGGCGCAAGGTCTCGATACAGGCGTCGAGGCTGACCAGATGCACCCCGTCGCCGCGCAGGGCAAGGCTCGCGGCCGACACCGCCTTGATCGCGCCGAGGCCGTTCCGTTCGATGCAAGGCACCTGCACCAGCCCGTTGACCGGGTCGCAGGTCATGCCGAGGTGGTGTTCCAGCGCAATCTCGGCGGCGTTTTCCACCTGCATCGGCGTGCCTCCCATCACCGCGCAGAGCCCTGCCGCCGACATGGCGGCGGCCGAGCCCACCTCGGCCTGACAGCCGCATTCGGCGCCAGAGATCGAGGCATTGTGCTTGCACAAGCCCCCGATCGCCGCCGCCGTCAGCAAGAATTCGCCCACCTGCGCGGTGCTTGCCCCCGGCACATGGTCCAGCCAATAGCGGATCGTCGCGGGCAGGACCCCGGCCGCGCCATTGGTCGGCGCGGTCACCACCTGGCCCCCGGCGGCGTTCTCCTCGTTGACCGCCATGGCGTAAAGGCTCATCCAGTCGTTGATCGTATGGGGCGCGGTCATGTTCAACCCGCGTTCGGCCATCAGCGCCTCATGGATGCCCTTGGCGCGGCGGCGCACCTTGAGCCCCCCCGGCAGGATGCCATCGGTCTGCATGCCGCGGGTGATGCAGTTGTTCATCACCTCCCAAAGCCGCGCGATGCCTTTGTCGATCTCGGCCTTGGA
This sequence comes from Alphaproteobacteria bacterium, assembly GCA_016869835.1. Classification (GTDB taxonomy): domain Bacteria; phylum Pseudomonadota; class Alphaproteobacteria; order Rhodobacterales; family Rhodobacteraceae; genus Tabrizicola_A. Next base: position 3,299 of record VGDH01000096.1, read on the forward strand.
GCGGAATTTCAGCTCATTGGCCAGTTTCATCTGGGCGATGGCGAGGCCGGACCTCGCTGCCATCTCCAGCATTTCCGACGCTGTTTCAAAGGGGTAGGGCACATCGGCCCGCGCCTTGGCCTTGGCGCCCCCGGCCTCGGCCATTTCGCCTGCGGTCAGCACAAAGCCGCCGCCGATGGAGTAATAGGTTTCCTCCATGATCACATCGCCCTGCGCGTCGGTCGCCTTCAGGATCATGCCATTGGCATGTCCCGGCAGGGACGGGCCATAGTCGAAGATCAGGTCCTTCTTCGGGTCAAAGGCCAGCGTGCCGATCCCCGGCGCCTCGATCTGGTGGGTCTCTTCGATCTGCTTCAGCGCGGCCTCGGCCTTGGCCGCGTCGTAGCTGGCCGGTTCAAACCCCGCGAGGCCAAGGATTGTGGCGCGGTCGGTGGCATGGCCCACGCCGGTAAAGGCCAGCGAGCCATGCAGCGAGGCGCGCAGCCCGTGGAAATGGAAGGGGCTGGCGCGCATCTTGTCGAGAAACCGCGCGGCGGCGACCATGGGGCCCATGGTATGGCTTGAGGAGGGGCCGACGCCCACCTTGAACATGTCGAAGACGGAAAGGAACATGGGCGGTCTTTCAGGCGAGGGGAGCGGTAAAGGGGGTGGGGCCAAGGCCTTCATCATCCGAGATGGCTTGGGTCGCGTGCTGGGCTTCCAGCATGGTCAGAACCTTGAAAAGGCTGAGATAATCTGCGGCATTGATCTGCAGCGGATGGCCCGCGCCATAGCCGCCGAGCCAGTGCAACTGCATGGCGATGTAATAGCCCAGCACCGTTGGCCGGTCTTGCGACAGCCAGCCGGGGTTCGGCTCGGCCGCCTTGTCGAGAAGCGACAGGTAGAGCTTCATCTTCGGCAGCGCCTGGTCCAGCACCTGCGGCACGCAATCCGGCCCCGCCGTGCGTTCGGGATAGAAAAGCTGCAACAGCGTGGTGTGGACATTGGTCGAGGTGAAGAAGAGCCATTTCAGGAAATCGCCCCGGTCGGCCGCGTCGGGGGCGGGGGCAAGGCCGGGGTGCCGGTCGGCCAGGTAAAGCAGGATTGCGGCGGTTTCGAAGATCGGGCCATCGGGGGTTTCCATCGCCGGGATCAGCCCCAGCGGCTGCATGGCGCGGTAGGCCGGGCTGTTCAGCACGCCCGCCGCGCGGTCGATCAACTGGCAGCGGTGCTGCACGCCGAGTTCCGCCAGCACCATGCGCGGGGCAAGCGAGGCGGTATCGGGATAACAGTGCAGAACATACATGTCGCGTGCTCCTTTCACCGCACTATGGCAGGGTGACCGCGAATTGGCAGGCAAAAAGCGACATTCCGGGGCATGGTGCGCCGTGAGGGGGCGGCGTGAGGGGACGGCCTCAGGGGAGACAGCGTTAGGGGGGCGGCGTCGGGGCCGCAGCGGTCAATCGGCGGTTTCGCAGTCGGGGTTCGAAAACACTGGGCCGGACAGACCCTCTGCCGCAAGAACCTGTTGAATGGCGGGCCGGGTTTCGATGCCCTTGGCCATGCGGTGCAGGGCAGGGTAATCCTGCGATGCGATGGAATGGTCGGCATAGGCCGGAAAGGCCTTGATCCAGCGCAGCAGCATGACAACGTAGAGCGACAGGATCGAGGGGCGGTCGGGCGACAGCCACCAGTGGCCCGTGGCGGCCACAGCCTCCAAGGCGGCAAGCTGGCCTTGCAGCAGGCCATGGGTCTCGTCGGCCACTGCACGCTGCGCCGCCTCACCACCCGGCCGTTCGGGATGCAAAAGCGTCATCGCCGCCGGGTGCAGGCCATTCGTCACAAAGATGAACCAGATCAGGAACCTGGCCCGGTCCGAATCCTCAAGCTTCGGGGCAAGCCCGCCATGGCGTTCGCCCAGATAAAGCAGGATCGCGGCGGTCTCGAAGATCGCGCCATCGGGGGTTTCCAGCACCGGCACGCGGCCAAAAGGGTTCAGCGCGCGAAAGCTCGGGGCATCAAGATCGCCGGCCTGAAAATCCAGCGCGTTGAAATGGAACGGGACGCCCAACTCGGCCAGCGCCATATGGATGACCTGCGAGCCCCAATCGTGAACACCATGCAAGACGTACATGCGCTTCTCCCTGGTTTTGCCGCCATGCTGACCGATGCGGCGCGCGGGTCTCGCCAGATTGCGACATCCGGGCAGGTGAAAACCGTGCACGGCTGGCCGCGGGCGGGCGGTGAGAAACCCCCTCGCCGCCTTCGGGCCAAAGTCCTATAAGCGGGGCAAGCCGTGTAAAGGAATCTGCCATGCCCGCCGATCTTTCGCCCATCGACAAGGCCAAATTCGCCGCCGCCAAACGCGCGGTGGAATTCGTCGAGGATGGCATGAAACTTGGCCTTGGCACGGGGTCAACGGCGGCCTGGATGGTGCGCTGCCTGGCCGAACGCATCAAGGACGAGGGCCTGCGGGTCACAGGCGTGCCCACCTCCACCCGCACCGCCGAACTCGCGCGGCAACTGGGCGTGCCGGTCACCAGCCTAGATGAGGCCAAATGGCTCGACCTGACCATCGACGGCGCCGATGAATTCGACCCCAACCTGACGCTGATCAAGGGCGGCGGCGCGGCGCTTTTGCAAGAAAAGATCGTGGCCACCGCCTCAGACCAGATGATCGTCATCACCGATGCGGCCAAAGAGGTTGCCCAGCTGGGCGCCTTTCCCCTGCCGGTGGAAATCATTCCCTTCGGCTGGCAGACCACCAAGGCGCTGATCGAAGAGATGCTGGTGTCGATGGATGTTCTGGACCGCGATGTCAGCCTGAGGATGAACGGCGACACGCCGCTCTTGACCGATGAGGCCAATTACATCGTCGATTTGCACCTTAAGCGCATTGGCAACCCGCGGCAATTGTGTTTGGTTCTCAACCAGATACCGGGTGTTGTCGAAAACGGGCTCTTCATCGACATCTGTGACATCGTCATCATCGGCCATGGCGATGGTCACGTTCAGGTGCGCGACATCAACAATGGCACGCAGACCGATGACCGCATCCAGTTCGCCCCCACAGACAATATCTTCGCCGATCTCGGGGATTGAAGGGGGCGCGGGGCTGCATCCTTTTGATTTCATCTGTTCTGAAATATCCCGGGGTGCGATTGAGGTTGCGCCATCGGTTCAAGAAACCTCAGGCGCGGGGGGCTGGCCCTCGGTCCGCCGCCAACATAAGGCGCTGCCATGACCCAATTCGACTATGATCTTTTCGTCATCGGTGGTGGCTCGGGCGGCGTGCGGGCAGCACGGATCGCAGCGGCCGAGGGCGGTGCGCGGGTGGGGCTGGCCGAGGAATCGCGCATGGGCGGCACCTGCGTGATCCGCGGCTGCGTGCCGAAAAAGCTGATGGTCTATGCCAGTGAATTCCCCGGCCAGATCGAGGATGCCCGCGCCTATGGTTGGGACGTTCAGGCGCGCGGCTTTGACTGGGACCGGTTCCGCACCACCCTTGAGGCCGAGTTGATGCGGCTGGAAACCGCCTATCGCTCCACGCTGAAAAATGCCGGTGTCACCATTCACGACGCCCGCGCGACGGTGCTGGATCCCCATACCGTGCAGCTTGCCAGCGGACAGCGGTTCACCACCAAACATATCCTGATTGCCACCGGCGGGCGGCCCTTCGTGCCCGATGTGCCGGGGGCCGATCTGGCCATCACCTCGAACGAGATATTCCATCTGCCCGCGCTTCCCAAGCGCGCGCTTGTCGTGGGCGGCGGCTATATCGCGTCGGAATTTGCTTGCATCCTGAATGGCTTGGGGGTGGAGACTACGCAGTACTATCGCGGCGCGCAGATCCTGCGCGGCTTTGATGACGAGGCGTGCGGCCATGTCGCCAATGCGATGCTGGCGGCGGGAATTGAGATTCATTGCGGCACCGATGTGCTGCGGCTGGAACGCGCCGGGGCCGCTATTCGCGCCGTGGCGACCGATGGGTTGGAGGCCAGTTTCGATCTGGTGCTTTATGCCACGGGGCGCATGCCCAACAGTGCGGGGTTGGGGCTTGAAGCCTTGGGCGTGGCGCTGGGGCAGAATGGCGAGGTCAAGGTGAATGACTGGTCGCAGACCGCCGTCCCCTCGATCTATGCGGTGGGTGATGTGACCGACCGGGTGAACCTGACCCCGGTTGCCATCCGCGAGGGCCATGCCTTTGCCGATACCGTGTTTCGCGGCGTGCCGACCCGGTTTGAACATGTCAATATCGCCAGCGCCGTCTTTACCCAGCCCGAACTGGGCGCCATGGGCCTGACCGAGGAAGAGGCCCGTGCGCTGGGCCCGACCGAGGTTTATGTCGCCAGTTTCCGCCCCATGAAAACCCTCTTCGCCGGGCGGCAGGACCGGGTCTTGATGAAGCTTCTGGTCAGTGTCGAAAGCCGCCGGGTCCTGGGGTGCCATGTCGTCGGTGCGGGCGCGGGCGAGATGATCCAGCTCGTGGCCATTGCCATCGGCATGGGGGCGACGAAAGAGGATTTCGACCGCACCGTCGCCGTGCATCCGACCATGGCCGAAGAGCTGGTCACGCTGCGAAAGCCGACCCGCGTCATCTGACCCTTTATCCGCGCCAAATCGCGGCTTGATTTCTGGTCCCATCCGCCCCAAGTCAGGGGGGTAAGGAAATGCAAGTGAGGTTCTCCTAATGGCGGGAAGCGGTGGGCCCTGGGGCGGCGGTGGCGGCAATCAGGATGACGACGGGCGCGAGGGCCGGGACGAGGGGCGCAAGGGCGGCCCGCGGCGTCCTGGTGAGGGTCCGCAGATCCCCGAGATCGACGAGCTGGTGCGCAAGGGGCAAGAGCAGCTGCGCGTGCTGATGGGCGGCGGCAGCGGCAAGCGTCCGCAGGGTCCGGGCGGCAGCGGGGGCGGCGCGGGCGGGCAGGGCCCCAACTTTTTTTCCAAGCAGGGCGTGGTGCTGGGTGCCTTTGTGGCGCTGGCGCTTTGGGGCTATGCCTCGTTCTACACGGTCAAGCCGGAAGAACAGTCGGTTGAGCTGTTCCTTGGCGAATTCAGCGCCATCGGTGATCCGGGTCTGAATTTTGCGCCCTGGCCTTTGGTGTCGGCCGAGATCGTGCAGGTCACTGGCGAACGCACGACCGAGGTGGGGTCGGGTGCGGGCGGCGAGATGGACACCGGCCTGATGCTGACGCGCGACCAGAACATCGTGGACATGGAGTTTCAGGTGGTCTGGAACATCGAGGATGCCTCGAAGTACCTGTTCAACCTGGCTGATCCGAATGACACGATCCGCGCGGTTTCGGAAAGTGCGATGCGCGACATCATTGCGCGCAGCGAACTGGCGCCGGTTCTGAACCGCGACCGGGGCCGGATTTCATCCGACCTTCTGGCGCAGGTGCAAAGCACGCTGGATACCTATGATGCGGGCATCAATGTGGTGCGGGTGAACCTGGCCAAGGCCGACCCCCCGCGCGATGTGATCGACGCCTTCCGCGAGGTGCAGGCCGCCCAGCAAGAGCGTGACCGGCTGGAGAAAGAGGCCGATGCCTATGCCAACCGGGTGACGGCGGGCGCGCGCGGTCAGGCCGCGCAGCTTCTGGAAGAGGCCGAAGCCTATCGGGCGCAGGTGGTCAACACCGCGCAGGGTGAGGCGAGCCGCTTCCTGTCGGTCTATGCCGAATATGTGAAGGCCCCCGATGTCACGCGCAAGCGGATGTATCTGGAAACCATGGAGCGGGTTCTGGGGGGCATGAACAAGGTCATTCTGGATGGGGTGACGTCAGGTGAAGGCGGGCAGGGTGTGGTGCCCTTCCTGCCGTTGAACGAATTGGGCCGCATGAATACCGGTGCGGCCGCGACCGAGGGGACCAATTGATGCGTGCGGCTGTCATTCTTCCGGCGATCTTTGTGCTTGGCGTGGTGGTTGTGTCCTCGGTGTTCATCGTCGATGAACGCAAGCAGGCGCTTGTCTTGCAATTCGGTCAGGTTAAGCAAGAGGTCCGCGAACCGGGTCTGGGCTTCAAGATCCCCTTCATTCAGGACGTGGTTTATTACGAGGACCGCATCCTTGGCCTGCCGACCAACCCGATCGAAGTCACCCCAGCCGATGACCGGCGTCTGGTGGTCGATGCCTTTGCGCGCTGGCGCATCGTTGATCTGGTGCAGTTCCGTCAGGCCGTGGGCGCGGGTGGTGAGGACACCGCACGCCAGCGGCTGGACCGCATCATCAATGCCGCCATACGCGAGGTCATGGGGGGCGTGCCGTCAACGGCCGTTTTGTCCGAGGACCGCACCTCCCTGATGAACCGCATCCGCGATCTGGCGCGGCGCGAGTCGGTCAGCCTTGGGGTCGAGGTGATCGACGTGCGTCTGACGCGCACCGATCTGCCCGAGCAGAACCTGGAAGCCACCTTTGCCCGGATGCGCGCCGAGCGTCAGCGCGAGGCTGCCGACGAGATTGCGCGCGGTAACGAGGCGGCGCAGCGCGTGCGTGCCGCCGCCGACCGCGAGGTGGTGGAAGTCACCTCCGAGGCGCGCAAGACCGCTGAGATCGTGCGCGGTGAGGCGGATGCCGAACGCAACGCCATCTATGCCGAGGCCTTCGGGCAAGACCCGGAATTCTTTGCCTTTACCCGCTCGCTCACCTCGTATGAGCGGTCGTTGCAGGCGGGGAATTCGTCGATTGTCATGTCGCCGGATTCAGAGTTTTTTGACTATATGAACAGCGATCAGCCGACGGCCCCAGTGGCGCCTGTGGCGGGGCAATGACGACGGTTCTCCTGGGCCTTGGCCTGGTTCTGGTCATCGAGGGGCTGGTGCTTGCACTGGCCCCTTTGCGTCTGGAGCAACTCTTGCAGGCGCTGGCCGCCCTGAGCCGCGATCAACGGCGCCTGATCGGTCTTGTGGCCGTGGCGCTGGGCGTTGGCCTTGTCCTTTTGGCCGGGCACTTTGGCGCTTGATGCCGGGTGCGGCGGGTGACATGGTTTTCACAAGCCGTTGAGCCGCGCGATCTGGCATTGCATTACGCGCATGGCTAACTACCTGATGGAACGACTGAGGCCCGATGGGACCGGCCGTTCCGGCGTTCCCGTAGAAGGAGTTCGATCCGTGCTTGATCTTTATCCGCCCTTTCGCATGATCCGTCTGAAACCGCTGCGGCTGGTGGCGGCGCTGGGGCTTGGCCTGACGCTGGCCCTCGCGCCGATGGCGCCGGCCTTTGCCCGCGGCGCGCCGGAAAGCTTTGCCGAACTGGCCGAGCAGGTCAGCCCCTCGGTGGTGAACATCACCACATCCGCCGTGGTGGCCGCGCCGACCGGGGGCGGGCCCATCGTGCCCGAGGGCTCACCCTTTGAGGATTTCTTCCGCGATTTCATGATGCCCGAGGGCGAGGGCGGCAATGAACCGCAACGCCAGCAGGCGCTGGGCTCGGGCTTTGTGATTTCGGCCGATGGTTTCATCGTCACCAACAACCATGTGATCGAGGGGGCCGACGAGATCAAGATCGAGTTCTTTGACGGCAAGCGGCTTTCGGCGACGCTGGTCGGCCGCGACCCCAAGACCGACATTGCGCTGTTGAAGGTGGAAAGCGACACGGACCTGCCCTTTGTCAGCTTTGGCGACAGCGACACCATGCGGGTGGGCGATTGGGTCATGGCGGTGGGCAACCCGCTGGGCCAGGGCTTTTCGGTTTCGGCCGGGATCGTTTCGGCGCGCGGGCGGGAATTGTCGGGCAGCTATGACGATTTCCTGCAGACCGACGCGGCCATCAACAAGGGCAACTCGGGCGGGCCCTTGTTCAACATGGAAGGCGAAGTGGTCGGCGTGAACACCGCCATCCTGTCACCGACCGGCGGTTCGATCGGGATCGGGTTCTCGATGGCCTCGAATGTGGTGACCAAGGTGGTAGCGCAGCTGAAAGAGTTCGGCGAGACGCGGCGCGGCTGGCTGGGCGTGCGGATTCAGGATGTGACGCCCGATGTGGCCGAGGCGATGAACCTTGCCGTGGCCGAGGGCGCGCTGATCACCGATGTGCCGGACGGCCCGGCCAAGGATGCCGGACTTTTGGCGGGCGATGTCATCACCACCTTCAACGGCAAGCCGATTGCCGATGTGCGCGATCTGACCCGCACGGTGGCCGACAGCCCGATTGGCGAGGCGGTGCCGGTTGTCGTGCAGCGCGAGGGGTCCGAGATGACGATCGACGTCACGCTGGGCCGCCGCGAGGTGGCCGAGGGTGAGGCGGTTGCAGAGGGCGGTTCGGACGCCGCGCCCGAGGCGCCGGTGCAAAGCGAGCTGCTGGGCATGACTCTCAAGCCGCTGGATGCGGCTGCTGCCGAAGAGCTGGGCCTGCCAGCGGGCAGCGAGGGGCTGGCGGTGGTCAAGGTTGACGCCGCCGCGGAAGCGGCGGCCAAGGGCCTGTCGCGCGGCGATATCATCGTCGAAGCCGGTCAGCGGCCGGTGGCCAGCCTCAAGGACCTGAGCGACCGCATCGAGGAGGCCAAGGCGGGGGGGCGCAAGTCGCTGCTCTTGCTGGTGCGCCGCAATGGCGACCCGCGCTTTGTGGCGTTGTCGGTCGAATAAGGCGGGCAGCCAAGGCAAATACAGGGCGGCGAGGGGGCCTGCCGCCCTTTTGGTTTGGGGGGGGCACGGCATTTTGTCTGTCCCCCCTCCCCCGCCCA
>VGDH01000097.1 GCA_016869835.1 Alphaproteobacteria bacterium
GGGTGATCGCGCAGTTGCAGGCGGGCACCTGCTGGATCAACGCCTATAACCTGACGCCGGTCGAGGCCCCCTTTGGCGGGTCGAAGCTTTCGGGCGTGGGGCGCGAAAACGGTCATGCGGCGGTGCAGCACTATACGCAGGTCAAAAGCGTTTATGTCGGCATAGGCCCGGTGGCCGCGCCTTACTAAGCCTCTGGTTCAAAAGCAGATATCTTGAAGGGCCGCCCAAGCGGGGTGGGAGGGAATGATGCAGGCAGATTATGTGATCGTCGGGTCAGGCTCTGCCGGGTCGGCCATGGCCTTTCGTTTGGGCGAAGCGGGCAAGCGGGTGATCGTGATAGAACAGGGCGGGTCGGATGCCGGGCCGTTCATTCAGATGCCGGCAGCGCTGTCCTATCCGATGAACATGCCGCTTTATGACTGGGGCCTGTCGACCGAGCCTGAGCCGCACTTGGGCGGGCGGCGGTTGGTGACGCCGCGCGGCAAGGTCATTGGCGGGTCGTCGAGCATCAACGGCATGGTCTATGTCCGCGGTCATGCCCGTGATTATGACACCTGGGAGAGCATGGGGGCGCAGGGATGGTCCTATGCCGATGTGCTTCCGTATTTCAAGCGCATGGAAAACTGGCACGGGGGCGAAGATGCCGGTGCGGCGGGCGATCCGGCCTATCGCGGCACCGATGGGCCGCTGCACATTACCCGTGGGCCGCGCAACAACCCCCTGTTCAATGCCTTTATTCAGGCAGGCCAACTGGCCGGATACCAGATGACCGGGGATTACAACGGCCAGCGCCAGGAAGGCTTTGGCGCGATGGAGGCGACGATCTGGAAGGGCAAGCGCTGGTCGGCGGCCAGCGCCTATCTGCGCCCGGCCATGGCACGCGGCAATGTCGAACTGGTGCGTGGCTTTGCCCGAAAGGTGGTGATTGAAAATGGCCGCGCCGTGGGGGTTGAGATTGCTCGTGGCGGCAAGATCGAGGTGATCCGCGCGACGGCCGAGGTGATTGTCGCGGCCTCCTCCATCAACTCGCCCAAGATCCTGATGCTGTCGGGCATTGGCGATGCGGTCCATCTGAGAGACCATGGGATTGAGGTGGTGGCGCATCGCCCCGGTGTGGGGGCGAACCTTCAGGATCACCTTGAAATCTATATGCAGTATCAGGCAGCCCAGCCGATAACGCTTTACAAATACTGGAATATCTGGGGCAAGGCCCTGATCGGGGCGCAGTGGCTGTTGACCAAGAAGGGCCTTGGTGCCTCAAACCAGTTTGAGGCTTGCGGCTTTATCCGGTCGGACAAGGGCGTGGAGTATCCCGATATCCAGTATCATTTCCTACCCATCGCCGTGCGCTATGACGGGCAGGCCGTGGCGGGGGGGCATGGCTTTCAGGTCCATACCGGCCCGATGCGCGCCAAGTCGCGCGGGTCGGTGACGCTGCGGTCGGCTGATCCAATGTCGGTGCCGAAGATACAGTTCAACTATATGTCGGACCCCCGCGACTGGGAGGATTTCCGCAAGGTCATTCGCCTGACCCGCGAGATCTTCGAGCAGCCTGCCATCGCGCCCTATATCAAGGCGACGATCCAGCCCGGCCTTGATCTGCAAAGCGATGCCGAGTTGGACGCCTTTGTGCGCGACCATGCCGAAAGCGCCTATCACCCCTGCGGCACCTGCCGGATGGGGGCGGCGGATGATCCGATGGCGGTGGTGGACCCTGAATGCCGGGTGATCGGGGTGGAGGGGCTGCGGGTGGCGGACAGTTCGATCTTCCCGCAGGTGACCAATGGCAACCTGAACGGCCCCTCGATCATGACCGGCGAAAAGGCGTCGGACCATATCCTTGGCCGCCGCTTGCCAAGGTCGAACCTTGGGCCGATGATGGCGGCGAATTGGCAAACCAGCCAGCGTTGAACATGCGCGATATCTTTTGGGTGGCTTGATCGGTGTCAAGGTCTGCAGCGAGGACCGCCTTAGGCTGGTCTCGTCAAGAAGAAGGAGACACCCATGTCACACACGCCACATGCCCTTGCGGTGGAGTTCCCCGACAAGGTGAACAAGATCAGTGCCTTGAAAGGAACTGATGCCCATTTCGCCAAGTTGGTGGCCGATTATGATGCGGTGAATGAAAAGGCGCATCGCGCCGAGACCCGGCGGGACCTGGTGACGGAAGAGGATAAAGAGCATCTGCGCAAGAAGCGGGCGCAGCTGAAGGACCACATCTGGCAGCATCTGAAGTGATCGAGGCGCTGGCCACAGCAGGGAAGGGGGCCGGTTGGCCACCTTTTTAGTCAGCAATATCATAGGGTAACAGGCCGCGCCGGTCAGGATCGACACGCAAGCGCCGTTCCAGCGGCGGGACCGATCGCTGATGGCAATCCTTGCGCTCGCAGATCCGGCAGGAAATGCCGATCGGTTCGAACCGGCCCTTCAGATCCAGCCCGTCGGAATAGACGAGGCTTGCCGCATGGGTGATCTCGCAACCCAAGGAAATGGCATAGCGGCGCACCGGGGCAAGGAAGGCGCCGCCCGGTTTCGACACGTCGCGCGACAGGCACAGATAGCGCACGCCGTCCGGGGTTTCGGCCAGTTGGCGCAGGAAATGGCCCGGCGTTTCAAAGGCGCGGTGGGCGTTCCACAGCGGGCAGGCGCCGCCGAAGCGGGCGAATTGCAGGCGGGTGGCCGAATGGCGTTTGGTGATGGTGCCGGCCTGATCGACGCGGACAAAGAAAAAGGGGATGCCCTTGGCGCCGGGGCGTTGCAGGGTGGAAAGCCGGTGGGCGACCTGTTCGATCGAGGCGCCGAACATGTCGGCCAGACGCTCAAGGTCATGGCGGGTCTTTTGCGCGGCCTCAAGAAAGGTGCGATAGGGCAGAAGGGCGGCCCCGGCGAAGTAGTTGGCAAGGCCGATCTTGGCGATGTCGCGGGCCTCGGGCGTGGTGAAGCGGGCCAGGTCGAGGGTGGCTTCCAGAAGCTCGTTCTGGGTTTGCAGGGCGACCTGATAGAGAAGCTGGAAGCGCTGGGTGGGGGCTGCGGCGCGGGCGGAAAGTTCCAGTCGCCGCGCCTGGGGATCGAACTGGCGCAGGGGGCCGGTATCGGAAAACTGCACATCCAGGCCACGCTTTCGAAGGGCCTCGGTTGCCGTGATAAGCACGTCTTTTCCGGGACTTGCCCCAGTTGTGAAATGTTCGGCGGCGCGGTCGATCGCATCGACGTAATTGTCGCAATAGTGAAAGAAGTCGCGCACCTCTTCCCAGGGGCTGGCGCGCAGGCCGGCGTCGTCGCGGCCCAAAGCCTCATCCAGCGAGGCCAGGCGTTCATGGCTTTGGCGATAGGCGCGGTGGAGGTCCAGAAAGGCGCGTGCAAGGGCCGGGGCGTTGGAAGCGGCCAAGCGCAGGTCGGCCAAGGGCGGGGCGGATTTGGCGAAAACCGGGTCGGCCAGCGCTTCGCGCATGTCGGAGACCAGACGCTCGCCTTCGCCCACGGTCAGTTCGGTGACATCCAGCCCGAACTCTTGCGCCAGGGCCAGCACGACGCCGGCAGACACCGGGCGGTGGTTGTTTTCCATCTGATTGAGATAGGGCAAGGACACGCCCAGCTTGTCGGCAAAGATCCGCTGCGTCAGGCCAAGGCGGCTGCGCAGTTCGCGCAGTTTGGCACCGACATAGAGTTTCTGTGTGGCCATCCTTACCCCCATTTTGCAAACCCAAGGTTGGCTTTGCAAACTTGCCCCGTCAAGAGGGTCTTATGGGGATAGCCCCAAGCTGCGGGCGCGCCGGATCACCAGAAGGATCGAGGTGACCGACCCAAGCGAGGACAGAAGCATCAGCAAGATCAAAGGCATCTCGCTGGACCCCGACCCCAGAAGCCACCCCGCCAGCGCCGCAAGCCCCGCACCGCCGCCGATCATGATCGCGCCCCCCAGCCCCGAGGTGGTGCCGGCAAGTTCCGGGCGCACCGAGAGGATGCCCGCATTGGCATTGGGCAGCGCCAGCCCGTTGCCGATGCCCATGGGAACCGTAAGGGCAAAGAACACGATGGGACCAGATAACCCGGCAAGGGTTAACAAGGTCAGAACGCCTAGCCCGGCCGTGGTGGTCAGCGTGCCCAAAAGCACCATGCGGTTCAGCCCTACACGCACCGAATAGCGCCCGGCGAGGAAGTTGCCGATCAGATACCCGATGGCGGTCAGCGCGAAGAGAAGGCCGATTTCCTGCGAGGACAGGGCAAAAACCTCGGTTCCGACGTAAGGCGCGCCGCCGAGATAGGCGAAAAAGCAGCCCGAGGAGAAGGCGGCGGCCATGCAATAGCCCCAGAACTGGCGCGAGGCGAGCAGGCCGGGATATTGCCGGACCGTGGCGGCAAAGCTGGTGTCCTTGGGCGTGGCGGTTTCGCCAAGATCGGCCCAGACAAGCGCGGTAACCCCCAGTCCCACAAGCAAAAGCAGGGCGAAATTGGCCTGCCAGCCAAAGGCCGCATCCAAGAACCCGCCGATGGCCGGGCCGATCATGGGCACCAGGCTCATCCCCATGGTGACATAGCCGATCATCGAGGCGGCCTCGGCGTCGGGGACCATGTCACGCACGATGGCGCGGGACAGGACCATGCCGGCGGCGATCACCGCCTGGGCCATGCGGAAGAAGAGGAAGGTTTCGGCGTTGGGGGACAGGAGGGTGCCGACCGTGGCCAGAAGGAACAGGATAAGCGAGCCAAGCATCACCTTGCGCCGCCCGTAGCGGTCGGAGATGGGGCCAATCACAATCTGTAGGGCGGCCGAAAGCGCGAGGTAGAGCGCCACCGACAACTGCATCAGCGCGTAGGGCACCTCGAACCACTTGGCCATGCCGGGCAGCGAGGGCAGGAAGATGTTCATCGTCAGCGCCGACAATCCGGCCAGCAGCACGAGCGTGATGACATGGGGGGGCGTGGTGCGGTTCAGGAATTTGACAGTGGTGCGCATGGGGTAGCGCTACGCCTGTGCGGCGGGGGAGTCGAGGGGGCAATCGGGGGGCTATGGGCGGTCACGCCCATTTGTGAAAGATGAAGAAGGCCCCGGCGGCGATGAAACCAAAGCCGACAAGGTGGTTCCACGACAGCGGTTCTTTCAGATAGGTCACGGCAAACACGGCGAAAACTGTGAGAGTGATGACCTCTTGAATGGTTTTCAACTCGGCCGCCGAGAAGTGGCCGTGGCCGATGCGGTTTGCGGGCACCATTAGCGTGTATTCGAAAAACGCGATGCCCCAGGAGATGAAGATCACGGTGACAAGGCCGGTGGATTTGAACTTGAGATGGCCATACCAGGCGAAGGTCATGAAGATGTTCGAGGCCAGCAAGAGGCCGATAGTGACGACGGGGACGGGCAGGGACATGATGGCTCCTGTGGCGGTTTGGGGCCGTTATAAGGGGGGCGACAGGGTGGGAAAAGGCGTCGGGTTTCTGTCTGGCTTGCGTCTGGCAAGCGTCTGGCATCTGTCCCGACACGTGGCCCCGCTTGGGGCTGGCACCAGAGGTCGAAATTGTTGCAAAAGTTTGCAGATTTGCAATTAGCAAAACTTGATCTGCCAATGATATGCAAATTTACCGAATTGCCCTTTGTTCCCTCCGACCTCGCCGATATGGTGCGAGCGATTTTGGGGAGGCCTGCCATGAAAGACATTCTCGACCAGTTGGAACAGCGCCGCGCGGTGGCGCGTCAGGGCGGCGGTCAGCGCCGGATTGATGCGCAGCACGCCAAGGGCAAGCTAACGGCGCGCGAGCGGATCGAGCTGCTGCTTGACGAGGGGTCTTTCGAAGAGTTCGACATGTTCGTCACCCACCGCTGCGTGGATTTCGGCATGGAGGCGGAAAAGCCCGCCGGTGACGGGGTGGTGACGGGCTGGGGCACGGTGAACGGCCGTCAGGTCTATGTGTTCAGCCAAGACTTCACGGTGATGGGCGGGTCGGTTTCGGAAACCCACGGCGCCAAGATTTGCAAGATAATGGATCTCGCCATCCAGAACGGCGCGCCGGTGATCGGGATCAACGATTCCGGTGGCGCGCGGATTCAGGAAGGGGTTGCCTCTCTGGCCGCCTATGGCGAGGTGTTCCAGCGCAACATCATGGCATCCGGCGTGGTGCCGCAGATTTCCCTCATCATGGGGCCTTGTGCCGGTGGAGCGGTTTACTCGCCCGCCATGACCGACTTCATCTTCATGGTGAAGGATTCCAGCTATATGTTCGTGACTGGCCCGGATGTGGTGAAAACCGTCACCAACGAGGTGGTGACGGCGGAAGAACTGGGCGGGGCATCGACCCATACCCGGAAATCCAGCGTGGCCGATGGGGCCTTTGAAAACGATGTGGAGGCGCTGGCCGAGGCGCGGCGTCTGATCGACTTTTTGCCCTTGAACAACCGCGACAAGGCGCCGACCCGGCCCTTCTTTGACGATCCGGCCCGCATCGAGACGAGCCTTGATACGCTGGTGCCGGACAATCCGAACCAGCCCTATGACATGAAGGAGCTGATCCTGAAGATCGCCGACGAGGGCGATTTCTTTGAGATCCAGAAAGAGTTTGCGGCCAATATCATCACCGGGTTCATCCGGCTGGAAGGCCAGACCGTGGGCGTGGTGGCCAATCAGCCGATGGTGCTGGCGGGCTGTCTGGACATCGACGCCAGCCGCAAGGCCGCGCGGTTCGTGCGGTTCTGTGATGCGTTTGAAATTCCGATCCTGACGCTGGTAGACGTGCCGGGCTTCCTTCCCGGCACGGGGCAGGAATATGGCGGGGTCATCAAGCACGGGGCAAAACTGTTGTTCGCCTATGGCGAGGCGACGGTGCCGAAGGTCACGGTTCTGACCCGCAAGACCTATGGCGGGGCCTATGTGGTGATGGCGTCGAAACACCTGCGGGCGGATTTCAACTATGCCTGGCCCACGGCCGAGGTTGCGGTGATGGGGGCCAAGGGGGCGACCGAGATCATCCATCGCGGCAAGAGCCCGGAGGAGATTGCGCGCCTGACCAAGGAATACGAGGACCGCTTTGCCAACCCCTTCGTGGCGGCGGAAAAGGGGTTCATCGACGAGGTCATCATGCCCCAGTCCACGCGCCGCCGCGTGGCGCGGGCCTTTGCGTCCTTGCGCAATAAAAAGCAGGTCACGCCCTGGAAAAAGCACGACAACATTCCGCTGTAAGGTCAGGCCAGGATGGGGGACGCGGAGCAGCTTTGGCAGGTTCAGGCAGGGGGCGGGCAAGCCGTTCCCGGCCAGGATCTGGGCATTGAACTGCCCTCGGGGCAGGTGGTGACGCTGGTGGAAACCATCTGGAACACCCAAGGCCCGCAGGGGCTGGTGACCCGGTTCCGCTTTCTGGCGCCCGAGATCAACCCCGATACCGGGTCGGTCGGTTTCGAGGCGGCGGCGGGGGATATCGAATGGCTGTGCCAGAATTTCGCGCTGGCGCGGGTGAGTGATGCCGGGCCGATGCCGAGCCAGATCATCATCTCGATGGAGGATCGCCTGGTGCCTTTCGGCGAGGCCGATCCCGAGGCGGTGCAGTTTTTCGAAGCCTTCCGGGTCGAAAACGGTGCCTGCATTTGGGAGGTGTTCTGATGCGCCCGCTAGATGTTGTGGTGCGCCCACGCGTGCAACCAGCGCATGATGCGGTGTTGCCACATTCCGCGGCATTTTCGGATTCTTCGTGTCAATTCTTGGCGTTGTCGACTAATGTTCATGCAGGCCGAACCCAAGCGGTCTGCACCTCTAGAAGGGGGCCGGCATGTTGCGAGGCCCTCCAAGAACATAGGAGTCGAGGATGTCGAGCACGAAACTCATTCTGTCGCTGGTCATGGTTGCCTTTGTGGCGGCCTGCGGCGGTCATTCCAAGGAAGAAGTCGTCTATGTGGACGAACCGGTCACGGTCGAACCGACCTACACCGGCAAGTACAACTAAAACAATCGGGCGGGCCACAGGGGCGGTTGCGCCCCGGCTCGCCCTTTTTCTGTCTGCCGCTTCCCCTGTGGCGGGCCTGCGCCCATGCGGCAATGGGTGGTTTGTGTCGGGCGCCAAGCGGCGCTATGCTGAGGCTCTTGAAACCCTTTTTGTTCGGAGATTCTCATGCGGAAATCTGCCCTTGTTGCCCTCATGGCACTTGCCACTCTTGCCGCCTGCGCCAAGGCCGCGCCCGGGCCTGAGCCGATGCCCGTCACCATCGAGCCCGCGCCGACCGGCAAGTACGGTTCCTGATTTCCCGGAACGGGCGCGCCGGGGTAACCGGCTTGCGCCCGTTCCCGCCCTGTGCGCCCCTCAACACGAGGTGCGCCCATGCTGAAGCATCGGGGTTTTCCCAGCCGTCTGAGCGGCACAGATTTCCAGTTCACCATCCGTCGGGCCAACGTCAAGGAAGGCGCGACCAAGATCATCCGGCGCGAGCGGTTCAAGGACCGCAAGGGCCCTGATCGGGCTGCCGACACTGCCTTTATGGCCGCGCTTTGGGCGCAGTTCGGTGAAGAGCCGTTCGAGCGCGGCAATCTGGATGCGGGGCGCCTGTCGTGGCTTTTCGGCCGCGAGGTGGTGCCGGCCGAAGATCCGTTCGACCCCTGTTCCTATGACGCCTTGCTGCGCATCGACCGGAAGCGGGCCGAGGCGGCCTTCCCCGAGGTCTTTGCCCCTGAAGCGGCGTTCCACTGGGACGACGAGGATGAGGACGAATAGGCATGAATCCGCGCAAGCCCTTGTCCTGCTGGCAGATTTTCGCGCAAGGCGGTGCCTTGCGGAAAATCGGCTTTGCCTTGGGCCGCGCGGCCTTGCACCATGGGATGCATGACGATCATGCTGCACCGGCCGTTTTGCGGTGCGGCCCTGCCTACAGTGACCCTTTCCCTTCGAACTGGCCTGGCCCGCAGGGGTTCGGGCCATTTTTTGCACGGGGGGAAGCGGGGCGTCTTGGGCGGAACTCTGCCCAAGCGGGCCGGGGCGCAAGGCACCGTCACGGGATTTTGCCTTTTGTTTTGCAGGCGCGCGCGCTAGAATCAGGTGACATAACAACACCTATTCGGGGCACATCATCATGCGGAAAATCATCGTCCTTCTTCTTGTCGCAACGCCGCTTGCCGGCTGTATGCAGGACCCCGGCACGCGCGGGCTTGCCGGTGCGGTCGTTGGCGCGGCCATTGCCGATGCCACGGACGAAAACATGCTGGCCGGTGCGGCCATTGGCGGGTTGGCAGGGGCGGCTTCTTGCGCCATTCCCGGCACGCTCGGCTGCTGATCCGGTTGAGCTGACCGCCCGCGCGGCGGCAGGGTTCAGAACAAATCCGGCCACCCATGGGGACATCCCCCGTGGGTGGCTTTTTCATTTCCCGCCCGCAAGGGCGGCGCTGACCTGAGGGAGAGACCGATGTTCCAGAAAATCCTGATCGCCAACCGGGGCGAGATTGCCTGCCGCGTGATCAAATCCGCGCGGAAAATGGGGATCAAGACGGTGGCGGTCTATTCGGATGCCGACCGCAACGCGTTGCATGTCAGCATGGCCGATGAGGCGGTGCATATCGGCCCGGCCCCGGCGGCGCAGTCCTATATCGTGATCGACAAGATCATGGAGGCGATCCGCAAGACCGGTGCGCAGGCTGTGCATCCGGGTTATGGTTTCCTGAGCGAAAACATGAACTTCGCGGCGGCCTTGGAAAAGGCCGGTGTGGTCTTTGTCGGCCCGCCGAGCCCGGCGATCGAGGCGATGGGGGACAAGATCACCTCGAAGAAGATCGCGATGGAGGCCGGGGTGTCCACGGTTCCGGGCTATATGGGCCTGATTGCCGATGCCGATGAGGCGGTGAAGATTTCCAGCCAGATCGGCTATCCGGTGATGATCAAGGCCAGCGCCGGGGGCGGTGGCAAGGGGATGCGGATTGCCTGGAACGAGCAGGAGGCGCGCGAGGGCTTCCAGTCGTCGAAGAACGAGGCGGCGGCGTCTTTTGGCGATGACCGGATTTTCATTGAAAAATTCGTCACCCAGCCGCGCCACATCGAAATTCAGGTGCTGGCCGACAAGCACGGCAATTGCGTTTATCTGCATGAGCGGGAGTGTTCCATCCAGCGCCGGAACCAGAAGGTGATCGAAGAGGCACCCTCGCCCTTCCTGGATGAGGCGACGCGCAAGGCGATGGGCGAGCAGGCCTGCGCCTTGGCCAAGGCGGTGGGCTATACCAGCGCTGGCACGGTGGAATTCATCGTGGATGGCAACCGCAATTTCTATTTCCTGGAAATGAACACCCGTTTGCAGGTGGAGCATCCGGTGACGGAACTCATCACCGGGGTGGATCTGGTGGAGCAGATGATCCGCGTGGCGAATGGCGAGCCTTTGCCCTTCAAGCAGGAAGATCTGAAGATCAACGGTTGGGCGATGGAAAGCCGTTTGTATGCGGAAGATCCCTATCGCAACTTCCTGCCCTCGATCGGTCGGCTGACCCGGTATCGGCCGCCCGTTGAGGGCAAGACCGAGCGGGGCGGGATCGTGCGCAATGATACCGGCGTCTATGAGGGCGGCGAGATTTCCATGTATTACGATCCGATGATCGCCAAGCTGTGCACCTGGGCTCCGACCCGGGCCGAGGCGATCAACGAGATGCGGCTTGCGTTGGACACGTTCGAGGTGGAGGGCATTGGCCACAACCTGCCCTTCGTGGGGGCGGTGATGGACCATCCGCGGTTCCAGTCGGGCAATATCACCACGGCCTTTATCGCCGAGGAATATCCCGAGGGCTTCCAGGGGGCCACGCTGGATGCTGAGACGCTGGCGCGGGTCGCCGCCTCGGCTGCGGCGATGAACCGGGTGGCAGAGATCCGGCGCACGCGGATCACCGGCACCATGGACAACCACGAGCGCCGGGTGGGTGATGATTGGGTGGTGACGCTGCAAGGCGTGGAACACGCGGTGAAGATCGCCGCCGATCATGCCGGATCGACCGTGACCTTTGCCGATGGCAGCACGCGGCGGGTGACATCGGACTGGACGCCGGGCCAGCCTTTGGCGCGGGTGATGGTGGATGGCACGCCTTTGGTGATGAAGGTGGGCAAGATCTCGGGCGGGTTCCGGTTGCGGCTGCGCGGCGCGGATCTGAAGGTGCATGTGCGCACGCCGCGTCAGGCAGCTTTGGCCAAGCTGATGCTGGAAAAACTGCCCCCCGATACATCGAAGTTCCTGTTGTGCCCGATGCCCGGTCTGGTGACCAAGATCATGGTCGAGGTGGGCGACGAGGTGCAGGAAGGTCAGGCGCTGGCCACAGTTGAGGCGATGAAGATGGAAAACATCCTGAAGGCCGAGAAGAAGGGCGTGGTCCGGGCCGTGAAGGCGGCGGCGGGGTCGAGCCTGAAGGTCGATGATGTGATCATGGAGTTCGAATAAGGTGGCCGAGGCGCGCCAGACCTTGTCCGAAGGCCAAGTGACAGGCTGGGGGCGGCAGGCCGCGCCTTGCCCGGCTAGGGCTGGTTTGCGCGCCGCGCCTGTTCTTCCTGCCGCCGCAGGGGGAACTTTTCAATGGCCGCCACGATCTCGCGCACGTCCCAAGGCAGGGGTTTACGAATGACCGGCTTCAGGTCCTTTTCCATCAGCACAAGGCTGAAGCCGCGCGGGCGCAGCTTTTGGCGCAGCGCCGATTTGCCCGCAGGGTCAGTGTCGGTGATGACCACCACATCGCGCAGGTCAAGCGCGGCAAGGTCGCGTTCAATGAGCTCCATTTGCCGGATGAAGGTGGGGTCTGCCGGGCTGTCGGCAAAGACCACCACAGGGCGGCGCTGGAACATCAGCGCGTCAAGATCAACCTCGCTGGCCGGGATCGGGCCGACGGCGGGGCGGTCTTGTGGGGCGGTCTCAGTTGCCGGTTCGGCAGGTGTTTCC
>VGDH01000098.1 GCA_016869835.1 Alphaproteobacteria bacterium
AGCGGGCTTCGATGGCGGTTTGGTGGCCGTCTTGGCAGCCGACTTGGCGGTGGCAGAGGTCTTTGCAGCAGAAGCGGTTTTCGCAGGGGCGCTGGGCATGGCAATCCTATGACTTTGCGCCGGCATTGGGTCCGGCAGAATAAAATTTTCACGACAATGCCAGTTAACCGCAGCCATTGTCTACACCACGGCAACAAAAATGCCGCCTTTCTGTCATTGCAGAATAAATGGGGGCCCGCAGAACGCTCTGCCGGCCCCCAAATGACATGTCAAAACCTTAATGCGCCGTCCGACCCGCGCCCATCGACGCGGCGGCCTGCCGGGCGGCGGCGGCGGCCTCTTCCGCCGCCTCGTCCCATTCGACAGGCTCGGGCTGACGCACCAGCGCCTCGGCCAGAACCTCGCGCACATGGGTGATCGGGATGATCTTCAACCCTTCCTTCACATTCTGCGGGATCTCAGCCAGGTCCTTGGCGTTTTCTTCCGGGATGAACACCGTCTTGATGCCACCGCGAAGCGCCGCGAGAAGCTTTTCCTTCAAGCCACCGATGGCACTGGCATTGCCACGCAGCGTCACCTCGCCAGTCATGGCGATGTCCTTGCGAACCGGAATCCCCGTCAGCACCGAGACGATGGCTGTCACCATCGCCAGACCGGCCGAAGGCCCGTCCTTGGGCGTGGCCCCGTCGGGGACGTGAACGTGAATGTCCATCGTCTCGAACTTAGGCGGCTTGACGCCAAGCTGGGGCGAAACCGAGCGGACATAGCTTGAGGCCGCCTCGATCGATTCCTTCATCACATCGCCCAGCTTGCCGGTGGTTTTCATCCGGCCCTTGCCGGGCAGCCGCAGGGCTTCGATCTGCAACAGGTCGCCGCCGACAGAGGTCCAGGCCAGCCCGGTAACGACACCCACCTGATCTTCCTTCTCGGCCAGGCCATAGCGGTGGCGCTGCACGCCAAGATATTCCTTGACCTTGGCCTCATCGACCGAAATCGACTTGGCTTTTTTCTTCAGGATATCCGTCACCGCCTTGCGCGCCAGCTTGGCAATCTCGCGCTCAAGGTTCCGCACGCCGGCTTCGCGGGTGTAATAGCGGATGACATGGGTGAGCGCCGCATCCGACACCTCGAACTCGCCCTTGCGCAGGCCATTGGCCTCGATCTGTTTCGGCAGCAGGTGCTGCATGGCAATCTCGCGCTTTTCATCCTCGGTGTAACCGGCGACCGAGATGATCTCCATCCGGTCCAGCAAAGGCCCCGGCATGTTGTACGAGTTCGATGTGGTGATGAACATCACGTTCGACAGGTCGTACTCGACCTCCATATAATGATCGACGAAGGTCGAGTTCTGTTCCGGGTCCAGCACCTCAAGCATCGCGCTGGCCGGATCGCCGCGGAAGTCCTGGCCCATCTTGTCGATTTCATCCAAGAGGATCAGCGGATTGGTGGTTTTCGCCTTTTTCAGCGCCTGAATGATCTTTCCGGGCATCGAACCGATATAGGTACGCCGGTGACCGCGGATCTCGGATTCGTCGCGCACCCCGCCGAGCGAGATGCGGATGAACTCGCGCCCCGTGGCTTTGGCCACGCTGCGGCCAAGCGAGGTTTTCCCAACGCCGGGCGGGCCGACGAGGCAGAGGATCGGACCTTTCAGTTTCGCGCTGCGGGCCTGCACTGCAAGGTATTCGACAATGCGCTCTTTCACCTTGTCCAGACCATAGTGATCGGCGTCCAGCACCTTCTGGGCGGCGACAAGGTCTTTCTTGACCCGGCTTTGCGTGCCCCAAGGCACACCCAACAGCCAATCAAGATAATTGCGCACCACCGTGGCCTCGGCGCTCATCGGGCTCATGGACTTGAGCTTTTTCAGCTCGGCCTCGGCCTTCTCGCGGGCTTCTTTGGAAAACTTGGTTTTCTTGATGCGCTCTTCCAGCTCTTTCAGTTCGGACTGGCCATCCTCGCCATCGCCGAGTTCCTTCTGAATGGCCTTCATCTGCTCATTCAGGTAATATTCGCGCTGGGTCTTTTCCATCTGGGTTTTCACCCGAGACTTGATCTTCTTTTCCACCTGCAGGACCGACATTTCGCCCTGCATGTGACCATAGACCTTCTCCAACCGCTCCGAGATATCCAGCGTTTCAAGGATCGCCTGCTTCTGTGCGACATCGACGCCCAGATGACCGGCCACCAGATCGGCAAGCCGCTGGGGCTCGCGCGTTTCGCTGACCGCGCCCAGGGCCTCTTCGGGAATGTTCTTGCGAATCTTGGCATAACGCTCAAATTCATCCGCCACCGCCCGCACCAAAGCCTCAACCGAAGCCTGATCGCCGGGGGTTTCCGTCAGGCGCTGTGCGCGCGCCTCAAAGAACGAGGGGTTTTCGACGAATTCGGTGATCCGAACCCGGGTCTTGCCTTCGACCAGCACCTTGACCGTGCCATCGGGCAATTTCAGAAGTTGCAGCACATTGGCCAGAACGCCAACGCGGTAAATCCCTTCGCTGGTGGGATCGTCGATCGACGGGTCGATCTGGCTGCTGAGCAGGATCTGCTTGTCGTCAGCCATGACCTCTTCCAGCGCGCGGACCGACTTTTCGCGGCCCACGAACAAGGGAACGATCATATGGGGAAACACCACGATGTCCCGCAGCGGAAGCACCGGGTAGCTCGTGGCAAAGGTCTCAGTCATGTCGCGTTTCCTTATTGGGCAGAAGGACCCCGCCCCGGCAATCGGCAGCGTACCGGCCCTTCCCTCGACCCCATATCTGGGGGCGGGTGGTGGGGGTGTCAACAGCCCCGGTCGATCACATTTTGCGCTTTGTCGGGGGCGACGACAAGCCGGATTTGTCTGCAGTTTGTCGCAAGACTGCTGCAAGGCTGTTGCAAGGCGGGGTCACAGCGGGTCGATATCGCCTTGCGCCCGTCTTGAATGGAATGCCGCGACAAAGACCTGCAGGCTTTGACTGGCGATCGCATCGCGCAATCCCTGCATCAATTCCTGGAAATAGTGCAGGTTGTGCCAGGTCAGCAGCATCGAACCGATGATTTCATCCGCCTTCACCACATGGTGCAGGTAGGCGCGCGAATAGCTGCGGCAGGCAGGGCAGGTGCAGGCTTCATCCAAGGGGCGCGGGTCGTCCTTGTGACGCGCGTTTTTCAGGTTGATGGCACCCATGCGCGTCCAGGCCTGCCCCGTGCGCCCTGACCGCGAGGGAAGCACGCAATCCATCATGTCGATGCCGCGTTCCACAGCACCGACGATGTCATCGGGCTTGCCCACGCCCATCAGATAGCGCGGCTTGTCGGCGGGCAGGAAGCCTGGCGCATAGTCGAGGACGGAGAACATCGCCTCCTGCCCCTCGCCCACCGCGAGGCCGCCCACGGCATAGCCGTCAAATCCGATCTCGATCAACGCCTTGGCCGATTCCTCGCGC
Source organism: Alphaproteobacteria bacterium (assembly GCA_016869835.1). GTDB lineage: Bacteria > Pseudomonadota > Alphaproteobacteria > Rhodobacterales > Rhodobacteraceae > Tabrizicola_A. Next base: position 3,432 of record VGDH01000098.1, read on the forward strand.
AGATCGCGGTTCACGCCCCCCTGCATGATGCCGAAAAGCGCGTGGCCGGGACGGTCGCCAAAGGCGTCGCGAGACCGCTTGGCCCACCGCATCGACATGCGCATCGACTTGGCCACCACCTCATCGCTGGCCGGCAGCGCGGGACATTCGTCGAAACACATGACGATGTCTGACCCCAGAAGCCGCTGGATCTCCATGCTACGTTCCGGCGTCAGCATGTGCTTTGATCCGTCAATATGGCTTGAAAACCGCACGCCCTCCTCGCTCAGTTTACGCAAAGAGGACAGGCTCATCACCTGAAAGCCGCCCGAATCCGTCAGGATCGGCCGCCCCCAGTTCATGAAGCGGTGCAACCCGCCAAGGGCCGCAATCCGCTCGGCCGTCGGGCGCAGCATCAGGTGATAGGTATTGCCTAATAGGATATCGGCCCCCGTGGCCCGCACCGAGTCCGGCATCATCGCCTTGACCGTTCCGGCCGTGCCAACCGGCATGAAGGCAGGCGTGCGGATTTCGCCTCGGGGCGTCGAAATCACCCCCGCCCGCGCCGCGCCATCTGTTGCATGAAGGTTGAAACTGAAACCTGTTGCCATGATGCCTCTCTGGTTCAGGTTGCCCTTCTGGTCGAATCGGGGCAAAAAGCCAAGAGGAAAGCCTTTTCATTCATCTATTGTCATTCAGGACTGCCATGGATCAGCCCGTCCAAGAGGGGAAGGCCCGCCGCGAGGGCGGATATCGGCGCCGCGAGATTGTCGAGGCCGCGCTGCGCTGTCTGGAACGAGTGGGATATGCCGATCGGACCGCGCGAAAGATCGCCGCCGAGGCGAAGATGTCGCTGGGCCACATCACCTATCATTTAGCCGAGATGGACGAGGTGCTGGCCGAAACCTGCCTTCTGGCATCAGAACGGTTGCAGGCGGCGGCCGATGCGCGCATCACCATGCCCGGTGCCACACCGGCCGAACGGCTGGAAGCTTTTCTGAAAGCCGGGTTCTCGGAGGAATTTCTTGCCCTGTCGCATCTGCGCACCCGCATCGACCTGTGGTCGGCCGCGCAGGTCCATCCTGCCATCGCCGCGACCGAGCGCGCGCTTTACGCCCGTTACCGGGTGCAGCTGGAAAGGCTTTTGCATAAGGTTTCGGACCCTTGGAAGACCGACCGGATCCGCATGGTCAGCGATCTGATCATGGCCACGCTGGATGGGCTTTGGCTTGACTGGATGCGGCGGCGCGATGCACAGGCGGTGCAGAACGGGCTTGAGGCCTGCGTGCTGTTTGCCCGGCTGCGGCTTGGCGGGGCCTAAGGCCACAGACGCGGCGTCAAGGGGCTTCAGACGGTTCGATTTTAACGGTTTGTTATCGCTTTTGCCGCCAGTCCTGTCCCTGATACCCAAACTCCCGTCCCCCAGTCTGGCCGGGCGGGTGCCAGCGGGACAAGGCGATGCCGACTAGTTTCGAGACCAGCCTGGGCGGGGATGCCCCCGACACGACCGCGACCGACTTCGTGCTTGCCGTCGGTGGCTGGGCGCATGGCAGCATCGGCGTTACAGGCGACGCCGATTTCATCGCGATCGACCTGGTAGCCGGACAAAGCTACAGCTTTGCCATGGTGGGTATTGGCAGCAATGCCCTGACCAACCCCTATCTCAGGCTTTATGGGCCGGATGGAACCACGCTGCTCGGTGAAGATGACGACAGCCTCGCCAATGGCAACGCGGTCCTGCGGTTCACGGCGCTGGACAGCGGTCGTTACTATCTTCAGGCCAGCGCGGTCTGGGCAATCACGGGCAACTATGCGGTGGCCGCGACAATTGGCGCCAAGGCGCAGTTCGACGCCGCGATGATCACGGGGATCATCGACAGCCACGCAAGTTGGGCCGCCCAACGCGGCACCGCCGTCACGCTGAGCTATGGGTTTTCCGAAACGGTCGATCACGGGCTGCCCGGCTTTTCGCAATTCACCCCAGCCCAGATGGAGCTGACGCGCGGCCTTCTGGCCATGTTCGCCGAGGTTGCGGGACTGACCTTTGTCGAACAGAACCCCGGCGGCCACACCGATCAGGCGACGCTTCTTTACGGCAATTTCAGTGCGGGGGACGGGGCCGTCAGTTGGGCCGGGGCGCCGGGTGATCCGGGGTTCGGCCAGATGGCGGGCGATGTGTTCATCAACACTCACGCCTATACCCCGCCAAGCGAGCTGCCCGCGCCCGGCAGCATCGACGCGCTGATGATGATGCAGCTGATCGGTGAAAGCCTTGGGCTGGCCGCGCCAGACCTCTACACGGCGCCGGGGCCGATCAGCCACGCAACCCACGCCGAATTCGTGCAAGACAGCCAGTAGTTCACCGTGATGAGCCCCTTCGGCGCCGAGGATACAGGCGCAACTGCGCTGCGACCGGATACACTGGGCATCCATGACATTCAAGCGCTGCAGTTGATCTATGGTGCCAACAGTGCGACGCGCGCGGGACACGACACCTATGGCTTCGGCGCGACGGCGGGGCCTGTCTATGACTTTGACCTCAACCTTGATCCGATGGTGACGATCTGGGATGGCGGCGGGACCGACACGCTTGATCTGTCGCGCTATTCGGCGGCGCAGACGATCAGCCTGATTGCGGGCAGCCATTCCTCGGTCGGCGGGTTTTCGGGCAATCTGGGCATCGCCTTTGGCACGGTCATCGAGCATGCGATCGGGGGTCGAGGGGCCGATGAGATCATCGGCAATACCGCCGCAAATCATCAGCGCGGCGGGGCGGGCAATGATCTGATCATCGGCGATGGCCCCGGCCCTACCCCGCCGCCGCCTGCGTCCTTTGCCGTGGTCGCCACAAACCCTGACACATCGGCCAGCCTGGGCGCCACGGGAATAGACCTGTTCCTGCTCCCGTCTTTCACGCTTGAATTGATCTGGCGGCAGAACGCGCTGGATGCCCCCGGCCCGGTCGCGCGTTTTGGCAATCTAGTGCTGCATCGTCATGCCGACGGCAGCGGTTCGGTCGAATTCGAAGGGGCCGAGATCGACAGTTTCATCGGCTCCATCCTGCCTGCAAGGTTGTTTGACGGGACAGCCCATCGGCTGACGCTAAACTATGACGACATGGAGGGGCGGCTTGCCGTCTGGCTGGATGGCGTGCGCGTGGCCGAACGGCTTTTCGTGCCCGGCACCCGCAATCTCTTGACCCAGGGCGATGTAGAGCTGACCGATCATGCCCGCTTTGGTGACATCCGGCTTTTCGATCTGGCCCGTTCGGCCAGCGATACCTGGGACATGGCCTGGGCGCCGCTGCCCGATCCGGCAACGACCAGCGGGCTGATCTACAACTGGCGCGGCGATGGCACTGGCGCGTTGGTCAACCACCTGCCCTCCCTGCCGCCGCTGTCACCACAGGGGCCCGTCAGCACCGGGACAATCAGCTTTGAGACAGCCTCATCCGGCAACCTGATGGCAGGGGGTTCGGGCAACGACACCTATCAAGTCCACCACATTGCAGATGCCGTGATCGAGGGGGCGGGCGACGGGCTTGATCAGGTGATCGCGGCGACCGGTTGGGTGCTTGGGGCAGGACAGTCGGTTGAAATCCTTGCCGTGGCAGCAGGCAGCGGTGGCATCGCGTTGGGCGGCAACGAGCTTGCCAACCGGCTGGTCTCGGCCGCGACCCATGCTGACACGCTGATGGGTTGTCTGGGCAATGACACCTATGCGGCCTACCACTCCGGCGACCGGGTGATTGAGGCCGCATCGGGCGGTACCTACCGGATCGACGCCTATGCAAACCACACGCTTTACGGCAATTCTTCGGTCGAGTTCCTCTATGCCATGGGCAGCGCAGGCCGGGCGCTGACCGGCAATGCACTCGCCAACCGCTTCATCAGCAATGCCGCCCATGCCGACACCCTGACCGACGGTGCGGGCCATGACACCTATTCGGTCTATCACTCGGGCGACCGGGTGATCGAGGCCGCGACGGGCGGCCATGATCGCATCTACAGCCATGTGCATTACACCCTCTCCAGCACAGCCTGGATCGAGGAGCTGTGGGCCGCGGTCAACACGGGCCTTCGACTGACCGGCAATGGCATGAACAACCTGATCCAAGGCGGCACCGGACGCGATACGTTGGAGGGCGGCGGCGGGTTTGACCGGCTTTATGGCGGCGCCGACCTTCAACGGGACAGCTTTGTCTTTCGCACCATCGCCGACAGCGCCGTCGGGACCAACCGCGACATGATCTACCAGTTCCTCAGCGGCATTGACCTGATCGACCTGCGCCTGATCGACGCCAACAGCACACAGGCAGGCAATCAGGCCTTCGCCTTCAGCACCGATGGACCACGGGCCTATGGTCTATGGACGGTAAGCAGTTCAGGCGGGCTTGTCCTGGGGCTGGACACGACGGGCGACGCACGCGCTGACAGTGAAATCCGGCTTTCCGGCATCCACTCGGTGCAGCTCTCGGACTTTTTGCTGTGACAGATGGCACAGCCAAAGGCGGAACGGCCTAGTAATACCCCAAGGCGCGCACCGACACATCCGCCTCATGATCGCGACCGAAGGCGACGATCCCGACCGAAGTGATGGTCTCGGGCCGCAGTTCGGCCCGCACCAGGCCACCCGAGGGCGCGAAACTGTCAAAGGCCAGACGAACCTCGGTCCAGTCCTGCGTGACCTCAAACCCCGCCTGATAATACTGCCAGGGCAACAGCGTGCCTGACGTGCGCAAATGCACGAAATAACGCGTGTCATTGCCCCGCACCACAAGGCGCAGGCCGGTTGCCTCCGATGGAGGCGCCGTTTCAAGATCGCGACGGATCTGGATGAAACCGCCGTTGTTGGCGGTGCTGACGATGCCGGTGAGACGGGCGTGGCTGTGCCCCTCTTCGGTTTCAAAGCGCATTTGACCGGTAGAAACACCGCCCATCACCGCGTCTGCAAAGAATCGCCAGCGGCTTTCGGGTTGCATGGTGAAATCCTCGATCAAAAGCGGATCGGCAAAGGCAGGTGGGGCAAACACTGCCGACAGCCAACCAACCAACATCAGCCAAGACCAGCCCCGCATCCACCGCCCCCTTATTGCGACCGCAGCGCGCCCTGCCCTGCCCCGAAGGTGTCAGGCAGGCGCAGGACAAGTGCAAGCGCGCCAAGCTTAAGGACACAGGGCAAGACAGCATATGCCAGCCCGAGCGTGTTCAAGGCCTCAGGACTGTTGGCCTGACCGGGCTGAAAGCCGTTCCATTGCAAGAGCGGCATGACCAGAAACGCCGCCAAGGCCAGACCCAGCTTGCCCGCGAAGGTCCAGATGCCAAAGGCAAGCGAGGCCTGCAGCCCGGCCTGCGTCAAGGCGACCGAAAACATCGCTGGCAAAAGCAACATCTCGGCCCCAAGCGCGGCACCGGCCGCCAGACAGATGATGGCAAAGGCCGCAACATCCCCAGGGCCAAGAAAGGCCGCCCAAATAAAACCGGCAATCGCCATGGGCATGGAGACAAGGAGCGTCCGCTTTGCGCCAAGACGGCGGCTGATGGCGGTCCAGACCGGGACGCTCAGCCCGGCGCTGAAAAAGAAAAGCGTCAGGAGAGGCCCGGCGATGCCGGGCAGTTTCAGCCGATCTTCGACGAAGAACAGAAACAAGGTCGAGGTGATCGCGACGGGCAGGCTGTTGACCAGCGCCAGCCCCAAAAGCCGCAACGCCCCCGCCTCACCCAGTCCAGACAATGAGGGGGCCGCCCCGACAATCACCGGACGCCGCCAGATCGGCAGGCTGACCAGCGCGACAAAGACGGCAAGGCCACCAAGAACAAGGCCAAAGGCCGGATATCCCAGCGCCCCTGCCCCAAAGGCCACCAGAACCGCAGGCGCAATCGCAGCAAGGATCACCCCGGCCAAAATGCCGCCCTCTCGAAAGGCGGCAAACGTCATCAGACCCTGCTCTGCCCGGTCAATCGCCAGCGTCGCGCTGCGGCCGTAAAGCAAAATCGTGCCAAGGCTGTACGCGGTGAACAGAAGGATCAGCACCGAAGCCAGCTGAACCACAACCCACGGCCCCGGCTGCAACAGGAACAGCATGGGAAAGCCAACCGCCAAGCCCGCCGCCGCCAACAGGGCAAAAAGCAGCTGCGCCCGGGGCCAGCGGTCAATTGCCCAGCCGATCAGCGGATCCTGCACCAGATCGATCACCCGGATCGCAATCAGGATGACCCCAACCGTGCCCAGAGACATCCCCAGACTGATCGAGGCGAATTGCGGCAGGTGGATGTAAAGCGGGATCCCGGCCGCCGCGAGCATAAGGGCATAGAGGCTGACGCGAAGGTGATGGATCATGCCCAGCCCTCACGCCGGTCGGGCCGGGAATTGGGGCCTACAGGGCCGGGCAGCAAGGTGCAGATCGAATGCATGCGCTCTCCTTGCGCCCTAGGAACGGTCCGGCCTGCGGTACCCCATGGCCAGCGGAATGGACTGTGTGGGTTACGCAAAGCAGATGCGGCTGGATCAAATCTCCTGCCGCGCCGCAGGGCCCCAACCTCGGCCAGCGTCCGTCTGTTCTGGAAAATTGGTGCCCCCAGCAGGACTTGAACCCGCAACCCCCTGATTACAAATTACCTGCTACATTACTTCATAACGTTTCCTGTTGGCTCACCGTCTATGCATTTTATCGTTGTTTTATTGATTATTTTGCTTGATTTAATATCATGCTGACGCATACTAGTTCATCATTTTTGGCACCCACATGGAACCCCAAAATGCCTAAGCTTTCAACAGTCCGGCTGACTGATGCGCTAGTCCGATCGTTAAAACCGAAAGGACAGCGCTATGAGGTCTATGATGCTTCACAGCCCGGGTTCGGAATTCGGGTGGCGACAAGCGGCGCCTTGTCGTGGGTGTTGCTCACCCGTGAGAACGGCAGACGCAAAAGGGTCACGCTTGGCGCATATCCGGCCATGAGCTTGGGAAAAGCGCGCGAGGCTGCTAGAGTTGCTCTGTCCGAAATCAGCGATGGAACGTTCGGCCGTACAAAAAAATCGATGCCATTTGAGACCGTAGTGCACGAGTGGTACGCGCGCGAGCAGCGAGCAAAGAAAAGCTTCCTACAAGTCGAGCAAGCTATGCGATTGCACGTCCTTCCTTTTCTAGGCAGACATCAACTGGACCAGATCAGCAAAGCTGATCTGATGCGCGTGATTGATCGGGTTGCGGACAAAGGAAAGCTTACGCAGGCAAATCGGGTTCGCTCGTTCATCACACGATTCTTCAATTGGGCGACCGAACGCGATTTACTCTGGCAGTCGCCAGCAGTGGCGCTGCCGAGGGCTACCGTCGAAAAATCTAGAGATCGCGTGCTATCGAAGAACGAGCTGCTAGCTATTTGGCGGGCAGCGGAACAGAAGAGATATCCGCTTGGCGATGTCGTGCGCTTGCTAATCCTGACCGCGCAGCGGCGCGATGAGGTTGCCGGCATGCGGTGGTCTGAACTCGACATTGACCGCGCACGTTGGATCATCAGTAAGCAAAGAGCCAAAAATGGACGAGCGCACGTCGTAACCCTTAGTCCGCAGTCCCTCGCCATCCTTGCAAAAATCCCACGGCGGGCCGATTGCGACTTTGTATTCACGACGACGGGACACTCAGCAGTCAGCGGATTTTCGAGGGCAAAGGCTGCACTCGATGTCCGCAGCAGTGTCTCCGATTGGCGCTTGCACGATTTGCGGCGCACCGCGGCAACTTACATGGCGGACGAGCTGAGGATTGCTCCAGCCGTAGTCGATCGTCTGCTAAACCATGTCGCCGGTTCCGTTCGCGGTGTCGCCTTGGTTTATCAACGCAGCGAGTACCTTGCCGACCGGGAAGCCGCACTAAACGCCTGGGGGCAGTTGGTTGAAGACTTGGTGAATTTCGATAAGTAACGCACAATCAGATACTTAGGTGATATTCTTAGTTGTATAGCACTCTGTATTGCGCTATAGTGCACCAGCTGCACGCGAGGTGCGCCGCGCCTTGGGAACATGCGCCCATAACTGCATGCAGATGGTCGCCGTCCTACCCTCGCAAAAACCGGCAAGTCCCTTTCATTTCTCAGAAGGAGGCCGACAGATGTCGACCATCGACCGGTTTATCGGGCGTCGCGAGTTACTGCGCGAGCTTGGAGTATCGAAAAGTACCCTCATCCGCTGGACCACTGTGCGCGGTTTTCCGCAACTGGCCTGCCCCAATCTAGTGGTCCGCTTTTAGTCTTAGTGCATGATTGGTCTTGACGCTACGGCTGGCGTGGCCGGCGGAGCGGCTCCGGATGGCGTAGCCGGCCACTGGATGACCTCGGGAGCTGG
>VGDH01000099.1 GCA_016869835.1 Alphaproteobacteria bacterium
CCCGCCGGTGACAAGAAGCCGCGTCACGGGGCGCGGGAAATGTTCGGCCCCGCGGGCGACCGAGGCGGCGGTGATGGCGGTCAGGGTTGCGGCGGCATCTGCGGTCGAGAGGCGGTCCACCACCTGCAAGGCGGCATAAAACTCATTGCGGTCCAAGGACTTCGACGGCATTTTGAAGAAATAGGGGTGGTCCAGAAAACAGGCCACCGCCGCCTCGTCCACCTGTCCGGTGGCTGCCAAGGTGCCGCCCTCATCTTGGGCGCGGCCAAGCCGGGCCTGCATCAGATCGTTGATCGGCGCATTGGCCGGGCCGGTGTCAAAGGCCAAAAGCGCGCCGGGGGTTTCAGGGGTGGCACGGCCTGGGTCAACCCAAGTGAGGTTGCCGACCCCGCCCAGATTGAGAAAGGCCACGGGTTCAGTCGCCCCCGCCCATTTGGCGCAGGCGAAATGGAAGAAGGGGGCCAAGGGCGCGCCCTGCCCTCCCATCGCCACATCGGCAGAGCGGAAATCCCAGACCACGGGGGTGCCCAGCACCTCGGCCAACAGCGCGCCATTGCCGCATTGATGCGTGCCGCGCTGGCCGGGGTCATGAGCCAAGGTCTGGCCGTGAAAGCCGACGACATCCGCCCCGGTAAAGCGCGACAAGAGCGCGGCATGGGCGGCTTCGACTACGGCGGCGGCGGCCTCAACCCCCGGATCACCGGGCCAGCGGCCAAAGGCGGCGCGGATCGTGGCGCGTTCGGCCTCGGCGAAGGGGTGATAGGCATGGGGGCCAAATTCGGCGATCGTCTCGCCGTCGGTGAGGACCATGGCGGCATCGACCCCATCCAGAGAGGTGCCCGACATCGCGCCCAAAGCCCAGATCGGCCCCGCTTTCATGCCTTCCCCTGCCCCTTTTGCCCCGCTATACCCCTGCCATCCTTAAAGCATGAGACGGCCATGACCTACCATCCGAAATCCGATTTCCTGCGTGTGATGTTCGAGCGCGGCTTTGTGGCCGATTGCATCGATTATCAGGCGCTTGACGAGGCTTTCAAGGCGGGTGTGGTGCCGGGCTATATCGGGTTCGATGCCACGGCGAAATCGCTGCATGTCGGCAGTCTGATCCAGATCATGATGCTGCGCTGGTTGCAGAAATGCGGCGGCAAGCCGATTGTGCTGATGGGCGGCGGGACCACCAAGGTGGGCGACCCGAGCTTTCGCGCTGATGAACGGCCCCTGCTGACCAATGCCCAGATTGATGACAACATCGCCGGGATCAAGCGGGCCTTTTCGCCCTATGTGACCTTTGGGACCGGGCCGACGGATGCGGTCATGGTTAACAATGCCGAATGGCTGGATGATCTGAACTATCTGGAATTCCTGCGCGTGATCGGGCGGCATTTCTCGGTCAACCGGATGCTGAGCTTTGAATCTGTCAAATCGCGGCTGGACCGCGAGCAAAGCCTATCGTTCCTTGAATTCAACTACATGATCCTGCAAGCCTATGATTTCCTTGAGCTGAACCGCCGCTATGGTTGCCTTTTGCAGATGGGCGGGTCGGATCAGTGGGGCAATATCGTGAACGGCGTGGACCTGACGCGCCGGGTAATCGACCACGAGGTGTTCGGGCTTACCTCGCCCCTCTTGACGACAAGCGATGGCAAGAAGATGGGCAAGTCGCAGTCGGGCGCGGTCTGGCTGAATGGCGACATGTTCAGCCCCTATGAGTTCTGGCAGTTCTGGCGCAACACGACAGATGCCGATGTGGGCCGGTTCCTGAAGCTGTATACCGAGTTGCCGGTCGACGAATGCAACCGGCTGGGCGCGCTTCAGGGGTCCGAGATCAACGGGGCCAAGATCGTTCTGGCCAATGCCGTGACGACGCTGTTGCACGGGGCCGAGGCGGCAGTGGCGGCCGAGGCCACCGCGCGCGAGGTGTTTGAGCGCGGCGGCGTGGGCGATGATCTTCCCACCGTCACCGTGTCATCCGCTGATCTGGCCGAAGGTCTTGGGATTGTTCAGCTTTTCGTCAAGGCCGGGCTCGCGCCCTCGGGCAAAGAGGCCAAACGGCTGATCTCGGAAGGCGGGGCCAAGGTGAATGATGAAACCGTCACCGACACCGGCCTGCGCTATGGCGCGGACGATCTGGCCCAGCCGATCAAGCTGACGGCGGGCAAGAAGCGCCACGCGCTGGTGGTTCTGGGCTAAGCCTCGCCTGCCACCATTGACCGCCGTCAATGCCCGGCGGGCCAGACTGGCCCGATGATGTCTTTGATCCTGCCCATCCTGATCGGAGACCATCATGCGCGTGACCTTGCAACCGCTGGGACTTGCGGCCTGCCTTCTGGCCCTGGCCAGCGCCGTTTCGGCGCAAGAGGGCAGCATCGGCAAAGAGCTTTACGAGGCCCATTGTGCGGTCTGCCATGGCGCGGATGTGCGGGGCGACGGCGACATGGCCGATCTGATGAAAATCCCGGCAATCGATCTGACCCGGCTGGCCGAGGCCAATGACGGCGTGTTTCCGATGCTGAAGGTGATCCACATCATCGACGGTCGGACCGGTGTGCGGGCCCATGGCAATCCGATGCCGCTTTTCGCCAACACCTTTGCCGCGGCACGGGCCAGCGCCGCCGATCCCTATGGCGGGGTGATCGCGGCGCGGGGCAAGGTGCTATCGCTGGTGCTTTATCTTGAAAGCCTGCAGCGCTAGGCAGAAAAAGGGCGGCCCCAAGGGTGCAGGGGCCGCCCCAGCCGTGTTTATTCCTGCACGGTGACCTTGGCCATGACGTCGGGATCGGCGCTGACCTCGCCATTGGCGCCATCGCCGCGCTTGATCGCATCGACGACGTCCATGCCGGAAATCACCTTGCCGACAACGGTGTATTGGCCGTTCAGGAAATCGCCCTGGTCGAACATGATGAAGAACTGGCTGTTGGCCGAATCCGGATCGGCCGCCCGCGCCATGCCGACAACGCCGCGCGCAAAGGCGAGGTCCGAAAACTCGGCCGGAAGGTCCGGCAGGGTTGAACCACCGGTTCCCGCCATTGACAGATCGCCCCCGGCCTTGCCGTTCGATACATCGCCGGTTTGCGCCATGAAGCCGTCGATCACGCGGTGGAACACCACCCCGTCATAGGCACCGGATTTCGCCAATTCGACGATCTGGGCCACATGTTTGGGCGCAACATGATCGGCCATGTCGATCACGACCGTGCCATTGGCGACGCCCGCCACTTCGATCACTAGGTTCGGGCCGGGGCCGTCAACGACCTCTTCGGCAAGCGCGGGGGTTGCCGCAAAGGCGACCAGAATCATAGCTTTACGCAACATCGGCGGCCACCCGGACAGTGATCATGCGGTCAGGCGAGGCAGGCGGTTCGCCGCGGGTGATCTTGTCGACATGCTCCATCCCCGCAATCACGCGGCCGTAAACCGTATACTGGCGGTTCAGGAAATGGTTGTCGTTGAAGTTGATGAAGAACTGGCTGTTGGCCGAATTCGGGTTCTGCGACCGCGCCGCGCCCAGGGTGCCACGATCATGCGGGATGCCCGAGAACTCGGCCGGAAGATCGGGCAGGTCAGACCCGCCGGTGCCTGCCCGGCGCAGGTTGAAATCCTTTTCCATGTTGCCATTGGCCACATCGCCGGTCTGGGCCATGAACCCGTCAATGACACGGTGGAAGCAGACGTTGTCATAGGCCTTGGCGCGGGCCAGGGTCTTCATCCGCTCGCAATGCTTGGGGGCAATGTCTTTCAAAAGCTCGATCACCACTTCGCCGTCTTTCAGCGTGAGGATGATGGTGTTTTCGGGGTCTTTGATCTCGGCCATCTGGGGTCTCCGTTTTTCTGGGCGCGACCCTAATGTCGCAGACCGCAAAGGGAAAGGGGTTGTGGTTGACGAAGCCGTGCAATGGGCGGAAAGGAGGGCAAAGCTATGGAGGGCATGATGGGCTGGAAAACGCTGGATGACGTGGCATTGGCGGGCAAGACTGTGCTGGTCCGCGTAGATATCAACGTGCCGATGGAAGGCGGGCGTGTCACCGACACCACCCGGATCGACAAGATCCGGCCGACGGTCGAGGACATCATCGCGCGGGGCGGCAAGGTGGTTTTGCTCGCGCACTTCGACCGGCCGAAGGGCAAGGTTGTGCCCGAGATGAGCCTGGGCCACGTTAAAGACACGCTTGCCGCATCCTTGGGCCGCAAGGTGCTGTTTTGCGCCGATTGCGTGGGGGCTGAGGCCAAGGCAGCGATTGCGGCGGCGGGCCGGGGCGATGTGGTCCTTTTGGAAAACACCCGGTTTCATGCGGGCGAGGAGAAGAATGACCCGGCGCTCGCGTCTGAGATGGCCGCTTTGGGCGATGTCTTTGTCAATGATGCGTTTTCGGCGGCGCACCGGGCCCATGCCTCGACCGAAGGCATTGCGCGGCTTTTGCCCAAGGCGGCCGGTCGGTTGATGGAGGCAGAGCTGCGCGCGCTGGAAGCGGCCCTTGGCAGCCCGGTTCGTCCGGTCGTGGCGGTGGTGGGGGGGGCCAAGGTTTCGACCAAGCTTGACCTTCTGGGCAACCTTGTCGGCAAGGTCGATCATCTGGTGATCGGCGGCGGCATGGCCAATACTTTCCTTGTCGCTCAGGGGGTTGAGGTCGGCAAATCGCTAGCCGAACGCGATATGGCCGAGACCGCGCGCGAGATCTTGGCCAAGGCCAAGGCGGCCGGTTGTGCCATTCATCTGCCGGTGGATGTGGTGGTGGCCCGCGAGTTCAAGGCGGGGGCGGCCCATGAGACCGTGGCGGCAGGCGCCTGCCCGGCGGATGCGATGATCCTGGATGCGGGCCCGGCGACGGTGGCGGCGCTGGAAAAGGTGTTCGGGGGGGCCAAGACCTTGATCTGGAACGGTCCTTTGGGCGCATTTGAAATCGAGCCCTTCAATGCCGCGACCAATGCCGCGGCCCGGGCCGCAGCCGATCTGACCCGGGCGGGCAGCCTTGTGTCGGTCGCCGGTGGCGGCGATACGGTGGCCGCGCTTAATCAGGCCGGGGCGGCGGGGGATTTCACCTTTATCTCGACCGCCGGGGGGGCATTCCTTGAATGGATGGAAGGCAAGACCCTGCCGGGCGTGGCCGCCTTGAGCAGCTAAGCCACGAGAATTTTTACGAAACTATTGGCCCCACCACGCCTGTCGCAGGGTGGGGCCAAATTGTTTCCGGGCCATGCGGCACTGTTGGCGCTATCAGATTTGCCAGCGCGCAGCCAAAGCGCTATGGCCGATCCAGGGGTTTCGACAATGGATATGAACATGACGAAGGCGCAGCAGACGGAACTGGTGAGGAACGGCAAGGGCTTTATCGCCGCCCTTGACCAATCGGGCGGCTCGACCCCCAAGGCGCTGCGGCTTTATGGCGTGCCCGAGACCGCCTATTCCGGCGAGGCCGAGATGTATGACATGATCCATGCCATGCGGTCGCGGATCATCAAATCGCCCGCCTTTTCCGGCGAAAAGGTGATTGGCGCGATCCTGTTTGAACAGACCATGGACCGCGATATCGACGGAATTCCGACCGCCACCTACCTTTGGGAAAAGCGCGGCGTTGTGCCTTTTCTAAAGATTGACAGGGGCTTGGAAGCCGAAGTTGACGGCTGCCAGACCATGAAGCCGATGCCGACGCTGGATGCGCTTTTGGACAAGGCGGCGAAGGCGGGGATCTTCGGGACGAAAGAGCGGTCGGTGATTTCGGCGGCAAATGCGAAGGGAATTCAAGCGGTTGTCGATCAGCAATTCGCCGTTGGGGCGCAGGTTCTGGCCAAGGGGCTGATGCCGATCATCGAGCCCGAGGTGACGATTTCCATCGCCGACAAGGCCGAGGCCGAAGCGCTTTTGCGCGATGCGCTGTTGCGGGGGCTGGACGCGCTGCCCAAGGGGCAGAAGGTGATGCTGAAGCTGACGCTCTCCAGCGTGCCGAACTTTTATGCGCCGCTGGTCTACCACCCGAGTGTGTTGAAAGTTGTCGCACTTTCAGGGGGTTACAGCCGCGACGAGGCCAATGCGACTCTGGCGCAGAACCGCGGCATCATCGCCTCGTTCAGCCGGGCGCTGACCGAGGGGTTGAGCGCCGATCAATCGGATGCGGAGTTTGATGCCGCCCTTGGTGCGGCGATTTCCAGCATCCATGCGGCCTCGATCGCCGGGTAAATGCGCCGGGTAAATGCGCCGGAATTTATAGGGAACCCGATGATTTAGGGGATTCCCTTTGCGATTCGCTTGTGGCATGATTCATCTTGTCACCGCCTCCGCCACATGAGGGGTGGGACAGAGGCAGAGCATGACGAACACCCCATCCCGGATTTCGCTGGGCGGAATCTTCTATCTGGTCCTGGTCTTTACGCTGGGCGGCTATTTCACCTTTGCCGCCGTGCAGGGCGATTACGGGGTGCTGCGCCGGGTGCAGATCAATGCCGAGGCGGATGCCTTGCGCGTCGACCGGGACCGGTTGGCGCAGGAGTTGACGCAGCTGACCAACCTGACGCGGCGGCTGTCGGATGACTTTCTGGACATCGACCTTCTCGATCAGCAGGCCCGCGACGTGCTGGGCTATATGCGCGCCGATGAGATTGTGATCCGCTAACTCATCCCGTTCGGGCCGTCGGGTTGACGTCTGGCGCCCGACGGGTTTGCGTCGGGTGTCCGTCCCGACATCTGACCGACATCGACAGATGGCACAGAGGCGGGTTCTGCGCGCCTGTCGGCCGCATTGTTGCGGCAGATATCGCCCCTTTCGGCCCGCCTCGGCTTGCGCTTTTTGAAACCCTCTCATGCGCGCCGCATTTTCTGTTGTGCGTTATTTTGCCGATGCTATATAAATGGTTTAACGTTAAACCATTCTACAAGTGTCGGGAGGATGCGCCGTGGCAGCCAGGAAAGCGCCGGAAAAGTCCAACGTCTCAAAGGACGAGCTTCTGAAATACTACCGCGAGATGCTGCTGATCCGGCGATTCGAAGAGAAGGCGGGCCAGCTGTATGGCATGGGTCTGATCGGCGGGTTTTGCCACCTGTATATCGGGCAAGAGGCGGTGGTGGTCGGGCTTGAAGCCTGCACCAAGCCCGGAGACAAGCGTCTGACCAGCTATCGCGACCACGGGCATATGCTGGCCTGTGGGATGTCTGCAAACGGCGTGATGGCCGAGTTGACGGGCCGCGAGGGGGGATACTCCAAGGGCAAGGGCGGGAGCATGCACATGTTCTCGAAGGAAAAGCATTTCTATGGCGGCCACGGGATTGTGGGCGCGCAGGTGCCGCTTGGCGCCGGGCTTGCGATGTCGGACTGGTACAAGGGCAATGACAATGTGACCTTCACCTATTTCGGCGATGGCGCGGCCAACCAGGGCCAGATCTATGAGACTTACAACATGGCCGAGCTGTGGAAGCTGCCGGTGATTTTCGTCATTGAAAACAATGGCTATGCCATGGGCACCTCGATGAAGCGGTCGACGAAATCGACGACCTTCTATGGCCGGGGCGCGGCCTATGGGATTGAGGGCGAGCAGGTGGACGGCATGGATGTGCTGGCGGTGAAAGCGGCCGGTGAGAAGGCCGTGGCGCACTGCCGGGCCGGGAAAGGCCCCTATATTCTAGAAATGATGACCTATCGCTATCGCGGCCATTCGATGAGCGATCCGGCCAAATACCGGACCCGCGAAGAGGTGGAGAAGATCAAACAGGAGAAGGACTGCATTGAGCATGTCCGCGATCTTCTGACCCATGGGGGCTTGGCGAGTGAGGAGGAGCTGAAGGCGATCGACAAGGAGATCAAGGAGATCGTCAACGCCTCGGCCGAGTTTGCCAAGGAAAGCCCGGAGCCGGCCCTGTCCGAGCTTTGGACCGACATTTACGCCTGAGGGGGAGACACGACCATGGCAACCGAAATTCTGATGCCCGCCCTGTCGCCCACGATGGAGGAAGGCACGCTGGCCAAATGGCTGGTCAAGGAAGGCGACCGGGTGAAGTCCGGTCAGATCATCGCCGAGATCGAGACCGACAAGGCGACGATGGAATTTGAGGCGGTGGATGAGGGGATCATCGGCAAACTGCTGGTGGCCGAAGACACCGCCAATGTGAAGGTGAACACGCCGATTGCGGTGATGGTGGAGGAAGGTGAGAGCGTCTCGGCTGCCTCCTCGTCCGCCGTTGGCGGCGCGTCGGTGGCCCCTGCCCCGGTGGCGGCGGCTCCGGTGGCGGTTGTTGCGGCGGCCCCTGTTGCGGCCCCAGTCGCCGTCGTCTCAAAAGCCAGCCCCGATTGGGCGCCGGGCACGCCGATGAAGACCATGACCGTGCGCGAGGCGCTGCGTGAGGCGATGGCCGAGGAGATGCGCGCCAACCCGAACGTGTTCCTGATGGGTGAGGAAGTCGGTGAATATCAGGGCGCCTACAAGATTTCCCAAGGTCTCTTGGACGAGTTCGGGCCGAAGCGGGTGATCGACACGCCGATTACCGAGATCGGCTTTACCGGCATTGCGGTGGGCGCGGCCTGGGGTGGGTTGAACCCAATTGTCGAGTTCATGACCTTCAACTTTGCCATGCAGGCGATTGACCACATCATCAACTCGGCCGCCAAGACGCTTTACATGTCGGGCGGGCAGATGCCCTGCCCCATCGTGTTCCGCGGTGCCAATGGCGCGGCGGCGCGGGTGGCGGCCCAACATTCTCAGGACTTTGCCGCCTGGTATGCGGCCATTCCGGGGCTGAAGTTGGTGATGCCCTATTCGGCCTCGGATGCGAAGGGGCTGTTGAAGCAGGCCATTCGCGACCCGAACCCGGTGGTGTTCCTTGAGAATGAGATTCTGTACGGCCAGTCGTTCGAAGTGCCCGATCTGCCCGATTTCACCATTCCCTTTGGCAAGGCGCGGGTTTGGCGGGAGGGGTCGGATGTGACGATCGTGTCTTTCGGCATTGGCATGCGTTACGCGCTGGAGGCGGCGGATCTTCTGGCGAAGGACGGGATTTCGGCCGAGGTGATCGACCTGCGGACGCTGCGGCCGATTGACTATGACACGGTGCTGGCTTCGGTCCAGAAGACCAATCGCTGCGTGACGGTGGAAGAGGGTTTCCCGGTGGGTTCCATCGGCGACCATATGGCAAGCACGATCATGCAGCGCGCGTTTGATTATCTGGATGCGCCGGTGGTGACCTGCACGGGCAAGGATGTGCCGATGCCCTATGCGGCGAACCTTGAAAAGCTCGCGCTGGTGACGACGGCCGAGGTGGTCGCTGCTGTCAAATCCGTTTGCTATCGCTGAGGTGCATCATGGCTATTGAAATTCTGATGCCCGCGCTGTCTCCGACCATGGAGGAGGGCACGCTGGCCAAATGGCTGGTGAAAGAGGGCGATGTGGTGAAATCGGGGCAGGTGATTGCCGAGATTGAAACCGACAAGGCCACGATGGAGTTCGAGGCGGTGGATGAGGGCCGGATCGGCCGGATTCTGGTGGCCGAAGGCACGGCGAGCGTCAAGGTGAACACCGCGATTGCCGTCTTGCTGGAGGATGGCGAGGCGGCAGGGGCGGCGGTGGCCAAACCTGCGGCGGCTGCCCCGGTTGCGGCGGCGGCGGCAGTTCCGGCTCCCGTGGCAGTAGCTGCCACTGCGCCCGTCGCATCGGGGGCGCGGGTGTTTGCATCGCCCCTGGCCCGGCGGATTGCCAAGGAAAAGGGTCTGGACCTGACGCAAGTGGCGGGATCGGGCCCGCATGGGCGGATTGTGCGGGCCGATGTCGAGGGCGCGCGCGCGGTGGCTGCGGCGGTTGCCGCGCCCCCGGCGGCGGCGGCGCCTGCCGCAACGGCTCCGGCCAAGGTGGCGCTGGCCGCCGGGCCTTCTGCGGACACCGTGTTGAAGATGTATGCCGACCGCGACTTCACCGAAGTGCCGCTGGACGGCATGCGCCGCACCGTGGCCGCCCGGCTGACCGAGGCCAAGCAGACCATCCCGCATTTCTATCTGCGCCGCGAGGTGCGGCTGGATGCGCTGATGGCCGTCCGCGAGCAGCTGAACAAGGGGCTCGAGGCGCGCGGCGTCAAGCTCAGCGTCAATGACTTCATCATCAAGGCCAGCGCGATTGCCTTGCAGGCGGTGCCGGCGGCGAACCGGGTCTGGGCCGGCGATCGGATGTTGCAGTTGAAGCCGTCCGATGTGGCGGTGGCGGTGGCGGTGGAGGGCGGGCTCTTCACCCCGGTCCTGCGCGATGCCGAGGCCAAGACGCTGTCGGCGCTCTCGGCCGAGATGAAGGATCTGGCGGCGCGGGCCAAGTCGAAAAAGCTGGCACCGCATGAATATCAGGGCGGGTCTTTTGCGATTTCCAATCTGGGCATGATGGGGATCGAGAATTTCGACGCCGTCATCAACCCGCCGCATGGATCCATTCTGGCCGTGGGGGCGGGGATCAAGAAGCCTGTCGTTCAGGCCGATGGCTCGATTGGCGTGGCGACGGTGATGTCGATGACGCTGTCGGTGGATCACCGCGTGATCGACGGGGCCTTGGGGGCCGAGTTCCTCAAGGTGATCGTCGAGTGCCTGGAAAACCCGATCACGATGCTGGCCTGATCCCAGTCCAAAAGCAAGAAAGAGCGGGCGACGGGGCCCGCTCTTTTCATGTCAGATCAAGGCCTGACCGCTGCCCTTCATCTGTTCCCAAATATCCTCGGGGGGTCCGGGGGGCGAAGCGCCCCCGGGGGGGTTCAGCAGTCGCAGTCCTTCAACCGCTGATCCATGGTGACAGCGGGGGTATCGCAGCCCGCCTCGCCCACGATGCGGGCGGGAACCCCGGCCACCGTCTTGCAGGGCGGCACATCGGCCAGAACCACCGAACCGGCGGCGATCCGGGTGCAATAGCCAATCTCGATATTGCCCAAGACCTTGGCCCCGGCCCCGATCAACACGCCATTGCCGATTTTCGGGTGGCGGTCGCCGTCCTCTTTGCCGGTGCCGCCCAGCGTGACGGAATGCAGCATCGAGACATTGTCGCCCACCACGGCGGTTTCGCCGATCACGATGGAATGGGCGTGGTCGATCATCAGGCCGCGGCCAATGCGGGCAGCGGGGTGGATATCGACGCCAAACACTTCGGATACCCGCATCTGGACGAAATAGGCCATGTCCCGGCGGCCCTGCGCCCAGAGCCAATGACCAATGCGATAGGCCTGAACCGCTTGGAATCCCTTGAAGAACAGGATCGGCTGGATGTAGCGGTGGCAGGCCGGATCGCGGTCGAAGATCGCCATGATATCGGCCCGCGCCGCCTGGCCGATTTCGGGATCGGCGGCATAGGCCTCATCGGCGATTTCGCGCAGGATCTGCTCGCTCATCTCGCCTGATGCGAGTTTCAGCGAAAAGCGATAGGCCAGCGCGCGTTCCATGGTGGGATGGTGCAAGAGGCTGGAATGGACCAGACCGCCCAAAAGCGGCTCGGCCTTGACCATCTCGGCGGCCTCGTCGCAGACGCGCGACCAGACCGGATCAAGCGATGTGAGTTTTGCCTTGGTTTCCGCCATGATCTTCCTCCGATAAGCCCTCAGCATAGCATAGCTTC
>VGDH01000100.1 GCA_016869835.1 Alphaproteobacteria bacterium
AGCGCGACTTCGCCGCACGGGCGAGGCTGTCCTCCATCGCCTGAATCACCAGATCGGCGTCGATCATCTTCTCGCGCGCCACCGCCTCGGCGGTCTGCAGAAGTTCAAGCTGGTTGGCTGAGGTAATCGCCATCGGTGTTCTCCAGGCTTTGGGTTTGTCGGTCAGTGTTTGGATGTTTCGGGGGCGTCCGTGTCGTCGTCCCCATCGGTTTCGTCAATCTCGTCGAATTTCGCTTCGTCGATCACACCGCTGGCCTTTTTCTGGCGCAGCATTTCGGTGATCAGCTCATCGGTGAGAATCAGTTTGGCATCCGAAAGCCAGTCGAACTCCAACCCGATGGTCACGGTTTCCTTGCCTTCGTCGAGTTCAATCAGAACCTCGTCGCCCTCAACCCCCGCCAGCATCCCCTTGAAGCGGCGGCGGCCGTCGATCAGCTCGGTCGTCTCCACCCGCGCCTCCCAGCCCTTCCACATCTCGAAATCCTTCAGACGGGTCAGGGGGCGGTCGATGCCGGGGCTCGACACTTCCAGAACGTAATTCTCTTCAATCGGGTCCTCGACGTCGAGAACGGCCGAAACTGCGGTGGAAATATCGCCGCAATCGTCCACCTCGATCCCGCCTTCGGGTTTGTCAGCCATGATCTGCAGCGTGCGCGTGGCCCCGCCCATCAGACGGATGCGCACCAGCTCAAAGCCCAGCCCCTCGATCACGGGCTGGACGATGTCCGCAAGGCGGCGGTCCATGGCGGTTTTGGCGACAAGATCGGTCATCATGGTTCCGGAAATGAAAAACGGGCCACAGGGGCCCGCCGTGTCTTTCGGTAGCTTCAGGTGTGGACCCTGAAACCGCTGTTGGGCTTCATATAGGTCCATCGCCCTGCGATTGCAAGGACAGATGATCAGGCGGCGGGACCCTTAAGCAGAACCTGGACATCGGCCACATTGGTGCCGGTGGCGCCGCTGACCAGAAGATCGCCGGCAAGGAAAAGCGCGCGGTGACTGTCGTTGTTGGCCAGAAGGGCAGCCGGATCGCCGCCTGCGGCGCGGATGCGCGCCACCGTGCCTGCATCCACCACCCCGCCCGCCGCATCGGTCGGCCCGTCGCGGCCATCGGTGCCGCCGGAGAGAAAGACCCAAGGTCGGCCCAGATCGGGCATCGCCATGGCCACCCGCAGCGCCAGTTCCTGATTGCGGCCCCCCAGGCCTGTGCCTTGCAGCCGCACCGTGGTTTCGCCGCCAAAGATCAGGCAAGCCCGGTCGCCCGCGGATTGCGCGGCCTCGATGATCCGCGCCGCCGCATCGGCCACATCGCCCTCCATCCGGTCCGAGATGATGACGGCGTCCGCACCGGCTTTCGCCTGCATCGCTTCAAGGCTCTTGCGGTTCGAACCGATCAGAATGTTCTGAGCGGCGGGCAAGGGGCCTGTGTTGCCTTCACGCTCCAGTGCGGCGCGCACCGATGCCGGCAGTTTCGGCCACAGATCAAGACCCTGCAACAGCGCCCGCGCCTGATCGCGGCTGCCCACCGGGGCCACCGACAGGCCCGAGGCGATGACGCGCAGATCATCGCCAATCACATCCGACAGGATATAGCCCGTGACCGGCGCGGGATGGGCTGCACGCAACAGGCCCCCGCCCTTAAGCCGCGACAGCGCCTGCCGCACCAGATTGAGCTGCGAGATATCTACCCCAGCGCCCAGAAGAAGGCGGCTTGTCTCGGCCTTGTCGGCCAGCGATACCCCCTCAACCGGTGCAGGCAAGAGCGCCGATCCGCCGCCTGAAATCAGCGCAATCACCCTGTCGGCTGGCCCGGCCTCGGCCAGCATCGCCTCAACCGCCAAGGCCGCCTTGGCCCCGTTCTCATCTGGCACCGGGTGGCCCGCGGCCATGACGACCGCCCCGGCGACGGGGCGGGCGTTTTCATAGTTGGTTACCACCAAGGCCTTGAAATCCTGGTCTTTCAGGATGGAGATCAGCCGTTCGGCGATGGGCACGGCGGCTTTGCCGATGGCCAGAACGCGATAGGCGCCACCCACATCGGGGCGGGGCAAGGGCTGGTATTCAAGCGCGCGCGACAGGGCGATGCCGGGATCCGCCGCCTCGCAGGCGGTCTGGAACAGCGCTTTGGCCCGGTCGCGCAACGTCACTCAGGCCCCCGAGATCTGTTTGGCCTTCTGGACCAAAACCTCGGCCTGCCGGATCGAGGCATAGTCGATCAGACGACCATCCAGAGACACGGCACCCTTGCCCTCGGCTGCGGCCTGCG
Source organism: Alphaproteobacteria bacterium (assembly GCA_016869835.1). Taxonomy (GTDB): domain Bacteria; phylum Pseudomonadota; class Alphaproteobacteria; order Rhodobacterales; family Rhodobacteraceae; genus Tabrizicola_A. The sequence goes on from VGDH01000100.1 coordinate 2,267, forward strand.
CCATGGCCTCAAGAATGCGCTTGGCGCGGGTGATTTCGGCGTCAGAGGGGCTCATCACCTCATTCGCCAGCGCGATCTGGCTGGGATGAATGGCCCATTTGCCCTCGCATCCCAGAACCGCAGCACGCTTGGCGGCGGCGCGATAGCCGTCCGGGTCCGAGAAATCACCAAACGGCCCGTCCACCGGGCGCAGGCCATTGGCGCGGGCGGCAACGACCATGCGGGCCAGCGCATAGTGCCACATGTCGCCCCAATGCACCTGCCGCGAGCCATCCTCCAGCTTGTCGGTCAGCACGGAATAGTCCGGGTTCACGCCCCCGATGATCGTGGTGCGGGCGCGGGTGGAGGCGGCATAGTCGGCCACGCCGAAGTGCAGGCTCTCGTTCCGCTTTGACGCGGCGGCAATTTCCGACACGTTTTGCATGCCCAAAGCGGTCTCGATGATGTGCTCAAACCCGATGCGCTTTTTATAGCCCTTGGCGTCCTCGATCTGGGTCACCATCATGTCGACGGCATAGACATCGGCGGCGGTGCCGACCTTGGGGATCATGATGAGATCCAGCCGCTCACCCGCCTGTTCCACCACATCCACCACGTCGCGGTACATGTAATGCGTGTCAAGCCCATTGATTCGGACCGACATAGTTTTCTTGCCCCAGTCCATCTCGTTCAGGGCTTTGATGATGTTCTTGCGCGCCTGCGCCTTGTCATCGGGCGCAACCGCGTCCTCCAGATCAAGAAAGATCACATCAGCATCAGATTGTGCAGCCTTTTCAAACATTTGCGGAGCGCTGCCGGGAACGGCGAGTTCGCTGCGATTCAGCCGTGCCGGGGCTTGGGTGATGACGTGAAAGCTCATGCGGTGGCCTTTCTGATTGCCGGATTCGCGGTCAGAAGGCGGCGCAAAATCCTACACTGTCAAGAAAAATATTTTCCGGAAGGTATACAGTTGCATGCATTCTGCCTAGCGTGACTTGAAGTAATAAGCAACAGCCTGCGTGCGGCTCGAGACGCCGAGTTTCTCGAAAAGATTGGTCAGGTGATACTTCACCGTGTTCGTGGAAATGTCGAATTCGCGGGCCAGATCCTTGTTGGCCAGACCGTTCGCCAGCGCCTCCAGAAGCGCCTTTTCGCGGCGCGTCAGCTGGTGGATCGGGTCGGCCTGCAGGCCCCGCACATCGACAAAGGGAAACACCATCTTGCCCGCCGCCACGTCAAGGCAGGTGTCCAAAAGCTTTTCCACCGGCGACTTGCGGTCAACGAATCCGGCCGCCCCTGCCGCCATGGCCTTGAGTGATTCTGTCCCACCCGGGTCCTCGGCATAGATCACCAACCGCGGCGCGCCTTCCTGGTCGCGCAAGACCTCGGTCAGCTTCTGGCCGCCCAGCTGCGGGATGTGCCAGTCGATCACCCCCACCTTGACCGGCACCCGCATCACCGCGCCGAGGAACCCTTCAGCGGTGGAAGAGGTCGAAACCAGCGAGAATCTTCGATCTTTTTCAAAGACTTCTGACAGGGCCGACAAGATCAGAGGATTGCCCTCGGCCAGTGCCAAATCAATGCGTTCCGTTCTGCTTTCCATCATCCCACGCCTCGTTTCTGTGATCGCCCAGACCGAAAACCTACCCATTTGTGCAGGTAATGAACGGTATACACCCGCATACTTACCCAATTTGGTAGGTATTTTCCCACCTATAAAGACTTCTAAAAGCAGGATTAAGGAAGGTTGCCGCAAAAGTCAAAGCCGCATCTGTTGCTCCCAACATCCGAGGGAGGATCGTCCGTGACCAAGACCAGCATTCCGCCACAGCTCCAGATTCCCGAAACGCTCGCCGCTGGCCCTGGCCCCGGCAACACCGATGCGCGGGTCCTGGCCGCCTATGCCAACGCCGGCCTTGCCGATCACATGCAGGCCGATGTGCTTCGCGGCATGATCGAATGCAAAGAGATGCTGCGCAAGGTCTGGGGCACCAAAAACACCTACACCTTCGGCGTGGCCGGCACCGGGTGGAGCGGGCTTGACTGCCTGTTCAGCGCCATCCTGCCCGGCGATACCGTGGTGACCTTTGTCAACGGCACCTTCAGCGGCATCGACGCGCTGACCGTCCGGATGCGCGCGGCAAGCCGCGCCGACCTGGCCGCCAACTCGCTGGACCCCCGGCCTGCCAATGTGACCCTTGTCACCGTGCCGCATGGCCAGTCTGTCACCGGCGACGTGATCGAAGCCGCGCTGGCCGCCAACAAGCCCACCTGGGCCGTGATGGCGCATTGGGAAACCGGCTCGGGCCGGATCAACGACATCCGCGCCTTTTCCGACGCCTGCGAACGCCATGGCGTGATGGGCCTTGTCGATGCGGTCTCGTCCCTTGGGATCGAGGATTTCGACATTGACGACTATCCCGGCATCGTCGGCTGGGCCTCTTGCCCGCAAAAGGGCGTGCTGTGCCTGCCCTTGACCTATGCCCCGGTCAGCTTTTCCGACCGCTACATCGCACATCTGAAAGCCAATGGCTCGTCGACCTATGTGAACCACCCGATCATGGAAGCGCGCCATTGGGCCATCCATGACGGCAAGGACAGCGCCGCCGGCACCTATCACCGCACCCATTCCGGCTATGCCGTCGCTGCCTTCCACGAGGCGCTGCGCATCAACCTGCAACATGGCAAGGCGCAAAAGGCCGCCGACTATGCCTATCACGAGGCAGCGCTCCGCGCCGCCGTCATCGCCCTTGGCTGCGATGTCACCTCGAACATGACCAGCCTTGTGGTGTTGAACCTGCCGGGCAAACTTGCAGGTCGCGAAAAGGATCTGGTGCAGGCCTGCCGTGCGCGCGGTTTCGGCATCTGGCCGACCCTGTCCGAACCGGTTCAGGTCCGCATCGGGATTCTCAACCAGCTGACCCGCCAGGCCATCACCGACATCGTCGAACGCTTTGCCGCCGCGATGAACGAAATGGGCGCAGGGGCAGATGTCGGCGCGGCGCGGGAGGCGCTGAACCGGCATTATCTGGCGGAAATGGCGGCCGAATAAGCTCGGCCGACAACACGGACATGGCAGCCGAGCCAACTCGGCCTGAGGGAGGGAAGAATGGACATCCACGAATATCAGGCCAAGGAAATCTTGGCAAAGTTCGGTGTCGCGGTGCCGCAGGGCGCGCTAGCCTACAGCCCCGAACAGGCGGCCTATCGCGCCCGCGAACTAGGCGGCAACCGCTGGATCGTAAAGGCGCAGGTGCATGCCGGCTGCCGTGGCAAGGCCGGCGGCGTCAAGCTGTGCGAGTCCGAACATGAGATCCAAGACGCAACGAACGACATGTTCGGCCGCAAGCTGGTGACCCATCAGACCGGTCCCGAGGGCAAGGGCATCTACCGCGTCTATGTCGAGGCGGCAGTTGAATTCAACCGCGAGATCTATCTCGGCTTCGTGCTGGATCGCTCCACCCAGCGCATCATGATCGTCGCCTCATCCGAAGGCGGGATGGAAATCGAGGAAATCTCGGCCCAAAGGCCCGACTCGATCGTGCGCTCCACGGTGGAACCCGCCGTGGGCCTGCAAGAGTTTCAGGCCCGCGAGATTTCCTATGCCCTTGGCATTCCCACCGCGCTGACCCAGCAGATGGTGCGCACGCTGCAGGGCTGCTACCGCGCCTTCCGCGATCTGGATGCCACCATGGTGGAAATCAACCCGCTGGTGATCACCGCCGACAACCGCATCCTGGCACTGGACGCCAAGATGACCTTCGACACCAACGCCCTGTTCCGCCATCCCCAAGTGGCCGAACTGCGCGACAAGTCGCAGGAAGACCCGCGCGAAAGCCGCGCCGCCGACAGGGGGCTGGCCTATATCGGCCTGTCGGGCAACATCGGCTGCATCGTCAACGGCGCTGGTCTTGCCATGGCCACGATGGACACCATCAAGCTGGCCGGCGGCGAGCCTGCAAACTTCCTCGACATCGGCGGCGGCGCGACACCCGAACGGGTGGCCAAGGCGTTCCGTCTCGTGATGTCGGACGACAATGTCGAAGCCATCCTTGTGAACATCTTCGCCGGCATCAACCGCTGCGACTGGGTGGCCGAAGGTGTGGTGCAGGCGCTGACGGCGAACCCGGTGAACGTGCCGGTGATCGTGCGCCTGTCGGGGACCAATGTGGAAGAGGGTCAGAAGATCCTCGCCAAATCCGGGCTGCCCATAATCCGCGCCAATACGCTGATGGAGGCTGCCGAACGCGCCGTCATCGCCTGGAAGAACGATCGCAAGCAAAACACCACCGTGAGGGCCATCTGATGAGCATCCTTCTTGATCGCGCCAGCCGTGTCATCGTGCAGGGCATCACCGGCCGCATGGCCCAGTTCCACACAAAGGAAATGCTGGACTATGGCACCAATGTCGTCGGCGGCGTCGTGCCGGGCAAGGGTGGGGAAACCTTGTTCGGCATCCCGGTCTTTGACACGGTAAAGCAGGCCGTTGCCGCCACCGGGGCCGATACCAGCCTTGTCTTCGTGCCGCCGCCCTTTGCCGCCGACAGCATCATGGAAGCCGCCGATGCAGGGATCCGATACTGCGTCTGCATCACCGACGGCATCCCGGCGCAGGACATGATCCTGGTCAAGCGCTACATGATGCGCTACCCGCGCGAACGGCGCATGGTGCTGACCGGCCCGAATTGCGCCGGCACCATCAGCCCCGGCAAGGCGCTTTTGGGCATCATGCCCGGCCATATCTATCTGCCCGGCAATGTCGGCATCGTCAGCCGGTCCGGCACCTTGGGCTATGAGGCCGCCCAGCAGTTAAAAGACCGCGGTATCGGCATATCCACATCCGTTGGCATCGGCGGTGACCCGATCAACGGCTCCAGCTTCCGCGACATTCTGGAACGGTTCGAGGCTGACCCCGATACCCATGTGATCTGCATGATCGGCGAGATCGGCGGCCCGCAAGAGGCCGAAGCCGCCGCCTATATCCAAGAGCATATGACCAAACCGGTCATAGCCTATATCGCGGGTCTGACCGCCCCCAAAGGCCGGACCATGGGCCATGCCGGGGCGATCATCTCGGCCTTTGGCGAAAGCGCGTCGGAAAAGGTGGAAATCCTCTCTGATGCCGGGGTCACCGTGGCCGAGAACCCCTCGGCCATCGGCGAAACTGTCGCCCGTGTGATGGCAAAGCGCGCAGCCTGAGGGTGGGCATGATGGCAAAACCCAAGGTTCTTGTGACGCGGCGCTGGCCGCAGGCGGTCGAGGCCAAGATGGCCGAGATCTTCGATCTCAGCCTCAACACCTCGGATACGCCGCTTAGCGAGGCGGATTTTCAAGGTGCGCTTGGCCAGTATGACGCCATCCTGCCCACCGTGACCGACCGCCTGCCTGCGGCGGTCTTTGACCGGGCCGCGCCGCGCACAAGGATCCTGGCCAATTACGGTGTGGGCTTTGCCCATATCGACACCGCCGCCGCCAAGGATCGCGGCATCACGGTGACCAATACGCCCGACGTGCTTTCGGAATGCACGGCTGACATCGCCATGACGCTGATGCTCATGGTCGCCCGCCGCGCCGGAGAGGGGGAACGCGAACTTCGCGCGGGGCAGTGGACCGGCTGGCGCCCCACCCACATGATCGGCACCAAGGTGTCAGGGGCCACGCTGGGCATCATCGGCTTTGGCCGCATTGGTCAGGCCATGGCGCAGCGCGCGCATTTCGGCTTTGGCATGAAGATCATCGTGCAGAACCGCTCTCCTGTCCCGGCCGAAGTGCTGGCGCGCTACAATGCCGTCCAGGTTCCCACCATCGAAGAGCTTTTGCCGCAATGTGACTTTGTTTCCCTGCACTGCCCGGGTGGTGTGGCCAACCGCCACCTCATCAACAGCCGCAGGCTGGACCTGATGCGCCCGGGCGCCTTTCTCATCAACACCGCCCGCGGTGAAGTGGTGGACGAACACGCTCTTGCCCAGGCGCTATGGTTTGGCACCATTGCCGGCGCGGGTCTTGACGTCTTTGAACGCGAACCGAAGATCCCGCGCGAGCTTCTGGATGCCGACAATCTGGTGCTGCTGCCGCATCTCGGCTCGGCCACCCGCGAAACGCGTGAGGCAATGGGCTTTCGCGTTCTGGAAAACCTGTCGGACTTCTTCGACGGCCGCCAGCCGCGCGACCGGGTGGCATAAGCCATGGTCGCCGTCGCCAAGCACAGCCCCGAGGGCCCCGAAGATCCGGCGGCGGGCTTGCGCGACGAGATGCGCCGCCTGTGGCACAGGGTGATCGAACGCCGCACCCCGCATGTTCTGGAAACCGTGCTGACAACCGGTGCCGATCTGCCCGACGATGAAACCGCCATCCCCTGCCTGCAGGCAGTGAACATCTGGTTCCAGCTGTCCCGGATCATCGACGAAAACACCGCCATGCGCAGCCGCCGCATGGTCGAGGCCACCCAAGGGCCCGAGGCGGTCGAGGGCAGCTTTGCCAAGGCGCTGACCACGCTTGACCCCAAGATGACCCAGGCCGAATTCGCCAGCCTGACGCGTCACCTCTCGGTCGGTCCGACCATCACCGCCCACCCGACCGAGGCCAAGCGTGTGACGGTCCTGGAAATTCACCGCCGCATCTATCGCCACCTTGTGTCCTTGGAAACCCAGCGCTGGACCCCGCGCGAACGCGACGAGATCCTGCAAGACATCGAGGCCGAGATTGATCTTCTGTGGATGACCGGCGAATTGCGGATGGAACGGCCCAGCCTGCGCGATGAAATCGAATGGGGCCTGCAATTCTTTCGTGATGCGCTTTACGACGCCGTGCCGCAGCTGTTTGACCGCTTCAGCGCCGCGACCGAGGCCCGCTTTGGCTCTGGCCAGGACATCACCCCCTGCGTGCGCTTCCATTCCTGGATCGGCGGCGACCGCGACGGCAACCCCAATGTCACCGCCGAGGTGACGCGCGATGCCCTGGCCCGCGCCCGCCGGGCGATCCTGACCCGCTATCTTGATGACATCGCCATCGCCGCCGCCCGCATCTCGATCACCTCGCGGATCGTGGCACTCCCGCCCAAGGCCGAAGCCCCAATCCGCGCCATCCTTGCGCGCAGCCCAGATGCCAAGCGTCTGGCGGCCCGCAATCCGGGCGAAATCTTCCGTCAGGCCCTGACCGCGATCGGCGCTGAACTGCGCGCCATGCTGGAACAGCCCCGCGGCGCTGGCTATCCTTCGGTCAGCCAGTTCATCACCGACTTGCAGAGCCTTGAGGCCGGGCTTGAGGCGATCAACGCCCATCGGCTGGCGGCGCGCTTCATCACCCCCCTGCGGCGGCGCGCCGAAACCTTCGGCTTTCGCACGACCACGCTGGATATCCGGCAAAACTCCACCGTCATCACGGCGGTTCTGGCCGAGATCTGGGCGCTGTCCGGCCCCGCGCCAGCCGAAGGCAGCGCCGAATGGTCCCATCGCCTGCGCGCCGAGCTTGGCCGGGCAGAGCTTGTCCATGTCAATCGCAGCCGGCTCAGCGAAACCGCCCGCGACCTTCTTGACCTGCTCATGCTGATGCGCGACGCCCGCATCTCCGACGACCCCGAGGCCATCGGCCCCTTCATCCTGTCGATGACCCGCTCGGCCGATGACATGCTGGCGGTCTATCTGCTTGCCCGCCACGCGGGCTTTGGGGCCGAAAAGCTGGATCTGCGGGTGGTGCCGCTTTTCGAGACGATCGAGGATCTGCGCAACGCCCCTGCCGTCTATGATGCGGTCCTTGCCGTGCCGCTGGCCGAACGCAGCCTGCGCAGCCGCGACACCACCGTCGAGGTGATGCTGGGCTATTCCGACAGCAACAAGGACGGCGGCTTCCTGTGTTCCACCTACGAACTCGACAAGGCCCAGCGTCGCCTGACCGCCAGCCTTGCCCGCCACGGCCTGCGCCCGGTGTTCTTCCACGGCCGGGGCGGCTCGGTCAGCCGGGGAGGCGCGCCCACAGGCCGCGCCATTGCCGCCCAACCGCTTGGCACCGTGCAAGGCCGCTTGCGCCTCACCGAACAGGGCGAGGTGGTGTCGTCGAAATACGCCAACCGCGGCACGGCGCTGAACCAGCTTGAACTTCTGGCCTCTTCGGTCCTGTGCCACCTGCCCGCCCGGGTGCAGCCGGTGGCCGACCCTGAAAGCAATGACGCGCTCGAGGCCCTCTCCGGGCTGTCGCAGACCGCCTATGTCAAGCTGATGTCGCAACCCGGCTTCATCGACTATTTCCAGCAGGCCAGCCCGGTCGAGGAGCTGGCGATGCTGAAGATGGGCTCACGTCCCGCCCGGCGCTTTGGCGCGCGCTCGCTCGCCGATCTGCGCGCGATCCCGTGGGTGTTCGCGTGGTCGCAGAACCGCCACATGATCACCGGCTGGTATGGCTTCGGCAGCGCGATTTCTGCCTTCCGTCAGGTGCGCGGCGCGGCGGCTGACCGGCTTCTGGCCGAGATGTTCGACCGCCACAAGCTGTTCCGCCTGATGGTGGATGAGGTGGAAAAGTCGCTGATGCTGACCGATCTTGACATCGCCGCCGAATATGCAGGCCTGGTCACCGATGCCGCGCTGCGCGCCGATATCTTTGGCCGCATCACCGCCGAACATGCCGCCGCTCTCGATGCGCTGCGCCGCCTGACCGGCACGCTCCAGCCGGGCGTGCGCTTCCCCAATCTGCACGACCGCTTCAACGCCCGCGCGCCGCAGCTGACGCGGATCAACCACCTGCAAGTTGCCCTTCTGCGCCGCGCCCGGACCGAACCGGGCATGGCAACATCTGTGCCCCTGATGCAATCCATGAACTGTATAGCTGCCGGTCTGGGCTGGACCGGCTGAGGAAAGGATGACCCCATGACCGTGAACCCTACCATGACCACCGGCTTTTTCACCGACACCCTCGCCGCCCGCGACCCCGAGATTTTCGGGGCGGTTCGTCAGGAGTTGGGGCGTCAGCGCCATGAGATCGAGCTGATCGCCTCGGAAAA
>VGDH01000101.1 GCA_016869835.1 Alphaproteobacteria bacterium
CCAGTCGGGCGGGGGAATTGGGCGCAGGCTTGGCCGCGTTGGTGACGGGAAAAGGGGTTTGCCTATGGCGGCGGATCAGGACCATGCGGGCGGCTGTCTGTGCGGCGCGGTGCGCTATGTGGCGCGGGGGCCCTTGCGCGATGTGGTCTTTTGCCATTGCAGCCAGTGCCGCAGGCAGACCGGGCTTTATTTCGCCGCCACCGCCGTGGACAAGACCGGTTTCACGCTGACCGCCGAGGCGGGACTGAAGTGGTATGCGGCCTCGGACTTTGCGCTGCGGGGGTTTTGCGGCAGCTGCGGGTCGGTCCTGTTCTGGAAGGCCCATGAGGTGCCCCATATCGCCATTCTGGCGGGCAGTCTGGAAGATCCGTCCCAGCTGAAGGCTGCCTCGCATATCTGCACCGAGGGGCGACCGTCGTTCTATGCGCTCTGCGATGGTCTGCCGCAATATCCCCATGCCGCGCCCGGCCTGCCCATCGCATAACCGCGCGTTGCGCGCCCGGCGCGTTTGGCTTATGGGCAGGGCTTGCGAACAGGTGTGGCCATGACCGACGTCAAGAAACTTTTCATCAAGACCTACGGCTGTCAGATGAACGTCTATGACAGCGAGCGCATGGCAGAGGCCATGGGCGCGGATGGCTATGTCCTGACCGAGACCGCCGAGGATGCGGACATGGTCCTTTTGAACACCTGCCACATCCGCGAGAAGGCCAGCGAAAAGCTTTATTCCGACCTTGGGCGGCTTAAACCGTTGAAGCAGGCCAAGCCGGGTATGAAGATTGGGGTGGCGGGCTGTGTGGCGCAGGCCGAGGGCGACGAGATCCTGCGGCGGATGCCGGTGGTGGATCTGGTCGTCGGCCCGCAAGCCTATCACCGGCTGCCCGAAATGGCGCGCGCCGGGCGGCAGACGGTGGATACCGAATTTCCGGCCGAGATGAAGTTCGACCTTCTGCCCGAGCGAAAGGCAGCGCGCGGGCCGACGGCGTTTTTGACGGTGCAGGAAGGCTGCGACAAGTTCTGCGCCTTTTGCGTGGTGCCCTATACCCGCGGGGCCGAGGTGAGCCGCCCGGTGGACCGCATCCTGAGCGAGGCGCGCGATCTGGTGGCGCGCGGGGTCAGGGAGCTGACGCTCCTGGGGCAGAATGTGAACGCCTATCACGGCGTGGGGCCGGGGGGCGATTACACGCTGGGCCGGCTTTTGCGCGAGATGGCCGGGATCGAGGGGTTGGAGCGGCTACGCTATACCACAAGCCATCCCAATGACATGGATGACGACCTGATCGCCGCCCATGGCGATTTGCCGCAGCTGATGCCCTATCTGCATCTGCCGGTGCAGTCGGGCTCAGACCGCATCCTGAAGGCGATGAATCGCAAGCATACCGCCGAGCAATACCTGCGGCTGATCGAGCGGATCCGCGCCGCGCGGCCCGATATCCTGCTTTCATCCGATTTCATCGTCGCTTTTCCCGGCGAGACCGACGCCGATCATCAGGCGACGCTGGATCTGGTGCGCGCGGTGGGGTTCGGGGCGGCCTTTACCTTCAAGTATTCGGCCCGTCCCGGCACGCCTGCGGCCGAAAAGCCGGAACTGCCGGCCGAGGTTGGCGATGCACGGCTTTATGAATTGCAGGCGTGGATCACCCAGCAGCAGCGCGCCGCGCAAGAGGCGATGGTGGGCCGCGAGGTGGGGGTGCTTTACGAAAAGCCGGGCCGCCTGCCGGGGCAGATGGTGGGCAAATCCGACCACCTGCATGCCGTGCATGTCGATGACCCCAGCGGCAAGGTTGGCGAACTGGTGCGGGTGCGAATCCTGTCCTCGGCCACCAATTCGCTGGCCGGGCAGCGGCTGCGCTAAGGCCAGCCCCCTACCCGACGTTTCCAGATTGGCAACAGCACCGCCCTTGACGGTGCATTTTGCATCATTTGCCCCAGTCCGCCCAAAGGCTTCACGAGAAATCGCTTTACTCCGCCAAATGGTGCAAGCAAATCTCGAAAGATAGACATTTTCGACTTCTGAAGGGGTCGAAAGGTAATGATAAAAGGGGGGGCTGCCACGTTGGAGCGCATGTCCAAAGCAGTATTGGATTTGGTGACAGGGGTGGCCTTGGCCACATTCGGGTTTGGAACGGCGGCAATCGCGCACCCCAGCCCCACAGCCCATGAGCATCCGCAAAACGTTCCGGGGCCCAAGGTTTCGGGGAAGATCCAGTGGGGTATCTGGATTGACGATGACGGCTGCATGCACTGGTGGGCCGACGGCGGGATCGAAGGCTATCTGCTGGACCGCGTGAACCCCAAGACCGGCAAGCCGGTCTGCCTCAAGCGCAACACCTGCCTTGTGGAAAACACCGACCAGCTGTTTGCCACCGACAGCCACAAGCTGACCCCGCACGGGATGCGTCGGCTGGAGGATTTCTTCCGCAACGCCGGGGCCTTCGGCTATGCCATTTATGGCCACACCGACAGCCGCGCCTCGGATGAATACAACATGCGCCTGTCTGAGCGCCGGGCGCGGTCTGCGGCCGATGTCGCCCGCGCCATGGGCGCCATGGTGGACCGCGAAATCGGCTTTGGCGAACGCCAGCCCATCGCCTCGAACGCGACGGCTGCCGGGATGCAGAAGAACCGTCGCGTCGAAGTTGTCTGCTACCGGTGGTGATGAACATGATGAACACTTTGAAAATCGCCACGGGCCTTGTGGCCGCAACCGTTCTGTCGGGCGGCATCGAGGGGGTGATCCCTTATCGCGGCTCTCCTGACACCGTGATCGCCACCGCCTATGACCGCGGCCGGGATTCGGGCGTGCTGGAAGAGAGGGGCGCGGCCATTGCCTATGACCCCGACGGCTGTCAGGGCTGGATCATCGACGATGGGATCGAAGGCTATTCGGGCCGCCGGTTTGATCCGATCACCGGCCTGCCAGTGTGCAACGACCACTATCCGCCGGGCACTTTGTTGAAGGATTATCAGTCGCAGTCGCCGGGTCTGCGCGACTATGTGCCGGGCTGGGCCCAGCCCAAGCGGCGCTGGGGTGGCTGATCACCACCGGATTTCTGGTGATACGGATAAGGAATGCAGGGGCCATGGCGGATGCCATGGCCCTTTCGTGTTTTCTGGCCCATCTGCCCGGCAACGCTATATCTTGGGCAAATGTCACGGCACTTTCGCAAACCTGCGCAAATATAGCGTAAGTCCTGCGGATTTTGCTTGCCCGAAGCGTGAAACAGGACGACGATCAGGATGTGTCCCTCTTCTGACCCGCACTCTCACAAGGAGACCCCATTGGGCATCAGCGCGCTGACCCCCCCGACCCGCCCCGAGGATGTTGTCGAGACCGTCCTTGAAATTTCGGACAATCGCCTGTTGATCGGCCTCTGCGGTGAGTTTGACCGCAACCTGGCCCAGATTGAACACCAGATGGGCGTGCATGTGCTTCGGCGCGGAAACAGGTTGTCGGTGATCGGGGATGCGGGGGCGCGCGAGCAGGCGGCGGCGGTGCTGCGCGGGCTTTATGCCCGGCTTGAGGCGGGCCGTTCGGTTGTGGCTGGCGATATTGACGGGGCAATCCGTATGGGCCGCCCGATGCCCGAAACGCTGCGCGCCGAGGGCGAGCAGATCGAGATGTTTTCCGGTGGCGCGATGGAGTTGCGGACCCGCAAGAAGCCGATCGAACCGCGCACAGAGGCGCAAAAGGCCTATGTTGCCAATCTGTTCCAGCATGAGCTGGGCTTTGGCATCGGCCCGGCGGGCACCGGCAAGACCTATCTGGCGGTCGCGGTGGGGGTGACTATGTTCATCTCGGGCGCGGTGGAAAAGATCATCCTCAGCCGCCCGGCGGTTGAGGCCGGAGAGCGGTTGGGCTTTCTGCCCGGCGACATGAAGGAAAAGGTCGATCCCTACATGCAGCCGCTTTATGACGCGCTGAACGATTTCCTGCCCTCCAAGCAGGTGCAGAAACTGCTTGAGGAAAAGCGGATCGAGATTGCGCCTTTGGCCTTCATGCGGGGCCGCACGCTGTCCAATGCCTTTGTGGTGCTGGACGAGGCGCAGAATGCCACCACCATGCAGATGAAGATGTTCCTGACCCGACTGGGCGAAGGAAGCCGCATGGTGATTACGGGCGACCGCACGCAAGTGGACCTGCCGCGCGGGGTGGCCAGTGGGTTGGCGGATGCCGAGCGCATTCTGAAGGGGGTGAAGGGCGTCAGCTTCAACTATTTCACCTCGGGCGACGTGGTGCGCCATCCGCTGGTGGCCCGGGTGATCGAGGCCTATGAGCGCGACGAGGCGCAGGGCTGATCGAGGTGCCCTCAAGGCCCACTGGCGGGCCATGGGGCCTTGAGGGGCGGCGGGTTCCGCGCTAGGCAGCCTGCCATGGAACCGCTTGTCGATATCGTCGTGGAAGATGACCGCTGGGAGGCCTTTGGGCTGGAGGCGCTGGCAGATCGCGCCCTGCGCGCGGCACTCGAAGAGCTGGGCCTGCCTGCCATTGGGTTCACGCTGTGCCTCATGGCCTGCGACGATGCCCGCATTGCCGCGCTGAACGGCGATTTTCGCGGCAAGGCCAAGGCGACCAACGTGTTGAGCTGGCCCTCCGAGGAGCGTGGCAGCGACGACGAGGGCGGCCAGCCTGATCGGCCCGAGCCCGGCCCTGCCGATGACCCCGAACATCTTGGCGATATTGCCATTTCCTATGACACCTGCCTGGCCGAGGCTACTGCGGCGGGCGAGCCTGCGGCCGATCATGTGACGCATCTGGTCATTCACGCGCTCTTGCACCTGCTGGGCTATGACCACATCCGTGAGGCCGATGCCACGCTGATGGAAGGAATCGAGGTCCGTGCCCTTGCAAGGCTGGGCCTTTCTGACCCATACTTGTGAGGCCCGCCGCAGAGGGCGGGTCTTTGGGACAAAGGATCAATGGGCAGTAGTAGCGATGGGTCTCCCGCAGCGCAGAGCGCGCGGCATGATGACGACAGTTCTGATGGCGCCGACCAGGCCCCACGCGGATTCTTCGGGCGGATTCTGAACGCCCTTACCCCCTCTGACCCCCAGGCCGATAGCCCCGCCGATCCGGGCACAGGGCAAGCGGCGCAACCCGGCACCGGCCAGTTGGGCCTGGCCAATCTGCGCAAGTTGCGCGTCGATGACGTGTCGATCCCCAAGGTCGAGATTGCCGCCGTGCCTCTGGACATCGGCAAGGATGATTTGGTCGAGGCCTTTCGCCAGCACGGGTTTTCGCGCCTGCCGGTCTACAAGGGCACGCTGGACCACCCCCAAGGGCTGGTCCTTTTGAAGGACCTTGCCTTGCAGCACGGCTTTGGGGCTGCTGGCCGGTTCAGCCTGAAAAAGCTTTTGCGTCCGGTGCTGTTTGCCCCGCCTTCGATGCCCGCCGCGACGCTTTTGCAGAAGATGCAGCGCGACCGGGTGCATATGGCCCTGGTGATCGATGAATATGGCGGGGTGGATGGGCTGGTCACCATCGAGGACCTGATCGAGACCGTCATCGGCGAGATCGAGGACGAGCATGACGAGGACGAAGGCACCCTGTGGAAAGAGGAAAAGCCGGGCGTCTTTGTGGCGCAATCCGTGGTGCCGCTGGATGAGTTCGAGGCCGCCATTGGCCTGAGCCTGCGCAATGACGAGGACGATGCCGAGATCGACACGCTGGGCGGTCTGGTCTTTGTGCGCACCGGCCGGGTTCCGGCCCGGGGCGAGGTGGTGCCGCATGAAAGCGGGGCCGAGTTCGAGGTGATCGACGCCGATCCGCGCCGGATCAAGCGGCTCAGGGTGCGCCTGCCCGGCGCGGGCAGTGCCAAGCCGGCCGAGCCTGCCGAAGCGTGACGCGGGCCTTTCTCAGCCGCCGTCTTGCCACCTGGCCCGGAGCGCGGCCTGCCGCGGTGGCCTTTGGCAGCGGCGCGCTGGCCGGTCTTGGCCATGCGCCGCTGTATCTATGGCCCTTGACGCTGATCAGTCTTGCCGCGTTGATCCGGCAGGTCGCCGGGCGGCCGGATCGGGCTGGCTGGCTGGGGCTTCTGGGCGGGGCGGGCTATGGGGCGATCGTCCTGTCGTGGATCGTCGAGCCCTTTCTGATCGAGCCGGAAACTTATGGCTGGATGGCGCCCTTTGCCCTGCTGTTCATGGCCTTGGGGCTGGGGACCTTTTGGGGGGCGGCGGCGCGGCTGGCCTGCGCCTTGCCCCTGCGCAGCCCCGCATATGGCTTTGCGCTGACGCTGAGCTTTGTCGAGTTTCTGCGCGGCCATATCCTGACGGGCTTTCCCTGGGGCATGCCGGGCCATGTCTGGATTTCCACCCCCATCGCCCAGCTTGGGGCCTTTGTCGGCCCGACGGGGCTGACGCTTGGCCTGATGCTGGCCGCCGCCGCCCTTGCGCGGCTGGAATGGCGTCCGGCGCTGGTCGCCATTTTGGCGCTGGCGGCGGCCTGGGCGCAGAGCCTGTGGACGCTGTCGCGGCCTTTGCCCGAAGGGCCGGGCGCCACAGTCCGGCTGGTGCAGCCCAATGCCGAACAGGCGCTCAAATGGGACCCCGACCTTGCCCGCCGCTTTCTGGACCGGCTCATGGTCGCCACCGCCGCGCCCGGAGGCCAGTCCGGGCCGCCTGATCTGGTGATCTGGCCCGAAACCGCCCTGCCCTATCTGATCGACTATCACCCCGAATTGCCCCCGATGATCGCCGAAGCCGCGCAGGGCGCGACCGTGGCCCTGGGCGTGCAGCGCACCGATGCCGGGCGCCACTGGAACAGCCTTGCGGTGATCACGGCGGATGGCGTGATCAGCCAGACCTATGACAAGCACCATCTCGTCCCCTTAGGCGAATACATGCCGCTTGGTGATCTGGCCTATGAATGGTTCGGCCTGAGCGCCTTTGCCGCCCAGCATGGGGCGGGCTATACGGCCGGCGCCGGGCCGCGGCTGCTGGATTTCGGCCCGGTTCTGGGCCGCGCCCTGCCGCTTATCTGCTATGAGGCGGTCTTTCCCCAGGATGTGAACGCCGCCCCCGAACGGCCTGACTGGCTGTTGCAGATCACCAATGACGCCTGGTTCGGCGTGATTTCAGGCCCGTTCCAGCATGCCGATCAGGCGCGGATGCGGGCCATCGAACAGGGGCTGCCGCTGGTGCGGGTGGCCAATACGGGGGTGACGGCGGTTTATGATGCGCGTGGGCGCGAGGTGGTGTCGCTGCCCTTTGGCACCGAAGGCCATCTCGATGCCCTCTTGCCCGGCGCGCTGGAGCCGACATGGTTTTCGCGCTTTGGCACCGCGCCGGTGCTGGTGTTGCTGGCCGGACTCTTTGCTGCGCTGATGCGGCGCAGGGCTGCATGAAAACTTGACCTTTGCCGAGCCTTGCGCCAAGCGGATCGCACAGACTGTCACAACGGCTTCCTGGCGTGGCAGGTTTTCTCATAACGGAGCACTTCCATGAGCAGAAAGAATTACGTCTTCACCTCGGAATCGGTGTCCGAGGGCCATCCTGACAAGCTGTGCGACCGGGTGTCGGACGCGGTTCTTGATGCGTTTCTGACCGAAGAGGCCCATGCCCGCGTGGCCTGCGAGACCTTTGCCACCACCGGCCGCGTGGTTGTAGGCGGCGAAGTGGGCCTGTCGGACAAGAAGGCCCTGAAGGCGATGAAAGAGCGGGTCGAAGAGATCGTCCGCGGCTGCGTCAAGGACATCGGCTATGAGCAGGATGAGTTTCACTGGAACACGCTGAAGGTGCAGAATTACCTGCACTCGCAATCCGCCCATATCGCGCAGGGTGTGGAACGCGACGGGGCGGGCGATCAGGGGATCATGTTCGGCTATGCCTGCCGCGAGACCCCCGAACTGATGCCGGCGCCGATCCAGTATTCCCACGCGATCCTGCGCCGTCTGGCCGAAGCGCGCAAATCCGGCAAGGAGCCGACGCTGCGCCCGGATGCGAAAAGCCAGCTTTCGCTGCGCTATGAGGATGGCAAGCCGGTTGAGGTGACCTCGATCGTGCTGAGCCACCAGCATTCGGACGAAGCGCAGGATTCGGATGCGATCCGCGCCATTGTTGAGCCCTATATCCGCGAAATTCTGCCTTCAGGCTGGATCACCGAGAAAACCGAATGGTGGGTCAACCCGACGGGAACCTTTGTGATCGGCGGGCCGGATGGCGATGCGGGCCTGACGGGCCGCAAGATCATCGTGGACACCTATGGCGGGGCCGCCCCCCACGGCGGCGGCGCGTTTTCGGGCAAGGATCCGACCAAGGTTGACCGCTCGGCCGCCTATGCCGCGCGCTATCTGGCCAAGAACGTGGTAGCGGCAGGTCTTGCCGACCGCTGCACGCTGCAGGTCAGCTATGCCATCGGCGTGGCCAAGCCCCTGTCGATCTATGTCGACACCCATGGCACGGGCCAGGTCGCGGCGGAAGCCATCGAACGCGCGGTGATGGAATGCATGGACCTGACCCCGCGCGGCATCCGTGAACATCTGAACCTGCGCCGCCAGATCTATGCCCGCACCGCCGCCTATGGCCATTTCGGCCGCGCGCCCGAGGCGGATGGCGGGTTCTCGTGGGAAAAGACCGATCTGGTGGATGCGCTGAAGAAGGCGGTCTGACCGATAAGGGGACGCGGCCTCGGGGGGCATCGAGCCCCCGCTCGCCCGCGTTGCCACGGAAGGCGGCGCGCGGTCGCTTGACCTTCTCGCCGTCCTGTTTCAAAGGTCCCCGGATCAACGCTTCCTTTGCCATGAAAAGCTGCCATGTATAACTCAGCCGAACGCCGCAACTTCTATGGGCGCGTGCATGGCAAGACGCTGCGGCAAAGCCAGAAGACCTATCTGGACGAGGATCTGGCACGGCTAAGCCTGCCCGGCGTGACGGTCGAGGAAAACCCCGCCCGCACCCCACTGGATCTGGCGCGGTTTCAGGACATGCCGCTGTGGCTTGAGGTCGGTTTTGGCGGCGGAGAGCATCTGGTGCATATGGCCGCGACCTACCCGCAGGTCGCGATCATCGGCTGCGAGCCCTTCGTCAATGGCATTGCCATGCTTCTGAGCAAGATCCGGCAGGCGGATGTGACGAACCTCTCGCTGCATCCCGGCGATGTGCGCGACCTTTTTGACGTGCTGCCGGATGGCTGCCTGTCCAGGGTGTTTCTCAACTACCCCGACCCCTGGCCCAAGGCCCGCCACCACCGCCGCCGCTTTGTCACGCCCGATTATCTGCGCCCCCTCGCACGCTGCATGGCGCCGGGGGCGGAACTGCGCGTCGCGACCGACATCCCCGATTACGTCCGCCAGACGCTGGAAGAGGTGCCGCAAGCGGGTTTTGATCTGATCGCGCAAACTGGCCAAGGTGCGGCTTGGGCGGATTGGCTCTCTACCCGCTATGAGCAAAAGGCGTTGCGCGAGGGGCGCCTGCCGCATTACCTGACCTTCTGGCGTCACGCGGGCTGAGCCTTCGGAGGCTCCGGCGGGAGTATTTGATGAAAGGCAAGCTTTGAGCGCGCGCCTATGTGATTCGCCCTTCTAGAGATACTCCGGGGTGAGGCGCGGCACGCGCCGAGGGGCAGCGCCCCTATGGCCTTGACGCTCAGGCCATGGACGGCCCGGTTTGCTTGCGCTATCAGCCTTGGCAGCTTTCGAAGGAGACCGAGATGTCCGGCCATGGCGACGCGCAACCGATGATGTCCGCGAAATGCGGGCCCTTGAAGGGCATGGCTTCGGTGCCGGGGGACAAGTCGATCTCCCACCGCTCGCTGATTTTTGGCGCGATGGCGGTGGGCGAGACGAAGATCACCGGCCTTCTGGAAGGGCAGGATGTGCTGGACACCGCCCAAGCGATGCGGGCCTTTGGCACGACGGTCACCCGGCATGGGGAGGGCGCGTGGTCGGTAAACGGGGTTGGCGTGGGCGGGTTTCAGGAACCGGCCGATGTGATCGATTGCGGCAATTCGGGCACCGGCGTGCGTCTGATCATGGGCTGCATGGCGACGACGGCGATGACCGCGACCTTCACGGGCGATGCATCCTTGCGCAAGCGGCCGATGGGGCGGGTGACCGATCCATTGGCGCTCTTTGGCGCACAGGCCTTTGGCCGCAAGGGGGGGCGGTTGCCGATGACCGTGGTCGGCGCGACTAATCCGGTGCCGGTGCGCTATACGCTGCCGGTCGCCTCTGCGCAGGTGAAATCGGCGGTTCTCTTGGCGGGTTTGAACGCGCCGGGCCAGACCGTGGTGATTGAAAAGGAGCCGACGCGCGATCATTCGGAGCGGATGCTTTTGGGTTTTGGTGCGGAGCTTTCGGTGGATAAGACAGCTGCGGGCAATGTCATCACCCTGACCGGGCGGCCCGAGTTGCGGCCGCAGACCGTGGCGGTGCCGCGCGATCCGTCCAGCGCCGCTTTCCCGGTTTGTGCGGCGTTGATCGTTGAGGGGTCGGATATCTTTGTGCCCGGCGTCAGCCAGAACCGGACCCGCAACGGGCTTTACCTGACCTTGGTCGAGATGGGGGCCGAGATCGAATTTCAAAACCCGCGCGAGGAAGGCGGCGAGCCGGTGGCCGATCTGCGCGTGCGGTTCAGTGGCAACATGAAGGGCATCGAGGTGCCACCCGAGCGTGCGCCGTCGATGATTGACGAATATCCGATCCTGTCGGTGGTGGCGGCCTTTTCGACTGGCAAGACCGTCATGCGCGGGGTCAAGGAATTGCGCGTCAAGGAATCTGACCGCATCGACGCCATGGCGCGGGGGCTTGAGGCCAATGGCGTGAAGATCGAAGAGGATGAGGATACGCTGATCGTCCACGGGCTTGGCGCGGGCGGGATGCCGGGCGGGGCGACCTGCGCGACCCATCTCGATCACCGCATTGCGATGTCGTTCCTTGTAGCCGGGATGGCGGCGAAAAAGCCGGTCGCGGTGGATGACGCCAGCCCGATTGTCACCTCGTTCCCGATCTTCGAAAGCCTGATGAACGGGCTTGGCGCAGACATCCGGCGCGGGTAGGTCGAGAGAGAGCCCGCGATGATCTTTACCGTTGCCATTGATGGCCCCGCCGCGGCGGGCAAGGGCA
>VGDH01000102.1 GCA_016869835.1 Alphaproteobacteria bacterium
GCCTACGGGCGCCCTTTGGCTTTTGCCGCCGTGCCCCCCTGCCGCCGAGCGACAGATGGCGCTAAGGCTTAGCCCTGAACGACTGCTGGCAGCCTATGCCATGGGGGTCTTTCCCATGGCCGAAAGTCGGGACGCGACCGAACTCCATTGGGTCGATCCGCGCCGACGCGGCGTCTTTCCGCTAGAGCGCTTTCACATCTCGCGCAGCCTTGCCCGCACCATCCGCAAAGGTGGCTTTACCATCACGACAGATACCGATTTCGACGGGGTTGTGCGGGGATGCGCCGACCGGTCCGAGACCTGGATCAACGCAGAAATCTTTCAGCTTTACAGTGCCTTGAACCGCTCTGGCCATGCCCACAGCCTTGAGGTTCGGGTCGAGGGGCAGCTGATGGGCGGGGTTTACGGCGTGGTGCTGGGGGCGGCCTTTTTCGGCGAATCGATGTTTTCACGCATTACCAACGGATCAAAGATCGCGCTGGCCTTCCTGTGTCACCGCCTGCGGGCGGGCGGGTTTCGGCTGTTTGATACCCAGTTCCTGACACCCCATCTGGCAAGCCTTGGGGCGGTAGAGATCTCGCGGCTTGACTATCACCGGCAACTGCGCGCCGCCCTTGCGGCCAAGGCGCAGTTCAACCCGCCGGGCTATCAGCCGCCATCTGCGCCCTGATCTTCACCCGCCTCATCGGCCTGGCCCTCGGCAGGCTCTTCGGCGGGATCTTCCACCTCGGGCAGGGCCAGCTCGGGCACATCGCAGCCCAAAACCCAAACGTCATAGCGCGGGTGATCCAGCGCTGAAAGGGCGGGCGCGGTCGCCAGCATCCAGCCGGCAAAGACCGGATCGGTCGAAGCGACGTCCAGAATGGTCAGATGGGCATCGGCCTCGGCCACGGTGTTGTCCGCCGGCGAACGGCAGGCATCCAGCTGCACCGTCAGCCGCCCGGTGACCACCGATTGGCCCCGCGCCAGCGTCACGTCCTGCACCTCACCCGTCAGCTTGTCGAGGATGCGCAACTTGGCCCCCGGCGCATCGGCCATGTCCAGCGCCCAGACCGGCCCGGCCAGCGCGACAAGGGCGCAGGCCAGCCATCTCATGGCGCGGCTCCAGTGTCATCCTCACCGCTGCTGCCGACCCATTTCATCAGCAAGGTCAACAGGCTGACTGCGCCTTGGGTATCTTCGATCTCATCGCCCGGTGCCAGCACCTCTTCGGCACCGCCCGGCACGAGCTCTACAAAGTTCCCGCCCAAAAGCCCCTCGGAGGAGATCAGGATCGCGGAATCGGTCGGGAGTTGCACAGAGCCATCCAGCTCGATCACCGCATCGGCGTAAAAGGTCTGCGGGTTCAAGGTAAGCGCCGTGATAGTGCCCACCTTCACCCCGGCAAGACGCACATCCGATCCGGCCTGAATCCCCTCGGCCGAACGGAACGACGCGGTGAGGGCATAGCGGTCCGCCCCACCCGTCAGCGTGCCGCCACCAACCGACCAGGCCAGAAAGCCGATGGCTGCGGCCAAAACCGCAGCGCCCGCAAGAATCTCTGCGCGATTTTCAGACATTACTCGGGCTGCCACGCCTCATAATCCGCACGCGCCACCGGCGCACCGGCGCGGATCGACCCTTTGGGCGCATAGGCGGCTGCAGTGCCGGTCAGGTTCTCTTGATGCGGCTTTTCCCAGGCCTTGTGCTTCAAGGGTGCCTTGGTCGGCGTTTCGTCCCATGTGAAATGCAGCCAGCCGTGCCAATCGGGCGACACCCGCGACGCCTCGGACTCGCCGTTGTAGATTACCCAGCGGCGTTTGCCGTCGCGGGTCTGGTAAAACACATTGCCCTGATCATCCTCGCCCACACGGACGCCCTTGCGGGCGGTGAAGATCTGGGTGCCAAGGGTCTGGCCGTTCCACCAGGTCAACAGGCGAAGGAGAAAGTTCATCATGGCCTCCGGGGTCGTTTGGTCTGATATGGCCGATGGGGCGCAAAAGGTCCAGAGGAGTTGGGCGACAAGGGCAAAGAACCGCCGGGAAATTCATGAAAAAAGCGGGCCAATGGCCCGCTTTTCGACAGAGTGAGCCTTGGCCTCAGCCGGCCGCCGCCGGCTCTTTCGCCTTGGTCTCGGTATGCACGATCAAGGGCTTGGCCCCATTGGTGACCGCCTCTTCGTTCACCACGACCTCTTCGACGCCCTCCATGCCCGGCAGTTCGAACATGGTGTCGAGAAGAATATCCTCCATGATCGAGCGCAGGCCGCGCGCGCCGGTCTTGCGCTTGATGGCGCGTTTGGCAATGGCAGAGAGCGCATCCGAGGTGAAGGTCAGCTTGACGCCCTCAATCTCGAACAGGCGCTGATACTGCTTGACCAGCGCGTTCTTCGGCTCAGTCAAAATGATGATCAGCGCCGCCTCATCCAGATCGGTCAGCGTGGCAATCACCGGCAGACGGCCAACGAATTCCGGGATCAGGCCGAATTTCAGCAGATCTTCGGGCTCCAATTCCTTGAACAACTCGCCCACGCCGCGCGCATCTGGGTCTTTCACATCGGCGCCAAAGCCGATGCCCGAACCCTTGTTGCGGTGCGCGATGATTTTTTCCAGACCCGCGAAAGCCCCGCCACAGATGAACAGGATGTTCGTGGTGTCCACCTGCAGGAATTCTTGCTGCGGATGCTTGCGCCCCCCCTGCGGTGGGACCGAGGCCACGGTGCCCTCCATGATCTTCAACAGCGCCTGCTGCACGCCCTCACCCGAGACATCGCGGGTAATCGAGGGGTTATCGGACTTGCGGGTAATCTTGTCGACCTCGTCGATATAGACAATCCCGCGCTGCGCCCGTTCGACGTTGTATTCAGATGCCTGCAACAGCTTGAGGATGATGTTTTCCACATCCTCGCCGACATAGCCCGCTTCGGTCAGTGTGGTGGCATCGGCCATGGTGAAGGGGACATCGAGGATCCGCGCCAGCGTCTGGGCAAGAAGCGTCTTGCCGCAGCCCGTGGGGCCGATCAGCAGGATATTCGACTTCGACAGTTCGATGTCATTCTTCGAGGAATGATTGAGCCGCTTGTAGTGGTTGTGCACCGCAACCGACAGCACGCGCTTGGCATGTTCCTGCCCGATCACATAGTCGTCCAGCACCTTGCAGATGTCGCGCGGCGTCGGCACGCCATCGGTGGCCTTCAGGCCCGTGGTCTTGGTCTCTTCGCGGATGATGTCCATGCACAGTTCGACACATTCATCACAGATGAACACGGTCGGCCCGGCGATCAGCTTGCGCACCTCATGCTGGCTTTTGCCGCAGAAGGAGCAATAAAGCGTGTTCTTGCTGTCGCTGCCCGAGTTCGTTGCCATGGGTATCCTCTACCAATCCCCGTCACCGGGCTGTCACGGAAAGTCTAGGACAACCCCCGGACCTTCACAACCAGAAATCCCCCCAAACGCTTTTGCCGCTTGGGGGGAAATACCATGCGTCAGGCCAAAGCCTCGGACTTGTCGCGGGGCACAACGATCTCGTCGATCAGGCCCCAGTCCTTGGCCTCTTCGGCCGACATGAAATTGTCCCGCTCCAGCGCGGCCACGACCTTTTCATAGTCATTGCCGGTATGCTTGACGTAAACCTCGTTCAGGCGCTGCTTCAGCCGCTCGGTCTCGCGGGCATGGATCAGGATATCGGTCGCCTGGCCCTGATAGCCGCCCGAGGGCTGGTGCACCATGATGCGGCTGTTGGGCAGCGAAAACCGCATGCCCTTTTCGCCTGCGGTCAGCAGAAGCGAGCCCATCGAGGCCGCCTGCCCGATGCAGACGGTCGAAACCTTGGGCTTGATATACTGCATGGTGTCATAGATCGACATGCCAGAGGTGACCACACCGCCAGGGCTGTTGATATACATCGAGATTTCCTTCGACGGATTCTCCGCCTCAAGGAACAAGAGCTGGGCGACGATGATCGTCGCCATCTCGTCATGCACTGGGCCGGAAACGAAGATGATCCGCTCTTTCAGCAGGCGCGAGAAGATGTCGTAACGGATCGATCCGCGGGCGTTGGTTTCTTCAACGGTCGGGATGATGAAGTTGTAAAAGGTGGAAACCGGATCTCTCATGTCAAACCTGCCTGTCTCGTGTTCGAAGCTTTATCGCCGGATGCTTGCCAGAGTCTTAGTGTCGCGCGCCGGTGGCCGCAAGGGCGCGTGGATTTTCGCAAGGCTCCAAACGTGCCGCCACAAGGGCCCAAACCCGGATTTTGGCCGAAAGATCGGAAGGAAAGCATCGGCGTGCGGCCTTGTTCAGGCGCAGTTGGTCAGCGAAACACCCGACGCGCCAGCGCCAACCGTGCGCCGGTGGTGAACAGGCACAAGGCCCCGAAGATCACCGCAAGGGCCACAAAAGCGCCCGGCCAAAGGCAAAGGATCACAAAAAAGGCAATGGTTTCAGTGCCTTCCAGAAGCCCCGCCGAGTAGTAAAGCGACTTTTCCCCTTGCGCCCGCGTCTCGATCCCGCGTTTTTCAGCCATGATCGCATAGCCCAGGAATGAGGCCCCGTTGATGTAGAAGGCCGCCAGCAGAAAGGCTGCCGCCGCCGCATTGCCCGGATCGCGAAAGGCAAAGGCCAGCGGAATGGCCGCATAGAATACGAAATCGCAAACGATATCCAAAAGCCCGCCGAAATCGGTCTTTTCGGTCGCCCGCGCGACCGCGCCATCGACGCCATCGGCAAGTCGACCGATCAGCAAGGGCACGAGCGCCAGAACCCCCGGCAGCCCCACCGCCAGCATCGCCGCCGCAATCAGCCCCATGAAAAGCCCGAACAGCGTCACCTCATGGGCCGAGATCCCCCGTTCGGCAAAGGCTGCCCCTGCCCGGTTCAGGGGCGCTTCGATCCACGGTCTGACTTTTGCATCCAACATCACCAACCCCTCACGTTTGCGTATGACCGCTTGCCAGAACCCGATCCGCGCGCGTATGGCTTGGCGGATCATAGTTCCACAAGGGGTTAACATGAACCGCCGCCGCTTTGGCAAGACCGCCGTTTCCACCTTCGCGCTCATGATGCTTGGGCCGCGCATGGCGCATGCCGGCAGTTGGGAGGCGATCCTTGCCGAGGCCAAGGACCAGACCGTCTATTGGCACGCCTGGGGCGGTGACACAAAGATAAACGATTTCATTGCCTTCATCGGTGCCGAAGCGCAAAAGCGCCATGGCGTGACGCTGGAACATGTCAAACTCGCCTCAACCGCCGATGCGGTGGCTCGGGTCCGCGCGGAACGCGATGCGGGCCAGACCAGCGGCGGGGCGGTGGATCTGATCTGGATCAACGGCGAGAATTTCGCGGCCATGAAGGCGCAGGACCTGCTTTTCGGCCCCTATGCCGAGGGCCTGCCGAACTGGCCTTTGGTCGACACCAAGGGCAAACCTGCAACGGTGACCGATTTCACCCTGCCGACCGAGGGTTACGAATCCCCCTGGGCCATGGCGCAGCTGGTCTTTGAACATGACAGCGCCACCCTGCCCGAACCGCCCCGAACCCTGTCGGCGCTTCATGACTGGATCAAGGCCAATCCGGGCCGCTTCACCTATCCCCAGCCGCCCGATTATCTGGGACTGACCTTCCTCAAGCAGGTGCTTTACGGTACGCTGGCCGACCCGGCGGTGCTGCAATCTCCGATCGACCCGGCCAGCTACGAGGCCACGATTGCGCCGCTTTGGGCTTTCCTTGACGACATCCACCCCAGCCTTTGGCGCGAGGCCAAGGCCTTTCCGGAAAACGAACCGGCCCTGGGCCTGCTTCTGGCCGATGGCGAGATCGGCATCTCCTTTGCCTTCAACCCGGGCCGGGCCAGCGCCGAAATTGCCGCCGGGACCCTGCCCGACACCATCCAGACCTTCGTGCTGGAAGGCGGTACCATCGGCAATGCAAGCTTTGTCGCCATTCCCTTCAACGCCGCCCACATGGCCGGGGCGCAGGTGATTGCCAACCTGATCCTTGACCCTGCCATTCAGGCCGCCGCCCAGGATCCGGCCACCTTGGGCTTTCAGACCGTGCTGAACCTTGATGCCCTGACGCCCGAGGACCGCGCGCGTTTTGACGCGCTGACCCTTGGCCCGGCCACGCTGTCACCGGCCGATCTGGGGCCGGTGCTGCTGGAACCCCATGCAAGCTGGATGGTGAAGATCGCCGAGGACTGGGTGCAGCGCTACGGCGTCGCCAAGTGAGCCTGGCTGGCCAGCCAGGCGCAGCCGGACTTTTGGCCTTTGCGCCTTGGTTGATGCTGGCCGGGCTCGGCCTGCCCATCGCGGCAGGGCTGGCCGGTACGCTGGCCCCGGCGCTGTCGGGCCATGGCTTTGCGGCATTGATGGACTGGCCCGGCCTGCCCCGGGCGCTGGCCCTGTCGCTTGGCACCGGGCTTGTCTCGACCCTGCTGGCACTTGCCATCACAGTCCTGATGATCGGTGCCCTGCATGACCGACCGGGCTTTGTCGCTTTTCGCCGGATGCTGTCACCGCTTCTTGCGCTGCCCCATGCGGCTGCGGCCCTGGGTCTGGCCTTTTTGGTCGCACCTTCGGGCTGGATCGCGCGGCTGTTCTCGCCATGGGCGACGGGCTGGGACACCGCGCCGGACCTGTTGATCCTCAACGACCCGATGGGCCTCGCGCTGACGCTGGGGCTTGTGGCCAAGGAAGTGCCCTTCCTGATGCTGATGGCACTGGCCATCCTGCCGCAAACCGACATGGCCCGGCGTGGCCAGATCGCGGCGAGCCTTGGCTATGGCCGGGTGGCGGGCTTTGTGCTTTCCATTCTGCCCGCCCTCTATAGGGGGCTGCGACTGCCGGTCTTTGCCGTGCTGGCCTATGGCATGACCAATGTCGACATGGCGATGATCCTTGGTCCGAACCTGCCACCCAGCCTTGCGGTGCAGATCACCGACTGGATGGGCGACCCCAGCCTGCAGCATGTGCCAACGGCAGCGGCGGGGGCGCTGGTGCAACTGGCGCTGGTGGCGGCAGCATTGGCCCTGTGGCTGGCAGCCGAGCGTATTCTTGCCCCGTTGATCCCGGCGCTGGCCAGTCACGGCTATCGCGCATGGGGCTGGGATGCGCCGCTGGCGGGGCTTGCCGGAACCTGGGCCGGCCTGATCGCGCTGGGTCTTGGCGCGGGCATGGCGGGGCTTGCGCTGTGGTCCTTTGCCGGGCTGTGGCAGTTCCCCGATGCCCTGCCCCAAAGCCTGACCCTGCAAACCTGGACCAAGGCCGCGCCCGATCTGGCGCAGCAAAGCCTCACGACACTGATGATCGCGTTGACGGCAAGCCTTGGCGCTCTGGCGCTGGCCCTTGCCGCGCTTGAGGCCGAGGCCCGCTCTTGCCGACCCATTGGTGCGGCCTGGCTGATCTATCTGCCGCTCATCATGCCGCAAGTGGCCTTTCTGCCCGGCCTGCAGGTTCTTGCGCTCTACGTCGGTGCCAAGGGCAGCGTGGCCACTGTCATCGCGGCCCATCTGGTCTTTGTGCTGCCCTATGTCTGGCTGTCGCTTGCCCCAGCCTTTCGCGGCTGGGATGGGCGCATCGGCCTTGCCGCAGCCTGCATGGGCACCCCGCCCGCCCGCATCTTCTGGCGTCTGCGCCTGCTGATGCTGGCGGCACCTGTCCTGACGGCGCTGGCGGTCGGGTCGGCGGTGTCAGTCGGTCAATACCTGCCAACGCTGATGCTGGGCGGGGGCCGGGTCGAGACGCTGACAACCGAAGCCGTGGCGCTGTCCTCGGGTGGCAACCGCCGCCTGATCGGAGCTACCGCGCTTTTGCAGATGGCGCTGCCCGCGCTTGGCTTTGCCCTTGCGCTGATCGTGCCGCGCGTGATCTTTCGCAATCGCCGCGCGATGCTGGCCGAACGGAGTGCTGCCCGATGACCCTTTGCCTGACCCTGAAGGCCCTGCAGATCGACCGTGCTGGCACCCCTCTTGTGCGGCTGAGCGCGACCGTGACACCGGGCGAGGTCTTGACGGTCATGGGCCCCTCGGGCAGCGGCAAGTCTACGCTCCTTGCCGCCCTGATCGGCGCACTGCCGCCGGGCTTTGCGCAGTCGGGCGAGGTATTTTTGAACGGCCGGAACATCACCGACCTACCGACGCCCCAGCGCCGGATCGGGCTTCTGTTTCAGGATGATGTGCTGTTTCCCCATTTATCGGTGGCCCAGAACCTTGGCTTTGGCCTTCGCCCCGGCGGCAGCCGCACTGAACGCCAGGACCGCATCGCCGAGGCGCTTGACCGCATGGGCCTTGCCGGGTTTGGCCCGCGCGATCCGGCCAGCCTCTCGGGCGGCCAGCGCGCCCGCGTGGCCCTGGCCCGCACGCTTTTGTCCGAACCGCTGGCGCTCTTGCTTGACGAGCCGTTCTCCCGCCTCGACCAGACCCTGCGTGCCCAGATCCGCGATCTGGTCTTTGCCGAAGCCCGCAGCCTGCCGGTCATCCTTGTCACCCATGACCCCGAGGATGCCCGCGCTGCGGGCGGGCCGGTCGTCAACCCGCTTTAGAACCACGCCCCCTTATCGCGCGAGGGTCAGTTCGGCCCGCAACCCGCCCAGCCCTTCGCTTTGGCCCAATCGCAAGGCGCCGCCATGGCTGCGCGCGATATCGGCGGCTATCGCCAGACCCAGACCGCTGCCGCCGCCCCGATTGGGATCGCGCGCGGCATCCAGCCGTCGGAACGGCTCCATCGCGGTCTCGCGCGCCTCTTCTGGGATGCCGGGGCCATTATCCTCGACCACCAGCCGCACCATCCGGTCGGTGCTGCTCAGGCTGACCTCGGCACGACCGGCATGGCGCGCGGCATTGCCCAACAGGTTTTCCAGCGCCCGCCGCACCGCCTGCGGCCTAAGCCGCAAGGTGCCACCCGGCCAGTCCACCGCCCCCA
Organism: Alphaproteobacteria bacterium; assembly: GCA_016869835.1. Taxonomy (GTDB): domain Bacteria; phylum Pseudomonadota; class Alphaproteobacteria; order Rhodobacterales; family Rhodobacteraceae; genus Tabrizicola_A. The sequence goes on from VGDH01000102.1 coordinate 8,894, forward strand.
GGCGCACCTCTTGTCCCGCCCGAACCGCATCGGCCACCACCAGCGCGAGAAGTGCGGCCGGATCCACCTCTTCGGCATCCTCCATCGCGTCGCCCCGGGCAAAGGCCAGAAACTCGTCCACCATGCGCTCCATCTGCTGCACGTCACGCTTAAGCGCCTCGACCTCGTCATCCTCGGGCAGGACGGACAGCCCGAGCTTTAGCCGCGTCAGGGGGGTGCGCAGATCATGGCTGACACCCGAGAGCATTTGCGTCCGCGCCTCGATCTGGCGTTCGATCCGCAGCCGCATGTCCAGAAACGCCTGCCCGGCCGCCCGAACCTCGGTCGCCCCGCGCGGGCGGAACGGCACGATTTCGCCCTTGCCGAAGGCTTCGGCCGCCTGCGCCATCCGCGCAATGGGCGTCAGCTGATTGCGCAGAAAGACATAGGCCACACCCGTCATCAGGATCGAGGTGAACACCATCAGCACCAAAAGCTGATGCGGGTTCGAAGCCGACATCCGCCGCCGGTCGACATCGATGCGCATCGGCCCATGACGCGTGTCAAACCAGGCCTGCACTTTGGGATCGCCGGACAGAAGATCCACCGCAATCAGTTCGGGCAGCTGATCGCGCAAGGTCAAGATCACCTCGCGACCAGACAAGTCAACGAACTCACGCCGGTCCTTAGCGGGTGCATCGGCACTGGGCAGAATTGCCAAAAGCTGCAGCGCAGCCGCAAGCTCGGTTGCGTTCCGCGCGGCAGTCGCAAGGTCTGGCGCGGCATTGACCACCGAAAGCACATGGCTGATCTCGATCTGGATCGAGGTGGTCATCTGCCGCGTGACCCGTTCAAAATGTCGCTGGATGAACACCACCGACACGATCAACTGGATCGTGACCACCGGCACAACAAGGATCAGGGCGGCCCGGCCAAAGAGGCCGCGTGGCAGAAGGGACTTGAGATGCAGGCGCATGGCCGCCAGACTAACGGCAACGGGCAAGCTGCGAAAGGGGCAGGAGATGAACCGCAAGGGCGGGGTCAAGGTGCGGCGGGTGCGGGCGGACAATGCCTCGGCCATGACCGGCAGCGGCACCAACGCCTATCTGCTGGGCGAGGCTCAGGTTGCGGTGATCGACCCGGGCCCGGATGACCCGGCGCAGCTTGACGCCCTTCTGGCAAGCCTTGGCCCCGGCGAAGAGATTGCCGCAATCCTGATCACCCACGCGCATCTGGACCATTCCGCCATTGCCCCCCGGCTGTCGCAGATCACCGGTGCGCCCGTCCACGCCTTCGGCCCCGCCGATGCCGGCCGCAGCCCGGCCATGCAGGCCTTGGCCAAAGCCGGCCTTTCCAGCGGGGGCGAAGGCATCGACCACGGCTTTGCCCCCGATGTCCTGCTTCCGGACGGCGCCTGGATCAGCCTCGGCGATCTGGCAATCGAGGCGATCCACACACCCGGCCACATGGGCGGGCATCTCTGTTTTGGCGTCGATGGCCTTCTGTTTTCCGGCGATCATGCCATGGGCTGGGCGACCTCGCTCGTTTCGCCGCCAGATGGGGACATGGGCGCCTATATGCGCTCGCTCGCCCGTCTTTCGGCACGCAGCTGGCATCAGATGCTGCCCGGCCATGGCGAAACGGTCGCCGACCCGGCTGCGCGGCTGGCCGAGTTGGCCGGGCACCGACGCAAGCGCGAAGCCGAGGTGTTGGCCGAACTGGCCCGCGCACCGGGCACGGCGGCCGAGCTCGCCCGGCGGATCTACACCGACACCCCCGCCGCCCTTCTTCCCGCCGCAACCCGCAATGTTCTGGCCCATCTCATTGATCTTGCCGAAAACAACCGCGCCATCCCGCAGGGGACGATCACTTCATCCACCCGCTTTGCCCCAGTCTGACCCCACCTGCGACCGCGAACGCCCAGATTCAGACCAGCCCCAGCCCCCGAAAGGCGCGCGGGAAGTTTTTCGGATTTCCCCCCGCAACCCCCCTTGCCGCCACCCGGAGCCATTGCTATACGACCCCCCGTGTTCCGGCGTAGCTCAGCGGTAGAGCAGTTGACTGTTAATCAATTGGTCGTAGGTTCGATCCCTACCGCCGGAGCCAAATCTCATAGATATATCAGGCACTTAGGCTCCATCGGGCGCCTTTTGTTTTGCTCACCAAAAGTTATCAAGTGTTATAGA
>VGDH01000103.1 GCA_016869835.1 Alphaproteobacteria bacterium
CCAGCTCCCGAGGTCATCCAGTGGCCGGCTACGCCATCCGGAGCCGCTCCGCCGGCCACGCCAGCCGTAGCGTCAAGACCAATCATGCACTAAGACTAAAAGCGGACCACTAGATTGGGGCAGGCCATCCGGACTTGGCGCCTTGGCCATGGATCACAGGTTCAGGTTCGCCGCATCCAGACCGCGTTTTTCCGCGCTTTTCACCACGGCATCACGCAGGGACTGGCTGCGTTTCAACAGGCGGCGGAACCGGGTTTCGTCCAGCACCAGAAGCGTGGTGTGGCTGATGGCGGTGATCTGGGAACGCCGGGTCTGGCGGCTGAGAATGGTCAGTTGGCCGAACATGTCGCCCCGCCCCAAGCGCACCCGCTGCCCGGCAGTTTCGACTTCGACCGCGCCTGTGGCGATGAAGCAGACCTGACGCGGGATGTCGCCCTTGCGCCGCAAGACATCACCTGGCTGGACATAGCGGGTGCGCAGCGCCCGGGCGAGCCGTTTGCGGCTGTCCTCGTCCATGTCGCTGAACAGCGGAAACTGCCGCACCAGTTCGGTTTTCTGCACTGCAAGATCCAGCGGCGGCCGTTGTTCAGCCTCGCGCAGCACGGCGGCAAGACCCTGTTTCAAGGTGGTATGAAGCTCGCTGCCGATGATACCGTCGGCCAGCAGGATATCATATTCCCGCTCTTCCAGTCGCAACGAGATGCGCCGCAGGAACCGCCGTTCGGTCTTTTCGGCATAGCCGGGATATTGCAGCCGCAGCCCTTCAAGCGCGGCCTGGGTCTCGTCCTCGCGCCGACGCAAGAGTTCGTGCAAGAGATCGGCTACCCGGCGGCCATGGATGCGGCGGATCTTGGTTTCGATATAGCTGTGCAGGTCGCGCAGCACCAAACGCTGGTTCAGCAAAATCTCGAACCGGTCCGCAGTCAGCCGCGCCAAAGGCCCCGAGATGCGCAGCCGGTTGTGCACCAGATTGGCCAGCCAATAGCCCCGCCCATGCGCCAGACTAAGCCGCCCGGCGGCCCGGTATTCCTCGCGCCCCCCTGCGCGGGTGCGTTCGATCAGCCGGTCGGCATCCGACAGCATCTGTTCCACCAGTCGCGGGGACAACAGTTGCTCGCGAAAGGTTTCAAGGATCATGTCGCGCTCGCGCCCGGCCAGCGCGACAAGGCCAAGCGTGATGCGGTCGCGGTCGGGAATGTCATCGGCGGCCTCGGCCTTTTCGATGGCCGAGTTCAGCCTTTCGCCAAAGCGCTTGGCCTCGGATCGCACTATGTCATGGGTCAGATCATGGTTGCGCGCGGTTTCAGCGACCTCTTCGCGCACGTTCTGCAAGGCGACGGCGACCACCTGGCTGGACAGCGCCCGGTCCAGCGGTGCAAGCCGGTCAAGCCCGAGAAAAGAGATCACGCGGCGCAGCGTGGTGCCCTGCACCAAAAGCGTGAACAGCGTGAAACCGGTTGCCAGAATCCCGACATCGCGCTTGACGTCCATCGGCACGCGGAAGTTCTCTGACACGGCCAGCGCCAGCGCCAGGGTCACGGCCCCCCGCAGCCCCCCCCACAGCATCGCCACCCGATAGGGCTGGTCCACCCGTGGCGAGAGCTTGAAGGCGGCAAGACCGGGCAGGATCACATAAAGCATGAACAGCCGCGCCGAGGTAGCCGCCACCACGACGACAAGGATCAGGAAGATGTCGTAAAGCCGCACATCGCCCAGAAGCCGCGGCACCAGAAGTGCGGCCAGAAGAAAGATCAAGGCCCCCGCCCAATGCGCCAGCACATCCCAAAGCTCGCGCAGGCTGGTCCAGTTGTTGGGCGAGAGCCGCCCCGGCCCAAGGTAGTTGAGCGTCATGCCAGCCATGACAACCGCCACCACGCCCGAGACGCCAAAGACCTGATCTGCCACAAGATAAGTAACATAGGGCAAGGCGACGCTGAGCGAAATCTGCGCCAGCGCAAAGCGGCCCAGCAAGGACAGGACGCTCAGACAGGCCCGCCCCAGGACCCAGCCCAGACCAAGCCCGCCAAGTATCATCGTCGGAAAGCCGACAAGCGCATCCTGCAAGGTGGGGTTCGGCACCCCCAGCATCACGAAGGTCAGGAAAAAGCCGAAAAGCGCAATGGCGGCGGCGTCGTTCAAAAGGCTTTCGCCCTCGACGATCCGGGTCAGGCGCTGCGGGGCGGCGATGTTGCGAAAGATCGAGACCACGGCCGAGGGGTCGGTCGTGGCGACAATGGCCCCAAGCAGGAGGCAGGCCACCAGCGACAGTTCGGTAAAGGGCAAAAGCGCCAGCCCGATGGCAAAGGTCGAGACGACCACCGCCAGCACCGCCATGACAAGGATGGGCACCCAATCTTCGGCCATGCGGCGCAGGTTCAGGCCCAGCGAGACCTGAAACAGCAGCGTCGGCAGCAGCACATACAAGAACACATTGGCGCGGATCGCGACCTCAAGCTGTTCGGCGGCCGCCAGCGGGTCGATCAGCGGATCGACCACCACGCTTTGCGGAGATGAGAGCGAGGCCGCGCCAATGCCGATCAGCGTGCCGATGATGGCCAAAACCACGGTATAGGGCAGCCGCAACCAGTCGGCCAAAGGCTCGCTCAGGCTGATGACGATGAAAAGCGCGGCGACGATGCCGACCAGCGAGATGACATCCATAGGCCAACAATCTCTTGTGCTCGGCCCGTTTACCAGAGATTTTTGGTGCAGATGCCAGACATGGTTTAGCCCCGCCGCGCGGCAAGATACGCGGTCCGCGCGCTTGCGGGCAAAGGGGGCATGACCTGGATGGGTTTGGACGAAGTTGGGCGGTCTCAGACCGCGGCTTCGGCCATGCCCTCGGCCACATAGATGCGCAACCAGGGCGTAAAGGCCTCGGGCGTGGCGCGGATCTCAACGACCAGCGCCTCGAGCGTGATCCAGCGGGTCTGCATCACTTCGGCCGGGTCGGGATCCGGGGTCAGCCCGGCCGGCGCTTGGGCAGAGAATACCTCGACCAGCTCATGCTCGATCAGCCCGCCCCCCACCTCGGCGCGGTATTCGATGCCGCCGCTGCGCTGCAGGGCCAGACCGATGATGCCCAATTCCTCGGCCAGACGGCGGCGCGCGCAATCGGCATCGCTTTCGCCCCAACGCGGATGGGTGCAGCAGGTGTTCGCCCAAAGCCCCGGCGTGTGGTATTTGCCAAGCGCGCGGCGCTGCAACAGCACCTCGCGCCCACGCATCACAAAGACCGACACCGCCTTGTGGCGCAGCCCGCGCTGATGCACCTCAAGCTTTTCCACCTGTGTCAGCGTGCCATTGACCCAGGCCGGGATCATCTCGGTCATGTGTGGACCGGCGAGACGAGGCCCAGAAGATGGGTCAGGTTCTTGAACCCGATCTTGAGATGGGCAAGCGGGCGGGCGCGGACCAGCTTCTTGTTCATATAGGCCTCGAACGTCAGGCGCTGCACGTCGATGTCATGACAAAGGCTGACGAAACGCTCGCGCCGTTCGTCCGACCTGTAATAGGCGTCCTGCATGCTGCGCAGCACCCGGAACACCATTTTATGCTCCTTCATGAACAGCTTGCGTGCCAGAGCCAGGTCTTTCGCCCGGCCCGAGGCCAGCATGGCCTGCGCCGCCGTGGCCGCGACGCGCCCCCCGACCATGGCGTAATAGATCCCCTCGCCCGAGGAAGGTGCCACGACCCCGGCGGCATCGCCCGCCAGAACCACGTCGCGGCCATTGTCCCAGCGATCCATCGGATGCAGCGGAATGGGCGCGCCCTCGCGGCGGATGGTTTCGCAGCCTGCAAGGCCCGAGGCGGCCCGAAGATCGGCTGTCGCCTGTTTCAGGTCGATCCCGTCAATCCCGGTTCCCATACCGACGCTGGCCTGATCGCCGTGCGGAAAGACCCAGCCATAGAAATCGGGGCTGATGCGGCCGTCATAGATGACATCACAGCGCGCCGGATCATAAGCGGCATTGGCGGGCGGGGCCTTGATGATCTCGTGATAGGCGATGACATAAGGGATCTTGTCGCCACCCGGCACTTCGGTTTTGGCCACGTTCGACCGGGCGCCATCGGCCCCGATCACCAGTTTCGTGGTCAACCGAACTTCCTCGCCCGAGGTCTTGTCGCGATAGATCACATGGGTGCCGCCCGCGTCCCGCTCGATCCGCAGATAGGTGCCGGTCAGGCGGGTGGCGCCATGGCCAACGGCACGAAGGCGCAGAAACTCGTCGAAATGTTCGCGGTCCACCATGCCGACAAAGCCGTTCTCGATGGCGATGTCCACCGCGCGGCCCGTGGGCGAGATCATGCGCGCGACGTTGATCTGCGCGACGATCTGGCTGGCCGGAATGTCGAAATCGGCAATCATCCGGGGCGGCACGGCCCCGCCACAGGGTTTGATCCGCCCGGCCCGGTCCAGCATCGCCACCTTGCGGCCTGCGCGCGCCAGATCGTTGGCCGCCGTGGCCCCGGAAGGGCCGCCGCCGATCACCACCACATCATAGGTCATGCCGTTCGTCATACCGTGGGTCATGGCTTATCCCCCTGAAAATCCGCTGTCAGAGTGGCGCGCCGGGCCGCTCCGATGATCTGCTGCGCTATGATGGCGGCGATGACGAAAAGCCCCGCCTCAAAGGTAAAGACGAGCCCGAAGGCGGTGGCGTCATCGGTCAGCTGGCGTGCGACATCCACCGCCGCCGCGCCGAAAAGCCCACCAAGCCCCGCCGCAATCGCCTGAGAGGCACCCCACAGGCCCATGCGCGTGCCTTCCCGCGCCGCCCGCCCCTCGCCCGCCAGCGCCATCATCGACCCGATGGCGGCAACCGCGAACATGCCGTTGAAAAGGCCCAGGGCTACCGTCGCCGGCAGCAAAAGCGCGTCGCCCTCGGACGTCTGGCCAATCAAAGCGAGCGTCAGCAAGGAAAGCGCCGAGCCAAGGCAGCCCGCCATGATCCAGGCCCGCAGCGAGCCAATGCGAAGGCCGGTGGCCGCAATGCCCACCAGCAACATGCCGACAAACACCCCGCCATTCTGCGCCCCGGAAAGCTGGGTCGACTGGCCCGGCGTCAGGCCGAAACTCAGGCCCGCATAGGGCTCAAGGATCAGCTCTTGCATGAAATAGGCGGTCATCGACAGGAAGATGAACAAGGTGAAATGCCGTGCCCGACGCTCCGCCCAGACCTCGGCCAGACCGGCGCGGAAGGGCACTGGCGCCTCGGCTGGAACGGGGCTGGCGCTGCGATGACGTCGTTCGATGCCCCAAATGGCCGCGGTGGTCAGCGCCACCGCAAGGGCGCCAACCAGCGCCACAAGCTCCAACAGCCGCTCGGCCGAATAAGGGTCCAGCGCCTTGCCTACCACGGTGGCCGTGACAGCAATGCCGAAGATCATCATCAGCCAGGTGATCGTCGCCGCCGCCGCGCGCCTGCGCGGATCGGTGGCTGTGGCCAGAAGCGCCAGAAGCGAGGTGCCCGAGGCCCCTACCCCCAGCCCGATCAGCGTATAGGCGAGAACCGACAGCACCAGCCCGGCCAGATAGGCGGTCTGCGTCCAGACCATCCCCAGCGTGGCCAGAAAGGCGCCAAGCGCCAGAACCGCCATGCCCAGAATGACAAAGCGTGTCCGGTTGCCCCGCGTGTCCGACCGAAAGCCCCAATTGGGGCGCGTGATCTGAATGGCGTAATGCAGCCCGACCAACAGGCCCGGCAGCACGGCCGGAAGGGCCAGTTCGACCACCATCACGCGGTTCAGCGTCGAGGTCATCAGAACCACCAACGCGCCAAGGCACAGCTGCACAAGGCCAAGCCGGAAGATGGAGAGCCATGACAAGGTCACGGCACATTCCCAAGGCTGCGCAGGGCAAAGGCCGAAATCATCATGCCGCTGACATACATGCCGATGCCGGTGGCATTATACCAAGGCGCCTTGCCCTTGGGATCGGCCAGAAGGGTTTTCATGGCCCGAAACTGCGCCAATAACAGAACGGTGATCGCCAGGGCGTGCCAGGGCCGCCCCCAGACCAGCAGAAGCGCGATTACCAGCGCCTGGGCCAGCGCCATGACCGTGCAGGCCAGCCGCGCCGCGACATCGGGGCCAAGCGTCACGGGAAGCGAGCGCACGCCATGCTGGCGGTCGCCTTCCAAGGCCTTGAAATCATTCAGCGTCATGATGCCATGCGCGCCAAAAGCGTAAAGAAGCGCAACCGTCACAATCTCGAACGACGGCATGCCGGCGGACAGAACGGCCGCCCCGGTGAACCAGGGCAGCCCTTCGTAGCACAGGCCGACAAGCCCCGCCCCCCACCAGCCAGACCTCTTGAGCCGAACAGGTTCGGCAGAATAGGCCCAGGCCGCCAGCACGCCCAGCACGGTCGCGGCAAAGCCCCAGGGGCCAAGCATCCAACCTAGCGCCAGCGACAGGCCCGACATGGCCAGCGCAATCCACAGGCCCCAGCGGCCGGGGATCCGGCCTGAGGGGATCGGGCGGTTTGGTTCGTTCACCGCATCGACATGACGGTCGCACCAGTCATTTGCGGCCTGGCTCATGCCGCAGACCACCGGACCGGCCAGCACGATGCCCAGGATCACCAAGGGAAGCGCCGCCAGGGGCGAGGCCCCGACCGACACCACGCCACACAGGTAAGCCCACATCGGCGGGAACCAGGTGATCGGCTTGATCAACTCCAGCATCGCGCGCGGCTGCGGATAGGCGGATGAGTGTAAGGTTTGCGATACGGCCATGTGTCAACCTAGCATTACATCTTTGAGTCGAGCAAGCTTAGACTTCTGGCAAGACCTCGAACCGGCAGGCGCCATCGCCACAGGCGCAGCAGCTGGTTTCGCTAACGCTTAGGCGCGGCCAGACCAGCGTGGCGTAAAGCCGCTCGAACACGGCGGCATGCCAGTGGCAACTGGGGGCATCACCGGCCCCGCAGGCCAGCGGGTTGGCCGCAATGACCAAGGTGAGGGGCCGATGTCGCGCAACATGAAACCGGCCCGATCCGGCAAAGGTCCAGGCATGTTTGCCGATGGCCGCCGTCAAAAGGCGCGCGCCCAAAGTGGCAGGTAGTGCGCCGATCAGGGTCTTGGCCGGGTGCGGAATACGGTTGGCCAGGATGCAATCGGCGGTTGCAAGGCCCGCAGCCCGCATCAGGCCGGGGGCAAGATCAGGGCGGGCCTGCACCACCGCGCGGTGAAGCCGCGCCACCTCGGCCTCGGGCCACATGCCGGCATCCGGCGGCGGCAGCGGCACCCCGGCGCGCGCGAAAAGCGCCGCGCGTTCAGCAATGCCCAAGCTGCGGTCCAGCACCGGCACCAGTTGCAAGAGCGCGTTGGGGCCGATGCGGTCAGCGCTGTCCATCGACCTATTCCGCCGGTTCCTGCATCTGCTGCTTGCCACCCCCGCAGGCCATGATCGGACCGGCATCGGCGGGCAATTGGAAAGCGGCCTCCTTGGCCCTTTCTGCCACGCGCTCTTTCACCTGGGCCCGCACCGCCTGCTGACGCTCGCGCGCCCGCGCGGCGCGGTCGGCGGTGGCGTCCCAGTCCTGCATCTGCGCCTCGGCGATGGTGCGGGTCTCGTCAAAGTGGAAATCCACCTTAGCCTTGGACTGTGGCCCCCAATAGCCCGCCTTTCCAAGGTCATAGAAGGTGCGCCCGACGCCTGCCTTGAGGAAAGCCTTGAGGCAACCCATAAGATACTTCCGCCGGAACCCGGTGCCGCGCCATGGGTAATGGAACAGCGCCTTGCGCATGTAGAAGCGGCGATAGTTCTTCATCACACCGTTCAAAAGCTCGCCCCGAGTCATGGCGGCAGGTTTCATGATGGGCGTGACGAAGTTGTATTTCGAAAAGTCGTAAACCTCGACCTGATCGCGCAATTCCTGGAACAGGGGCGTAAAGGGCCAGGGCGTATACATCGCCCAGTTGGCCAGATCGGGCTGCCAATCCCAGGCCATCTGGAAGGTTTCTTCCAGCGTTTCGGGTGTTTCATTGTCCAACCCGACGATGAACTGCGCTTCGACAAAGATATCGGCATCGCGCAGCAGCTTGATCGCCAGCTTGTTGTCGGCAACCGTGGTTTCCTTGTTGAATTGATCCAGCTTCAATTGCGCCGCCGCCTCGGTGCCCAAGGACACATGCACCAACCCCGCCTGGCGGAACAGGGGCAAGAGTTTGCGGTCGCGCATGATATCGGTCACGCGGGTATTGATGCCCCATTTCACCCGGTCAGGCAGGCCGCGCGCGATCAACTCTTCGCAGAATTCGATGAACTTGCGGCGATTGATGGTGGGTTCTTCATCGGCCAGAATGAAAAATCCAACCTGATGGTCATTGACCAGCCGCTCGATCTCATCCGCGACCTTTTTCGGGTCGCGCACCCGGTAGTCGCGCCAGAATTTCCACTGGCTGCAGAAGGAACAGGTAAACGGGCAACCGCGCGCCATGTTGGGGATGGCCACACGCACGCCACGGGGCGTGTAAAGGTATTTCGACCAGTCGAGAATGGTCCAGTCCGGGTCGATCCCGTCCAGGTTCTTGACCGTCGATGCCGCAGGGGTGGCGACGATCTCGTCGCCATCCTTGAAGGCCAAGCATTGATCTTGCAGGCATCCGCCGGCCAGCGGCCATCGCGGCGGGCCTGCATGAGGGCTGTCATGATCTCTTCGCCCTCGCCGCGCACGATGACGTCAACCCAAGGCGCCTCGGACAGGACCTGCGGATACATGAAGGTGGCATGGATACCGCCCAAGACGCGCAGCGCGCCCGGCACCACCTCGGATGCGAGCTTCAGAACCTCTTCGGCCACATAGATCGCCGGGGTGATCGCCGTAGTCCCCACAACATCGGGGGCCAGGTCGATCATGCGCTGTCGCAGATCCTCTGACGTGACGTTTTCGGTCATCGCGTCGATGAAATGAATGTCATCGAACCCAGCCGCGCGCAGCGAACCGGCCAGATAGGCCACCCAGGCCGGCGGCCAGGTGCCGGCAATCTCGGCACCACCGGAATGGTAGTTGGGGTGAACGAAAAGGATCCGCATGTGGGCCTCCGTAAACTGTCCAGTTTACGTTACACCCATTCAATCAATTCAGATTGACACAGATCAAGTTGCGCCGCTCTGGATCGGATAAAATGCAAAGGCACCCCGAAAGGTGCCCGCACGTCCTTTTCGATGCGGCAAGCAGCCCGGACCGCCCGATGTCATTCGTCCTTGGCCAGAAGCCCAAATTTGCGCAACTTGACATACAAGGACTGCCGCGACAGGCCCAGCATTTCGGCCGCTGCCACGCGGTTGTTACGCGTCAGGTCAACGGCGGTCTGGATGCACATCTTTTCAACAACTTCGGTGGTTTCAGCCACAATGTCCTTGAGCGTTGAGGACCCCACAAGCTCAATCACCGATCGCATGTTATCCGCGCCCGTGGTCAGGTCGGTGCGACGCAGGATCTCGGTTCGGCTGGCATCGCGGATAACCAGGCCATAGCCGGGCTTGGGCCGGTCATTCAGGTAGGTCGCCGAAATCTCGACCGGAACCTGCCCGTTGAATTCGTTCAGCACCTTGGTTGCGTAAAGCCGAAGCTGCTTGGCACGCCGGGTATTGTCGAGCAGGACACGCAGATCGACGCTGCCGCGCGCCAGAAAATCAGCCATCGAGCGCCCGCGCACACTGGTGACATGCGAGGAATCGGTCAGCTTGAGGAAGGATTCGTTGGCGGCGGTGATCACGCCGTCATCGTCCAGCAGCACGAAGCCATCGACGCCTTCGTGAAACAGCCGCTCCAGATTCTCAGCGATGTCGTTTTGAGCGCGCAAGGCGGCGTCATTGCCTTCAATGCGGCACAAGAGCAAACGTTCGCCTGCCGTTCGGAAAAGCTTGGGCACCACCCGCAACTTGCGCTGCGAGCGCCGCGCGACAAGTTCCACCGGGCTCGACGCCGTGGCGGCGGCGGTGTTGGTCAGGCTTTCCAGAAACTCGCCGCGACGGCGCCCCTCGAACTCTTGCGCAATGGCCGCGCCCAAAAGCTCTTGGCGCGAGCCGCCCAGCATGGTTGCGGCAGCCGCGTTCAGATCGGCGATGCGCCCGTTGTTCATGCCCACCAGAAGAACAGCGTCGCGCGTAGCCTCCATCAAGACCCGATAGCGGGTGTCCATCTCGCGCTGGTTTTCATAATCGCGTTCCAGCACCATCTGCGCCATGACCAGCTGTTGCTGCATCTCGGCAATCGGACGCAGATCGCGCCCCAGCATCAGGATCGCCCGATCCGGGCCGATGCAATGCATGGTGTAGCGGATGGGAAATTCGGAAATGCCTTCATCGACGTGGTTCAATTCGACCGAGACCGAGCGCGCACCGGGCGCCTGAAGCTCTTCAAGACGACGCTGGAACTTTTCGTGGCTTTCGCCCGTCATGATGTCGGCGACCATGCGCCCGACCCAATGCCACAAACGCCCGAAAGAGGTATGATGGGGGTTGGCCAGCACACTGGTGACATGCCCGTCGGCTGAGACCACAAGACAGATATCCCCGGCTGTGGCAACGATCTCCGACAGCAGCTCGGGGTCAATGAGCGGCATGGACATGCCCACATGAAGTTGATTTGTATCCGTATTCACGAGTTATTCGCCTCGTTTGCCGCCCGCCCGATTATTCGGGACAACGGAGGTTTAAGCACGCCGCAGTGTGTACAAGGCATCGGACTTGAGGCCAATGGTTTCAAGTGCGATACCAATGTCGCCGAAGGCATAATCAGCACCTGTACATGACGCCAGATCCTCTGCCATCGAAATCACAGGACCGCCAATGATGATGGGCGGCGTCGGGGTTTGAAATGACCGCAAGCCCTTGATCAGCTGCGCCACCTCGGGCAGCCGGGCCTGCGTGGCCACTGAAATCATGATGCCGTCGAAACTGCGGGTCTCGAGCAAGGAC